>CAYPZP010000147.1:0-8242 GCA_964415285.1 uncultured Halomonas sp. | reverse complement strand
CCGACGCGCTGGACCGTCTGCTGAGCGATGTCAGCGTGGTGGTGTTTTCGCACGACCATGGCGTGTTGCCGAGATTCGATCGCGAGGCCAGTCTGACCGCGCGCGGCCTCGAGTGGTAGCCGGCTGATTCGGGACACGGCGGCCCGGCCGGGGCCGGACGCCCGGGTTGACCGGTCCGGTCGATGGAGATCCCGACGACCCGGTCCCGGCGCCGCCTTGCGGGATCAGTGCACGGGCGACCTGCGCTCAGGGCGCACCGGCGTCGGCGGGGGCAAGGTCCATCTCGACGGTAAACGCGCCGCGCAGCTCGCCCGGCCTGAAACCGGTCGCCTGGTCTTCGGGATACAGCTCGGCGATGGTTTCGGCGAGCGGCTCGGCGATTTCACCGCCGTGACAGAGCACGCACTGCGGTCCCATCGGGATGGCTTTCATCCAGCGGCCGGTCGGCGTGCCGTCGACTGCGGTGACCTGCCAGTGCTCCAGCGTCGACGGGTCTTCACCGGCTTCGATTCGTTGGCGGAAGGTTTCCAGCACCCGCCGCTCCCAGTCATCGGGCCGGTTGGCGGGGTTGCGCACGCGCAGCGCCGTGCGGCCGACCTCGAGGTGTGGACCGGATATCGAGTCCGCAATTTCGGGCGCGCGCCGGCGGCAGATGGTCACGCCGCCGGCCGGGTCCGACTCGGTCAGCGCGGACCTCAACTCCTGCTTGAGCCGGGTACCGAGTTCCGAGGCAGCGGCTCGCGCGTCCACGACCCACTGCGGAGGCGTCGCCGGGTCGGCGGGCGAATCGGCCGGGGCGAGCCCAGGCACGAACAGCGCGATTGCCAAGGCGATCCGAATCACTGGAATGCGGCGCCGGGGCGCTTGCCGAGGCCGGCCAGGATCTTCGCCAGCGGGCAGAAACCGGTGAAGGCAGCCTGGAGCATGTTCGCGCCGACAAAGGCGGTCAACCACAGCCAGTGGACGCTGTGCAGCTGTGAGAGTGCGAGGCTGGCCAGGATCATCAGGCCTGCGAACGCGAAGACAAGGCGATCGATGTTCATGGAGCGACTCCTGCATGATTAAAATTAGTCAAGCCTAATATAACGCGTCGCGTGATGTAAATCAAGGCGCACGGCGAGGTCGGCGTTAGGATCATGGTGTGGATTGCGCCGGTTGGAGCGCACGATTGCGCGATATATTATTTAATGCTAATATAAAGCGCTGCCGGACGGACCGTCCGCCGCTGAATTCGAGCGTGTATCGCCACGCACCGCATTGTCGACCATGAACACGGGAGACCCGATGGCTCAGCCGACGCCTTTGCTGGAACGAGTATCCGACCGCGTGACCGGCGCGGCCGTTCGCCGTCGCGGCTGGCTGTCGACGATCATGGCGCTGACGACCCTGGTTCTGGTGGCCCTGGCGGCGCTGCCCAGCATCTGGCCGCAGACCTTTGCGCCGCTGGCGCCGATCACCATCGATACCGACCCCGAAAACATGCTCGCCGAGGACGAGCCGGTGCGCCTGTTCCACGACCATGCCAAGGAACGCTACGACCTCTACGACATGATCGTCGTCGGCATCGTCAACGAGCAGGATGAGGACGGCGTCTTCAATCCCGGGACGCTGACGCGCGTTCACGCGCTGACCGAGTTCGCGAAGGGCTTGTCGTATCCCGATCCGCGGCATCCGGAGCAGCGTCGTGAGGTCGTCGGCGTGGATGTCATTGCACCGTCCAATGTCGACGACATCCAGCAGGCCGGCGTCGGCCAGGTGGAGTTTTCGTGGCTGATGCGCACCCCGCCGGAGACCCGTGAGCAGGCGCGCGAAGTGCTGGAGCGGGCGCGGCGAATTCCGATGCTCGACGGCACGATGACCGGTGACGACGGGCAGGCACTGGCCATCTATCTACCGATCACGCACAAGGCCATCTCCTGGAGCGTCCGCCGAGATATCCTCGAGTTCACCCGCGACTGGCCTGCATCCGAGCGCGTGCACATTACCGGTCTCCCGGTCGCCGAGGACACTTTCGGCGTGGAGATGTTCGTTCAGATGGCGATCTCCGCACCGCTGGCGATGCTGGTGATCTTCCTCCTGATGTGGTGGTTCTTCCGAAACCTGGTGCTGGTCGTCTCGCCGATGATCGTGGCACTGGTCACGTCGCTTTCGACGATGGCCTTGCTGGTGATCACGGGCCACACCATCCACATCATGAGTTCGATGATCCCGATCTTCATCATGCCGATCGCGGTGCTCGATTCGGTGCACATCCTGTCCGAGGCGTTCGACTCCTACCAGCAGCATCGCGATCGGAAGAAGACGATCATGGCGGTAATGCGCCACCTGTTCCGGCCGATGCTGTTCACTTCGCTGACCACGACCGCCGGATTCGCTTCGCTGGCGCTGACGCCGATCCCCCCGGTGCAGGTGTTCGGCGTATTCGTCGCCATCGGCGTGATGCTCGCCTGGTTCTGGAGCATCGTGTTCATTCCGGCCTATTTCATGTTCATCCCGGAAAGCAAGCTGGCCGACTTCGGTCATGCCACGGGCGAGGACCCCGCGTCGGCCACGCCGCTCGGCCGCTTGCTGCGCGCGCTGGGTCGCACCGCGGTGAAGCGCCGCGGCGCGGTGCTGCTGGTCTCGCTGGCGTTGATCGCTGCGGCGGGCTGGGGAATCAGCCAGATCCGGATCAACGACAATCCGATCAAGTGGTTCGAGCCCGATCACGCCATCCGGGTCGCCGACCGCGTCATGAACGAGCACCTGGCGGGCACGTACATGGCCTACCTGGAGTTGCGCGACGTCTCGTCACCGTCGTTGTCGGACACCCGCGAAAGACTGGCCGGCTTGCTGCAGTCCGAGGCCGAGTCGCGCGACGGCAGCGCCGCGGAAGCGTTTTCCGATGCGGCCGAAATGGCCCGGTCGATCGACGCCGGTTCCTCGAAATCGCTGTTCGATGCGGTGCTTGAACGGATCGAGGAGCGCCAGGAACAGGCTGACGACCCGTTCGCATGGGACGACGTCTGGCTCGCGGTCGACGAAAGCCGCGCCGCCGGAGAAACCTTCAAGCAGCCGGAGGTGCTGGAGTGGATCGACGCGCTGCAGTCCGACCTCGCCGGGGATCCGCGCGTGGGCAAGGTCAACTCGCTGGCCGACGTCGTCAAGGTCGTGCATCGGGAGTTGCTGGGCGGCGGGCAGGAGCAGTACCGCATCCCGGACCGGGCTGATACCGTGGCGCAGACCCTTTTCACCTACCAGGGAAGTCATCGTCCGCAGGATCTCTGGCACTTCGTCACGCCCGATTATCGATCGGCCAACCTCTGGCTGCAGCTCAACAGTGGCGACAACATGGACATGGAAGCGGTCGTGGCGCACGCCGAGCGATTCATCGCCGACAACCCGCCCCCGCTCGAACTCGAGCACGACTGGTTCGGTCTGACCTATATCAACGTCGTGTGGCAGGACAAGATGGTGACCGGCATGCTGTATGCCTTCATGGGCAGTTTCGCGATCGTGCTGGGCATGATGGTGGTGTTGTTCCGCTCGGTCCTGTGGGGATTGCTGTCGATGATCCCGTTGACCATCACGGTGGCATTGATCTACGGCGTGATCGGGCTGATCGGAAAGGACTACGACATGCCGGTGGCGGTGTTGAGCGCGCTCAGCCTCGGGCTGGCCGTGGACTTCGCGATTCACTTCCTCGCGCGCTCTCGCCAGGCTTTCCTGCATGTCGGCAACTGGCCGGATACGGTGACCCAGCTGTTCGGCGAGCCGGCGCGCGCCATCAGTCGCAACGTGATCATTCTCGGTGCCGGGTTCCTGCCGCTGCTGGCCGCGCCGCTGGTGCCGTACCAGACCGTCGGCATCTTCATCGCAGCCATCATCTTCGCTGCCGGCGTGATCACGCTGTTGCTGTTGCCGGCGCTGATGAGCTACCTGAACCCCTACCTGTTCCGTCGATACGGCAAGGAGGCCTGACCATGAAATTCATCGGATCGACGATTGCCGCGCTCGTGCTGGGTGCATCGACACTGGCCGCACAATCCCCGGATGTCGACGAGATCGTTCATCGCGCCAATCTCGCCGCTTACTACCAGGGCAAGGATGGCCGCGCCGAGGTGCAGATGACGATTACCGACAGCCAGGGCCGCGAGCGCGATCGGCGCATGATCATCCTCAGGCGCGACCAGGCCGATAGCGACTCGCTGGACGACAACGCCTACTGGAGCGAGCAGAAGTACTACGTCTATTTCCGGCGTCCCTCGGACCTCAACCGGACCGTGTTCATGGTCTGGAAACACCTGGATTCCGACGACGACCGCTGGCTCTACCTGCCGTCGCTGGACCTGGTGCGGCGAATCTCGGCAACCGACAAGCGCAACAGCTTCGTCGGCTCGGATTTCTTCTACGAGGACGTTTCGGGACGCAATATCGATCTCGACGATCACGAGCTCACTGAGACCACCGACGTGTACTACGTCGTGAAGTCGACGCCCAAGAATCCCGATAACGTCGAGTTCGCGTGGTACGAGAGCTACATTCACAAGGACAGCTTCATTCCCGTGCAGATCGACTTCTACAAGCCCGACGGCGAGAAGTACCGCCAGGCCAAGGCGCTGGCCGTCGAGACCATCGACGGTTATCCGACGGTGACGCGGTCGCAGATGTCGTCGCTGGAGTCGGGTTCCAATACCGTGATGGAATATCTTTCGGTGGACTACGACGTAGGCCTGCCGGAAGAGATCTTCACCGAGCGCTATCTCCGGCGCGCGCCGCGCGAGTACCTGAGATCGTCGGAGTGACCCGCGCTTGAACCGCGAAGCCATGCTTCGCGCAGCCGCAGGGGCCCGGGCGTGTGAGTCGCGCCGGGCAAGAGAGGCCGTAATGAACTGTCCGCGTGACAAGCGATACTCCGAAAAGCAGCCGAGCGACACCCGGCGCAGGGGTGCCGGTGTTTCGAACCAGGGCAACCCGATGGCGTCCCGGTCGCGGCATCGATCGGTCCGGATTCTCTTCGCGTTCTGCTTGCTGTTGGCGGTTTCCGGTGGCGTGGCGCAAGATCGAGACGATCCGCCCGAGCTGCCGCCCGGTCTGGCGCCGGCCGGGTCCGGCCAGCAGCCGGATGAGTCGCCGGACGAGCCGGCGTTGCCGGCCGGTCTTGGCGGCGAGCAACAATCGCGCCGGGCCACCGGTGAATCGGATGCCGCCGAACCGCCGGCCGGTTTCGTCGACAGCCTGACCGGTTTCTGGGACCTGCGCGCCGGGGTTCGGCTGCGCGACGATCCGAATCAGCGCAGCACCTCGCTGGGCGAGGCGCGACTGCAACTGTCGCGCGACAGCTATTTCGGCAACGCGCTGCTTCGGCTCACGGGCGACCTGGTCTACGACAACGTCGCCGACAGCCACAAGCTGCAGCCCGAGCAGGGTCGCGGCTGGCTGGATCTTCGCGAGGCCTATGTCGGCGCGCCGATCGGCGAGTCGGTGGACCTGCGCGTTGGACGCCAGGTCCTGACCTGGGGGGTCGGCGATCTGCTGTTTCTCAACGACCTGTTTCCGAAGGACTGGAATTCCTTCTTCATCGGGCGGGATGTGGAATATCTCAAGGCGCCGTCGGATGCGATCCGGGCCGCCTTCTTTTTCCCGGCGTTCAACCTCGACGTCGTGTACACGCCGAAGTTCGATCCGGATCGATTCATCGACAACCGCAGGCTGTCGTTCTTCGACCCGCGCTTCGGCGAGGTCGTGGGCGGCAACGTGGTGTTCAGACCGCGCCGACCCAGCGACTGGTTCGCAGACGACGAAGTCGCGTTCCGATTGCACCGGTTGCTGGGCGGCTGGGAGCTGGCCGCTTACGGCTACCGCGGGTTCTGGAAAAGTCCGCAGGGGTTCGATCCCGCGAGCGGAAGGCCGGTGTTTCCCGCGCTGTCGGCATGGGGCGGCAGCGCGCGTGGGCCGCTGGGTGCGGGCATCCTGTCGGTGGAAACGTCGTGGTATCGCTCGCTGGGCGATCAGGAGGGGAGCGATCCGTTTCTGCCCAACAGCCAGTTCCGGTTCCTGGCCGGCTACGAGCAGGAAGTCTTCGCGAATTTCACGCTGGGCGGACAGTACTACCTCGAGCGCACGCTGGAGCATGATGCGCTGCTCGCAAACCAGCCCGCCGGCTTCCGGCCGCCCGAGGAGAACCGCCACGTGTTGACGCTGCGGGCGACCCTGCTGACGCATTCGCAGAACGTGACCTGGTCGTTGTTCACGTTCGCATCCCCCTCCGACGAGGACGCGTACGTTCGGGGTTCCTGGGCCTGGAAGGCGACCGATTCGTGGACCTGGTCTGCCGGATTCAACCTGTTCGAGGGAAACTCCCGACAGACCTTTTTCGCCCAGTTCGAGACCAACTCCAACCTCTACGTCGCGCTGCGCCGCGGATTCTAGACAAATTCGGGAGACCCCCAGCTTTGCTGGAGAGGCATTCAAAGTTTGACGATTACAGAAATCTCACGGTAACTCCGAAGCGTGAGCCGCCATGCATCACGCTAAGGAGAAACCATGGAAAAAGTCAGCAGTTTACGACACACACGGTGGGAGTGTAAGTACCACATTGTTTTCATCCCGAAGTATCGCCGCAAGCGGCTCTACGGGATGATTCGCCAGGAGTTGGTCGAGGTTTTCCAGTCATTGGCGAGGCAGAAGGAAAGTGATATCGAGGAAGGTCAGCTGATGCCGGATCACGTCGATATGATGATATCGATCCCGCCGAAATATGCTGTATCGCAGGTGGTCGGCTTCATGAAGGGCAAAAGCGCGATCCACATTCCTCGAGTTGATGCACGTCGCCGGAGGAATTACGTGGGCCAGCATTTCTGGGCCCGAGGCTACTTCGCCTCGACGGTGGGGCGAGACGAGCGGCTGATCCGGGACTACATTCGCAACCAGGAGGCTGAGGATCGCCGACTGGACCAGCTCAACCTGATGTAGTTGCCCCCAGGGGGCTCAAGGAGCGCAAGCTCCGTTTACAGGCCGCTTTGAGCGGCTCACAACTAAAGCCCCCGGCTTTGCCGGGAGATATTTACTGGGTCATTCGGGTGCTTTGGCCACACGCGGCGTCTTTGTGCCGCGCGACCCGGCGTTCTGCTCCGTCGCTTCCTGGACCGGCAGGCAGCCGATCCACCGCAGTCACATCGGCCGGCTTCCCGCACGGCACAAGCGCCTGCCCGGGTTCAGGAAAACCGCGATGTTGCGCTCGCGGCCGGCAAGCGCACGCCGGCCCACTTCTTGATGTCGTCATAGCGCCGGATGAACAGGTCGGCCAGTTCGGGATCGAAGTGGGTTCCTGCCTGACTGCGGATGTGGTCGAGCACATCGCTCTCGGCCCAGGCGGGTTTGTACACTCGCTTGTTGATCAATGCGTCCCAGACGTCGACGATCGCGAAGAGCCGGGCAGGAAAGGGGATTTCCTTTCCCCGCAGACCCTGTGGATAGCCGCTGCCGTCCCATTTCTCGTGATGGCAATACGGGATGTGTACGCAGGCGCTCAGGTGATTGATGCGTTTCAGGATGTCGGCGGCGATCTGCGGGTGCTGCTGGATGACGCGCCACTCGTGTTCGTCGAGCTTGCCGGGTTTGATCAGAACCGAGTCCGGAATGCCGATCTTGCCGATGTCGTGCAGCGTCGCGGCGCGGCGGATCGACGTCAGCTCCTCCTCATCGTCGATGCCGGCTTCGCGCGCGAAAGCCTCCGTCATTCGCGTCACGCGGTCGGTGTGGTCGCGCGATTCCCGGTGGCGTACGTCCATGACTTCGACCCAGCCCTGGATGGTCTGGTCGTAGCTCTCGATGAGCTCGAGGTGCTTGTTCTTCAGGGAGCGGAAATGCTCTCCCACGAGCAGATACAACATCGCGCCGGTCGCGGCAACGAACAGCCAGCCCTTGACGTTCTGGGCCGCGGTGATGCTCTGCGGCGACTCGAACGCCAGCTGGATCACTCGGTCGGAAGAATAGATCCACAGGAATCCGACCACCAGGTAGATCAGGGTGATCCGGAATTGGGGCGATCGAATCCACTGCTTTGCCATCCCGGTGACGAACTCCGTGTCGCGTTCACTGCGCCGCTGCCCGAACCAGCGTAGCGCCCGGCAACCGGATCTTCAAGCAATCGCTGTCAGGACAGATCGCTCGACGACGAGCGGCCAAGGGCTCGCGCGGCCCCGAGAACCTCTGAATCACTCTGCACGGGCGCGACGGTGTCTTTGCGGGATCAGCCGGC
>CAYPZP010000146.1:0-8271 GCA_964415285.1 uncultured Halomonas sp. | reverse complement strand
CGCTGATGCTCCCTGCGCTCAGACACCTCCGGCCCGATTGTCATGACAAGCCCCGACAAAGACTCCGCTCCTCGGCTGCTTCGACGCAGAAGGGAGATGGAATCCGGTGACCTGCCGTGGGTGACTCCTCAACTGCGGATAGAACTGCACCACAGAGCCTGGACCAATCTGCAATCTGCCTCGGAGCCGCCGAGAAGCGCAGGAGCGGGCGGCGCTGGTCATGACAATCGGGCGCGAAGGTGTCTGAGCCTAGCGAGTTCTTCGCGCCCCGCCCGAACCGAGCATCGCAGGGAACCCGGGCGCAGCCCGGGCGGGGACGCGGCACGAGCCATTTTGCCTCCTTTTGGGGCCTCAAAAGGAGGTCGTGATAGCTCGCGCAGCGAGCGGCGAAACGATCTTTCGAACATTCTTCCGATTCCAACATAACCCGACGCAACAGCCGTCGAAACCGGTTTCGACACTGACCCGGCCACGGAGCGAAAGCCGGCGCAAGACGGCGTTCGCTCGAAACGGCGGACTTCGTCCCACCCCATGTCATCCTGCCAGCCGTCATCGAAACGCTCAAACCTCCAAGAAATACGGCTCGTTGTATTCCGGCACGCAGGCCGACCAGCCGAGCTCCTCTTCGATCCGGTGCCGAAATGCATCCGAGGCTTCGGCTTCGCCGTGGACAACGAAGACCCGTTTCGGCGCCGATTCCATCGTGCCCAGCCAGGCCATCAGTTCATCGGCATCGGCGTGCGCCGAAAGCATCTCCAGGTTGTGGACTTCGGCTCGCACCGGCCAGTAGCTGCCGTGGATCTTGACCTGCTCGGCGCCGGCGACCATCGCAGCGCCGCGCGTGCCCCCGGCCTGGTAACCGGTGAACAGGATCGTATTGCGCTCGTGCGGGGCGTAGAATTTCAGGTGATGCAGCACGCGGCCGCCGGTGGCCATGCCGGAACCGGCGATGATGATCTTCGGCTTTGGATCGTGGTCCAGTGCCTTGGATTCCTCGGGGTCGCGGACGTAGCGCGGCAGCGAACAGGCGTCCTCTGCCTCATCCGGCGTCAGCCGGTGGTCATCCGGGTGATCGACGAACACGCCGGTGGCCTTGATCGCCAGCGGACTGTCGAGGTAGACCGGAACCGCCGGAATCCGGCCGCTGCGCTGGAGCTTCTCGAGGTAATAGAGCAATAGCTGCGTGCGGCCGACGGCGAAGGCCGGAACGATGACCGTGCCGCCGCGCGCCAGCGTCCTGCTGACGACCGACTCGATCGCGTCTTCCGGATCGGTATCGTCACGCTTGCGGTCGCCGTAGGTCGACTCGACGACGACGTAGTCGCACGCAGGCAGCGGCTGCGGCGGCGGGATGATGGCGCTGTGGCCGTGACCGAGGTCGCCGCTGAAGACGATCCGGGTTCGACCAACTTCGAACAGGATGCTGGCCGCACCGGGAATATGGCCCGCGCGACGGTAGGTCATCTCGACGCCGTCGTCGAAAGCGAAGGGCTGGTGAAACTCGACTTCGTGGAACAATTCGAGGCTCTGTTCGGCCTGCAGCCGCGTATACAGCGGCTTGGCCGGCCTGTGTTTCGAGAAGCCGTGGCGGTTGGCGAACTCGGCGTCCTTTTCGTGGATGAAGCCGGAGTCGGGCAACAGGTGGCTGCACAGGTCGCGGGTCGCCGGCGTCGCGTGGACCGGTCCGTCGAAACCGAGCTGCGCCAGGCGCGGCAGGTAGCCCGAATGATCGATATGCGCGTGCGTCAGGATGACCGCGTCGAGCGCGGCCGGGTCGAACGGCGGCTTGCGCCAGTTGCGCTCTCGAAGCTGCTTGTAGCCCTGGAACAGGCCGCAGTCGACCAGCAGCTCACGGCGTTCGGTGGATAGCAGGAACTTCGACCCGGTGACCGTACCGGTGGCGCCGAGAAAACGAAGCGTGGGCGTCGTACTCATGGCGAGTCTCCTTGCGCCGGCTTACGGCGCCGGCGCAACTCCCATGCTACTCCTGAATCGACTCGAATCCACTGGCGTGGATCAATTCAGCATCGACCGAGACAACGCGCGGCAAACCGATGCGCCCGGTTGCATCCTCGCCGGTCACGAACAGGCGCGTTGGCGAAGTCGGCAGGTCGCCGGCCGGCAGCTGCACCGAGAAATCGACCGCAGAAGCCGGAACGGGCAGGTCGAACGCCACGGCCTGGCCGGTCGCCGCCTCGGGCGCGCCG
This sequence comes from uncultured Halomonas sp., assembly GCA_964415285.1. Classification (GTDB taxonomy): domain Bacteria; phylum Pseudomonadota; class Gammaproteobacteria; order Xanthomonadales; family Wenzhouxiangellaceae. The sequence continues at coordinate 6,064 of CAYPZP010000146.1, read as the reverse complement.
ATCGATACCCGGATCCGAACCACGTCGTCGACCGGATTCGGCTGCGGCGGCTCGGTCACAATACCTGCGAAATAGCGGTCGTCGGCCGCGGTGCCCGTCAGCGTGACGACGCCGGCGGCAACCTCGAAGGCCAGGTTCTCGATCGCCGGACCGGACGGCGCGAGATACGGCGCCCGCGCCGCGCGTGCGGCCAGCAGCAGCGCGTCGCGGTTGTCCGGCCAGATCGTCGATTCGAAGCTGGCGCAGGACTGCTGGAACGTGATACCGACCTCGAAGGTATAAGCGGCCACGCCGAACTCACCGTAGGCGTAGTCGACCGCCGTGCCGGTCGCCGGAGACAGCAGCTGCCAGCGACCCACCGCGTAGTCGGTCAAGTATCCGAATCGGCGGCCCAGCAGCGTCAGCCCGTCGTGGTTCGGCGCGTTGTTTTCGTTCTGCCCGCCCAGCCCTTCCCAGGGAATCAGCACGTAATTGCCGAACGAATGCAGCGAGATGAACACGCCCTGCGTATCGTTGGGCGCGGGTGTGGTCAGGTCGCCGGCCGGGCGCTGGTTTTCGAACACCTGCGCCAGGTATTGCTGCAGCGCGATCGTCTCGGGCTCGGAGGCCAGCACCGGACCGGCATGGGTCTGGCTGCACTCGCTACCAGTCGAGCCCCACAGAAAGCTACCGTTGCGGTTCAGGTCGACGCCGGTCCAGCTTCCGGTCGGGCAGACGGTTTCGTTGTGGTTCTTGCGCCAGAACGCATCACCGGCTTCGACCTGCCTCCGGCCGTCGGGGTTGTGCTGGGCCACGATATGGATTTCGCGGTGATCGAGCAGCCAGTCGATGTCCGGGTCGGCGGTCGGGTTCACGATCAGCAGTTCGGCGAAGCGCGTGGCGATCTCGGCGGTGGCCAGCTCGCGCGCGTGCTGGGCGGCGCTGATCACCAGCGGCGGCCGCGGTGAAGCGGAGCGGCCGATGCGAAGCGCGTAGATCGAATCACCGGGCGCGCCGCCGGCGCCGGCCTGCCAGGTATCGCCGATATCGATCCACTCGGCCGCATCCGGATGGGCCGCGGCCAGCGCCGCGAGGTCGGCGTGGGTCCGGTCGACGGTTCGATAGCACGGAAACCCGGAGATCGTGCCGGTTCCCTCGCCAAGCCGGGGAAAGGAAAGCGACTCCCAGCGCTCCAGCTCGCGCTGGCGCACGGCATCGGTCTCGACGGTATATCCGGCTGCCGCGAGCTCGGCCCGCTGGTCGGCATCAACGTGCAGGATGACGTAGCCCTTGCGCCAGTCGATGCCCCAGAAATCGTAATCGGCCTGCAGGCTCGCAATGACGTCGCGGTCGGTCGTCGGAATCCGAACCACCTCGGCCGCGACCGGGAAGCTCAGGCACACGGCGAGCAGCGTGAACCCGAATCGATTCATCAGGCAGCCCGATACCCGGTGGATTTCCGGACCCGTTCGGCGAATCGCGCGAGCACCGACGGACCGTCGTGGTCGGCGTCCAGGTCCGCGATCAGCGCCCCGGCGTCGCTGCCTTCATCGGCCAGCAGGTCGGCGCGTGCTTCGAGGTAGTCGCGCGTGATCCGGGCATCGAATTCCGGGTGGAACTGGACACCCCAGCTGGCGCCGCCGAAATGCAGCGCGTGGTGCGAATCGTGGTCCGCGGTGGCGATCACTCGAGCGGCGGCGGGCGGCTCGAGCACGGCTTCGACGTGGCTGACATGCACCGAAAGGTTCGCGCCAAGCCCGCCGAGGAGCGCGTCGTCCGGGGCGCAGACCGCGGCCGTCACGCGGCCCATCCTGCGGCCATTTGGATTCGGACCGACGCGTCCGCCGAGCGCGTGCGCCAGCAACTGGTGCCCGTAGCAGACCCCGAGCACCGCGTGCCCGGCGGCGTGCGCCCGGCCCAGCCACTCGGCGGCGCGCTCGGACCAGTCCTCGCGGTGACTGACCATCGCCGGCGAGCCGGTAATCAGGATCGCCGTATCGGAATCCAGCGTCTTGGCCGGCGGCAGCGTCTCGCCCCGATCGACGCGCACGACCCGCCAGTCGAACGCCTCGCGGCCGAGGCCGTCGGCAAACCAGTGCTCGAAATCCCGGCCGTCGCCGCGCGCTTCGGGCACGGCGCGACCGGTCTTGACGATGATGATCCGGGGGCGGGTTTTCATTTCTTAAAGGTGTTTTTCGGGTCGGCAACGGTTACAAGCTCAATATAAACCGAGCGGGGTTCGGCGATCTCGCCCTCCAATCGCCTCTGATCATCGGTCGCTCCGACGAGGCTTTGCAATAACCCCTTGCCGCATCGAAAGTCAAAGGCGGTTCTCGCCGCTCGCTTCGCGAGCGTTCGAGGCCTCGAAAGGAGGTCGCATCAGCCGGCGTAGCCGGCGGCGAAATCGCTTTGCGTGAATCTCAGCATGTGCTTGACGGTACCGACGCAGCGATCGGAGAGACGGGTATCGATAAGGACGCTGACGTCGAGCATCTCGAAACAACCCAGGCCAATCCCCCGGCATAATGCACCTCTACACCGAGAGGAAGTCGACAATGACCACGATTAAAGCCTACGGCGCCCAGTCCGAAGACTCCGGCGTCGCGCCGCTGCAGATCGATCGACGCGATCCACGCCCCGACGACGTCGCGATCCGCATCGACTACTGCGGCATCTGCCACACGGATATCCACTTCGTCCACAACGACTGGGGCTGGACCGTCTACCCGGTGGTTCCCGGACACGAGATTGTCGGTACCGTGACCGCGGTCGGCGACGAGGTGACGAAGTTCCGGCCGGGCGATCGCGTCGGCGTGGGCTGCCTGGTCGATTCCTGCCGCAGTTGCGAGGCCTGCGACGACGGCCTTGAGCAGTATTGCCTGAACGGGTTCACGGCGACCTACAACGGCGAGGATCGTCACGACGGCTCGGTGACCTACGGCGGCTATTCCGAGTCGGTCGTGGTCAGCGAGCGATTCGTGCTGCGCATGCCCGAATCGCTGGACGCGGCCGCGGCGGCTCCGCTGCTGTGCGCCGGCATCACGACCTACTCCCCGCTCAAGTATTTCGGCGTCGGCGAGGGGCACCGCGTGGCCGTGGTCGGCATGGGCGGGCTCGGCCATATGGGCATCAAGTTCGCCCGTGCGCTTGGCGCGGAGGTCACGCTGTTCACGCGTTCGGAGGCCAAGCGCGAAGAAGCGATGCGCCAGGGTGCGCACGACGTTGTGATCTCGACCGACGCCGAGCAGATGGAGGCCGCGGCCGGACGGTTCGATTTCATTCTCGACACGGTCCCGGTGCAGCACGATCTCAACCCATACGTCAACGCACTCAAGCACGACGGCACGCTGATCCTGGTCGGGCTGCTGGAGCCGATCGAGCCGCCGCTGGATGCGGGCGCCGTGGTGTTCCTGCGCCGCGCCGTCGCCGGTTCGCTGATCGGCGGACTGCCCGAAACCCAGGAGATGCTGGACTTCTGCGCCGAGCACGAGATCGCCTGCGACGTCGAGATGCTCGACATCGCCAAGGTCAACGAAGCCTACGAGCGAATGCAGCGATCGGACGTGCGCTACCGCTTCGTCATCGATATGGACACGCTGCGCGGCTAGAGCGCAGCGGGGTCAGTCTCGGCGCAGGTCGTCGGTCACGGCGACCGGCGTCGGCACGCGGAGCACGATCCAGTAGGTCGAGAAGATGAAGGTCAGGATCGTGACCGCCTGGACGATGAACGAGGACTCGGCGGTCATCAGGCCGCTCTGCAGTCCGACCACCGCGACCAGCAGCGAGAACTCGCTGACCTGGCCGAGCCGGAGCCCGATCTCTCGCGCGGGTTCCGGGCGCTCGCCGGCGCGGCGCAGCGCCAGTGCGAATACCCACGGCTTGACCAGCAGCAGTGCCGCAGCCATGACCAGGGACGGCAGCGCGATCTCGGGCAGGATGGACAGATCGAATCCGGCGCCCAGGGCGAAGAAGAAAACGATCAAAAAGAAATCGCGCAGCGGCTTGAGCGTTTCGGCGATATAGCGCGAAACCGGATTGATCGCGATGCTGATGCCAGCGATGAACGCGCCGATCTCGTAGGAAAGCCCGATCAGGGATCCGAGCACGGCAATGGTCAGGCACCAGCCGATCGCCAGCAGGAAGACGTACTCCTCGATCCGGTCGAAACGCTGCATCAACGACATCAGCACGTAGCGCGCGAACAGGTAGGCAAAGCCGTACAGCAACGGCGCGCTGATCAGCAGCATCGCGATCTGGCCGATCGGATTGCCGGTATCGGCCATTCCCTGGATGAACAGGATCAGCGCGATCGCGATGATGTCCTGCAGCAACAGGATGGCGACGACGATCTCGCCGAGGCGCTGGTGGTGCAGCGTCGAAGTCGGGAGCAACTTCAACCCGATGATGGTGCTGGAGAAGATCACCGCCGCGCCGATCAGAACCGCCTGCAGCGGCGCCAGCCCGAACAGCAGCGCGATGCCGGCGCCGACCGCCCAGAAAGCCACTGATGTCACCAGCGTCACGAAGACTGCCTGGCGCAGCATGTGCGCCAGTTCTCGCGGCTCGAGGTTCAGGCCCAGCAGGAACAGCAGGAAAATGATGCCGAACTCGGCCAGGCCCCGGACCAGCTCGATGTCGGAGACCCACTGCAGTCCCCACGGTCCGACCAGCAAGCCGAGCACGATATAGGCCACCGGCAGGGCCTGGCGCGCGTACAGCGCCGCCGTCGCGATGACCGCCGCGCCAGCGAAGATCAGCGCAATCAGCTCGATGACGGATGCGGAATGCACGCAGTGGCAGGACCGGTTCGACTGGCAACGAGTATAGAACCCGCAACGCACGCGGCGTGATCGCGGCGAGGCAGGACCGGGCTCAGCGCTCGATCGGAAGCAGCTCGAATTCCTGGCCGGCGCCGAGCTCGTAGACGGTGACGTCGTCATCCAGGCGCAGCATGCGCTTGCCGAGGTTCGGGAAATCCGCCACCTCGCAACGACGGTTTTCACCGCCCATCAGGTAGACGAGGTCGTCGGACCCCGCGTTTTTCAGGTGATGCGCCACCGACGGCGTGGGAAACGCCATGAAGTCGCCCGGACCGACTTCGTGTTCGCGCTGATCGATCTGGGCCAGGCCCCGCCCCGAGAGAATGTAGATCCACTCTTCTTCCCGGTGATGGGAGTGATAGACGAACGACTCCTTGCCCGGCGGGATGCGGACCAGGCTGACCCCGGTGCGCTCGAGTCCGGCCAGGCGACTGAGATGTGTGCCGTGGATTTCCGAATTCGCGTTCCACGGGTGCGAGCTGCACGCCTGCTGTTCATCGATGTGATCGGCGCGAAACAGGTTGGGTGATTCGGGTTCGTTCATCTGGCGTCTCCGGAAGCCTTGGTTCGTTCGGAAATCGCCCGGACGCGCACGTCGTTTTCGGCCCGGAGCGGGGTCGAGGGCTGCCGATTGCGGCGAAACACCGATGCGTTGCAGGAGTCTTGAAAGACGACACACCGGATTCCTCCACCATCAATTATGCGCGCCGGTGGCGTTTCAGTTCTTGGCACAGGTCGCTGAACCGACGGGCGCGCAAAGCTATACTGCGAGATTGACTTTTTTCCGGGGACCGGGCCGGTGAATTTCCAGGATTTCATTCGAACGCTGGACGATTACTGGTCGGCGCAGGGTTGCGTGCTGACGGCGCCGCTGGATATCGAGGTCGGCGCCGGTACCTTCCATCCGGCGACATTTCTGCGCTCGATCGGCCCGGAGCCATGGAATGCCGCCTACCTGCAGCCTTGTCGACGACCGACCGACGGTCGCTACGGCGAGAACCCGAATCGTCTTCAGCACTACTACCAGTACCAGGTGGTCATGAAACCTTCGCCGCTGGACTTCCAGGATCGCTACCTGGGGTCGCTCGAAGCCGTCGGCATCGATCCGCGCATCCACGACATCCGCTTCGTCGAAGACAACTGGGAATCCCCGACGCTGGGCGCCTGGGGTTTGGGCTGGGAGGTCTGGCTCAACGGCATGGAAATCACGCAGTTCACGTATTTCCAGCAAGCCGGCGGTCTGGAATGCAAACCGGTGATGGGCG
>CAYPZP010000145.1:0-8288 GCA_964415285.1 uncultured Halomonas sp. | reverse complement strand
CGCGACGCCTTCGGGCAGCAACCACTCTTCGCCGGCGCCGAGCAGGATATCGACCCCGGACTCGACCACTTCCAGCGCGATTTCCTCGGCGTCGGCGTAGCGGTTCTCCGCCTCCGAGACGAATGCCGCGGTGCCCGGTTCGATCAGCGATCCGGTTTGCACCAACGCCGTACTCAGGCCGCAGGCGACCGCGGCCTGCATGATCGTGTGGGTACTGCCGTCGGCCGAGCGGATCTCGTTGCCCTGCTCGTCGAGGCCGAACGACCCGACCCAGGCCCGCGTGCCGGTGGCGTGGATGACCGCGCCGGCATTCGAACTCGAGGTCAGGCGATCCTTGACGTTTCCGCGGTACGGCGCGAGCTCTGGCAAGCGCTCGAGGTGGAGTCCGCCGTCCGGACCGTAGTAGAGGATGCGCATTGCGTCCCAATGGCCGGCCGAGGTACCGTCGGGGTGAAAGAAGATCGCCCCGTTCCCGGTCGGTTCACTCGCGCACTGCGACTGCGACTGCGACTGCGCCGGCGCGGGCGACAGCGCAGCCAGCGCGGCGAAAGCAGCAGCGGTTGCGAAAGTCGATTTTTCGGTCATGCACTGACTCCATGATTCTTGCTGTAGGCACGGTAACTGCGCGCGGTTATCGCGGAGTGACCGGAATTCGGGTTCGATGGACGACGCTCAGGCCAACCACTTGAGCAATCGTGTCTTCCAGGTGCTGTAGGGCGCAAAACGGATCGACGGATCCGGGAACCGGCCGCGCCGGATGACCGACTTCAGGTGGCTGAAGCGGTCGAAACCGGCCCGTCCGTGGTATTGCCCCATGCCGCTCATGCCGACGCCGCCGAACGGCAGCTCGGGCACCGACATGAACATCATCACGTCGTTGATGCAGACGCTGCCGCAGGCCAGTTCGGCGAGGAACCGGCGCTCGGCCCTGCGCGAGCGAGAGAACAGGTACGCCGCCAGCGGCCGATCGCCGCGACGCACGAACTCGATCGCCTCGTCGAGGCCGTCGATGTCGATCACCGGCAGCACCGGGCCGAAGATCTCTTCGCGCATCACCTCGGAGTCGAGATCGACGCCGGTGAGCACCGTCGGTTCGATTCGACGCGACTCCGGGTCGGCGCGACCCCCGATCTCGACCCGGCCCTGATCCAGCAGTCCCGAAATCCGCTCGAAATGACGCTGGTTGACGATCGCGGCGTAGTCCTGGCTGCCGACCGGATGATCTCCCAGCATCGCCCGGAACTGCTCGCGCATCGCATCGATCAGCGCCGCGCGCTGCTCGCGCGCCACCAGCACGTAGTCCGGCGCGATGCAGGTCTGGCCGGCATTGAGCGCCTTGCCCCAGGCCAACCGGCGTGCGGTGGAAGCCAGATCGGCCGTGGCATCGACAATCGCCGGGCTCTTGCCGCCGAGCTCCAGCGTCACCGGCGTCAGGTGCTCGGCCGCCGCCTTCATGACGATGCGGCCGACCGCCGCGCCGCCGGTGTAGAAGATATGGTCGAAGCGCTGTTCCAGTAGCGCCGTGGTCTCCGGCACGCCGCCCTCGGCGACCGCGAACGCGCGCTGATCGAGGTAGCGCGGCGCCAGTTCGGCGATCAGCGCCGAGGTCGCCGGCGTCACCTCCGAGGGTTTCAACACCGCGCAGTTGCCGGCGGCGATCGCCGGGATCAACGGCGCGAATACCAGCTGCACCGGGTAGTTCCAGGCGCCGATGATCAGCGTAACCCCCAACGGGTCCGGCTGCACGAAGCTGCGCCCCGGCTGTGCGATGGCGGGCGTGTCCACGGGGCGCGGACGCGCCCAGCGCTCCATACGCGAGCGCGCATGCTTGATTTCGCTGAACAGCAGCGCGGTCTCGCCCAACACCACTTCCTGCTCGGGTTTGCGCAGGTCGGCGTGCAGCGCTTCGGCGATCCGGCCCTCGTTCTCCTCGAGCAGACGCTCCAACGCGTCGAGCTGTGCGCGGCGCCATTTCAGCGAACGGGTCAGACCGGACTCGAAGCCGGCGCGCAGATCGGTGACCAGCTCGCGGTAGCGGATGCTCAAATCGGTCATGGCCAGGGCTCCCGGTACGGAATTCGAATTCGAACAACAGGTCAGGTTAACGCAGTTCGAAGCGCATCGAGTTGGCGATCGCTCCGGACTCCCTCAGGAAACAGCGGCTCATGCGCCGCGCAGCGAACGAAGCTCGCCGGCCGGATCACCGCCGCGCATCAGCGCTTCACCGATCAGGAAGGCATTCAGGCCGGCGGCCTGCATGCGCTCGATATCGGCGCGCCGATGCAGGCCCGATTCAGCCACGCCGACGCGATCGGCCGGGATGCGGGGCGCCAGCGACTCGCTGGTCGCCAGCCGCGTCTCGAATCGATGCAGATCCCGGTTGTTGATGCCGACCAGGTGGCCCGGAACCGCCAGCGCGCGTTCCATTTCGGACGCGTCGTGGACTTCGACCAGCACGCTCAGTCCCAGTTCGAACGCCAGTGCGGAGAAGTCCCGAAGCGCGGTGTCTTCGAGCGCGGCAACGATCAGCAACAGCGCGTCGGCACCCATGGCGCGCGTTTCGAAGACCTGGTAGGCATCGACGATGAAGTCCTTGCGGATCACAGGAAGCCGACATGCCGACCGCGCCGCGGCCAGATCGGCGTCGCTGCCGCCGAAATACTCAGCGTCGGTCAGAACCGACAGGCACGCCGCGCCGCCGGCCTCGTAGGCGCGTGCGATCTCGGCCGGATCGGCATGCTCGCGAATCCAACCGGCCGAGGGCGAGGCGCGCTTGAATTCGGCGATGATCGCCGCCTCCCCGCGCGCGACCCGCGCCGCCAGCGCGCCGTGAAAGTCGCGCGGCGCGTCGAGTGCCGCGATGGATGTCTCGAGCAGCGATTGCGGCGTCTCGGCACGGCGCCGCGCGATTTCCTCCCGCTTGGTCGAAACGATCCGATCGAGAATCGAAGGCCGACTCATCCCTTCGAGGTCCAGGCTGCGTAGCGCTCGAGCAGCGCAAGCGCCGCACCGGTATCGAGAATGCCGCGCGCTTCGGCAATGCCCTGGTGCAGCGACCCGGCGCGGCCGGCCACATACAACGCCGCACCGGCATTCAGGGCGACGATATCGCGCGCCGCGCCGGCCTCGCCGGCCAGCGCCGAGCGCACCCGGGCCAGGCTCTCCCGAGCGTCGGCGACCTTCAGTTCGTCCAGCGTGCCGGACACACCGACGTCGGCCGGGTCGAACACCCACTCGCTGACCTGGCCGTCGCGCAGTTCGGCCACGTGCGTCGGTACCGCAATGGAGAACTCGTCCAGGCCGTCGCCGGAATGGACCACCAGCACGTGCTCGCTGCCCATCTCGCGCAGCGCTTCGGCCAGGAGCACCAGCCAGCGCCGCTCGTACACGCCCAGCACCTGGCGGGTTGCACCGGCCGGGTTGGTCAGCGGCCCCAGCAGGTTGAACAGCGTGCGCACGCCGAGATCTCGCCGGGGCTCGACCGCGTGCCGCATGGCGCCGTGGTGCATCGGCGCGAACAAAAAGCCGACACCCAGCGTGTCGACCGCCGCCCGAATCCGCTCGGCACCCAGGTCGAGGCGCACGCCGGCCGCCTCGAGAACATCGGCGGCACCGGAGCTGCTGGACACCGAGCGATTGCCGTGCTTGGCGATCCGCGCCCCGCCGGCCGCGGCCACGAACGCCGAAGCGGTCGAGATGTTGAACAGCGATGCGCCGTCGCCACCGGTTCCGACGATATCGGTCAGCGGACCGGCCAGGTCGGTCACGCCGCTGGCAAACTCGCGCATCACCGTGGCCGCGGCGACGATCTCGTCGACCGTTTCGCCCTTGACGCGCAAGCCCATCAACAGCCCGCCGATCTGCGTCGAGGTCGCCTCTCCGGCCATGATCTGGTGCATCGCCGAACGCATGACCGGCTTCGACAGGTTCAGGCCTTCGGCGACCTGGCGGATGGCTTCCTGGATCGGGGTGGACATAGGAGAATCAGGTTTAGGGTTTAGGGTTTAGGGTTTAGGGTTTAGGGTTTAGGGTTTAGGGTTTCAGAAACCGGTGCACGGTGGTTGGTTTTCCGTTTTCCGCAATCATCATAATCGTCGATCGCATGCGGCCGGTTGCGATTCGGCTCGATCTTTGATGGTGCGCCGGCTGAGAACCGAAAACGGAAAACCGAAAGCCAGAAACTTCCCGCTTCCGCGGCCCGGACATTCGTTCACGGCGCACGTCCGGGCAAAGCCCGCGCGCCTAGACACTCTCCAGGAAATTCCTTAAAAGATCGTGGCCGTGCCGGGTCAGGATCGACTCGGGATGGAACTGCACGCCCTCCAGCGGCCAGTCCCGGTGCCTGAAGCCCATGATCTCGTCGCGCTTCCCGGCCCCCTCGTCGAACGCGGTCCAGGCGGTCTCGACCAGGCAGTCGGGCAGCGACTCGCGCGCGACGACCAGCGAGTGATAGCGGGTCGCCTCGAACGGGTTGTCGATGCCCCGGAACACGCCTTCGCCGGTGTGGTGAATCATCGAGGTCTTGCCGTGCATCACCGAACGCGCGCGGACCACCTCGCCGCCGAGCGCCTGACCGATGGCCTGATGACCGAGGCATACGCCGAGAATCGGCACCTGGCCGCCGAGTTCACGCACCACGTCCAGGCATACGCCGGCCTCGTTCGGGGTGCACGGCCCCGGGGACAGCACGATCGCATCGGGCCGCCGCGCGCGGATGCTGGCAACGTCGATCGCGTCGTTGCGCCAGGTATCGACCGACACGCCCAACTCGCCCAGGTACTGGACCAGGTTGTAGGTGAACGAGTCGTAGTTGTCGATCATCAGGACCTTCATCGAATTCCCCGGCTGGCTTCGGCGATCGCGCCGATCAGCGCCCTGCCCTTGTTCATGGTTTCTTCCCATTCCCGCGCCGGATCGGAATCGGCGACGATTCCGGCACCCGCCTGCAGATGAATTCGGCCGTCACGAACCAGCGCGGTCCGGATCGCGATGGCGAAATCCGCCTCATCGTGCCAGTTCATCCAGCCCACCGCACCGGCGTAGATGCCGCGGCGAACCGGCTCGAGCTCGGCGATGATCTCCATCGCCCGCACCTTCGGCGCGCCCGACAGCGTGCCGGGCGGGAACGCCGCGCGCAGCACGTCGAGCACGCCGGTGTTCTCGGCCAGGCGCCCGCGCACCTGGCTGACGATATGCATGACATGCGAATACCGTTCGATGATCATCCGATCGGTGAGCTCCACCGAACCGATTTCGGCGATCCGCCCGATATCGTTGCGCCCGAGATCGATCAGCATCAGGTGCTCAGCACGCTCCTTGGGATCGGAAATCAACTCCTGGGCCAGCTCGCGATCCTCGGCATCGGTGCTGCCGCGCGGCCGGGTGCCGGCAATCGGCCGCACCAGCGCTTCGCCGTCCTGCACGCGCACCAGCACTTCGGGCGAGGATCCCACGACCTGGAAGTCGCCGCGATCTTCCTCGCCGGCGCCGAGGAAATCGAAGAAATACATGTACGGCGACGGATTGAGCGCTCTGAGCGCGCGATACACGTCGAGCGGACGCGCCGCGAGGTCGACGCTCATGCGCTGGCTGAGCACCACCTGCATCGCGTCGCCGGCCAGGATGTACTCCTTGATCTCGCCGACCGCGGCCTCGAAATCCTCGCGGCGAAAGCCGTAGTCGAAGTCCTTCTCATCCGGGATCGGAAGTTCCACGGCCGGCGGATAGCCCGGAGACCCGGCGCGCAGCCGGTGCCCGAGCTGATCCAGCCGCCGCTGCGCGGTTTCGTAGCCGCCCTCGACCGACGCGTCGGCGTGCACGACCAGGAACAGCCGCCCGCCGAGATTGTCGAAGACCGCCAGTTCCTCGACCTCCAGCAGAAGGATTTCGGGCACGCCTAGCGCGTCGCGCTTGCGACCGAAATCCAGCCTGGGCTCGATCAGGGCCACGGTTTCGTAGCCGAAGTAGCCGACCAGCCCGCCCGAGAACTTGGGCAGGCCCTCGATGCACGGCGCACGCACGGAAGCCTGGATTCCTTCCACTTCGGCGAGCGGATCGACGTCCTCGCGCGTCTCGACGACCCGGCCGTGATCCAGCACCTCGAACCGGCGACCCGAGGCCCGGTACGAACGCCTGCACGGCAGACCGATCATCGAGTAGCGGCCCCAGTTCTCGCCTCCCTCCACGGATTCGAGCAGGAACGCATTCGGCGCGTCGGCCAGCTTCAGGTAGACCGACAGCGGCGTGTCCAGATCCGCCGCCACCGAGCGCCAGACCGGAATCCGGTTATAGCCTTCCGACTTGTATTGTTCGAACAGCGCGCGATCCAAGGGAATGGCCCGAAGTGGTGAAAAGGGTAATCGTCCATTGTAGCGGAACGCTTCTTCCAGGGCGCCGACGTGCGCGCCGTGGGGATACAATTTCCGCCGCGACGGTCCAACCCTTCGCCCACTCCATTCGACGCAGAGCGCCGACCCGATGATCAGACCTTTTTCCTTCCCGTCCGCCGGCCGCTTGGCCATCGCATCGGCGCTTGCGTTGATGCTGTCGGCGTGCGGCGGGCGCGAGCAGCCGCCGCACATCTTCGTCGTCAGCGTCGACACGCTGCGCGCCGATTACCTGGCGCCCTACGGCGCGGATGCGGTCCCGACCCCGACGGCGCAGAAGCTGGCCGAGGAGGGCAGGCTGTTCACGCGCGCGGTCACGCCCATGGGCATCACCGTGCCGGTTCACGCGACGCTGCTCACCGGCCTCATGCCGCGAGTGCACGGCGTGCGCGCCAACGTGCACCGGCTCAGCGAAGACGTGCCGGTCATCGCCGAACGGCTGGTCGAGAACGGCTACCGCACCGCCTCGATCCTGAGCCTGGGCATGATGAATTTCATCAGCGGCCTGGACCGCGGCTTCGACCACGCCAGCGACCGCGATGAGGCCGGCCGCGCCTTCAAGCGCGAGGACGCCGAGACCATGGACCTGGCACTGGACTGGATCGCCGCGCAGGACGGCGCCACCCCGCTGTTCATGCTGCTGCATCTCTACGACGTCCATTCACCGCACCTGCCCACCGAGCACACGCCGATGCCGCCGGGCTACGACGGCGTGCTGGCCGACGGCATCAGCGTCGAGACGCTGTACAACGAGTCTCAGCCGCTGCTGGATGACCCGGACGCCATGGCGGCGCTGCGCGCGCTGTACGCCGGCGAGACGGCCACGGCCGATGATCGCGTCGGACGCTTTCTCGACGCGCTCGAAGCCCAGGGCCTGCTGGACGATTCGGTTGTCATCTTCCTCGCCGACCACGGCCAGGGCCTGGGCGAGAACCGCTACTTCGGCCACGGCCCGACGCTGGAGCAGACCGTGCTGCACGTGCCGCTGATCATCCGCGACTTCCGCGAGCGCGAGAACACCGAACGCGTCACCCAGACCGTTGGCCTGATCGATATCGCCCCGACCGTACTGGCGATGGCCGGGCTACCGCACGATGCGCTGCCGGGCCGCGACCTGCGCGCGCTGGCGGATCCGGGCGATTCAGATGAGCCGTTGATCTACCTGTCCGAAGTCGAGGAGCGCTCGTCGCAGACCGAATTCCGCCCCGAGCACTTCGACGACGAGGCGCTGGCGGTCTACTTCGAGGACTACAAGCTCACCGAATCCGACGGCGAAACCCGGCTGTTCCGGATCGACGAGACCTGGGGGCAGGACATCGAGCCGGTCGCGCTCGACCAGCTGCACGAATCGCTGCGCATCTGGCTGGCCGAACGCATGCAGGACTACCGCGACGGCGTAGCCGAAAGCGAGCGCGCCGACCTCGACGACGACGCCATCGAGGCGTTGCGGTCGCTCGGGTACATTCAGTAACCGGCCAGTTTTCAGGTTGAAGTTTTCAGCAACCCGTGCCGGCCGAAAGGCCTTCGGCACGATTGAAGATTCCGCGGAACTTACCTACGGCAGCCGCTGGCAAACCGGTCAACAGAAGGGCCTGCTGAAAACAGAAAACTCGACGCGAAAAACCAGCACCCACGACGAACAACCAAAAACGAATCACCAACAACGAACAACGAGCGTCGCTCAGACCGTCCCCGCCTTCTTCATCCGCCCGATCACTTCGGCGTAGTCGTCGGCGCCGAAGATCGCCGAGCCGGCGACCAGCGTGTCGGCGCCGGCAGCGATGACGTCGGCGGCGTTGTCGGGCTTGACGCCGCCGTCGACCTCGAGCCGGATCGCGTAGCCCGATTCGTCGATGATCCGGCGGGCCCGCCGGAGCTTGTCCAGCGCGGCCGGGATGAACT
>CAYPZP010000144.1:0-8291 GCA_964415285.1 uncultured Halomonas sp. | reverse complement strand
AGATTCTCCGGAGTGACTGGAGTTCAGACGTGTGCTCTTCCGATCTAGACGATCCTTTCTGCCCGAGGTCAATCTTCGCCAGGGCCTGATCCGCGTGACCGGGAAGGGCGGAAAGGATCGTCTGGTGCCGCTGGGCGAGCACGCGCTGGATTGGATCACGCGCTGGTGCGACGGGCCGAGGCGACAGTGGGTTGCCGGGACCGGTTCGCCGGCGCTGTTCGTGGGCGCACGCGGCAAGCCGTTGACCCGGCAGGCGGTGTGGTACCGGATCCGCCACCACGCGCGTTGCGCCGGAATCGACGGCGACGTGTCTCCGCACAAGCTTCGCCACTCGTTTGCCACCCACCTCCTCGATTACGGCGCGGACCTGCGCGTGGTGCAATTGCTGCTGGGCCATGCCGACCTCGGCACGACCCAGATCTACACGCACGTTGCAAGCCGGCGTCTGCAGCAGCTGCATCGACAGCATCATCCGCGCGGCTGATTGCACGGCCGACGGCTCGCACCCCTCGGATCGGAACTTATCCCGGGCGTCGACACTCGAAGCCAGCGTATCGACCGGATCGCCGCGCTACAATCGCCGCGCCGGATACCGGTCCCGAACCCATCGAATGGAGTGATCGAAACGTGAATTGCAGAACCTGCTGGGCCCTTTCGGGCATGCTGCTGCTGCCGTCGCTGGTGCTGGCGGCCGACTATGAAAGCGTCCGCGAGCGGCTTCAGACGCTGGTCAACCCGCAAACCGAAATGGCGATCGCCGAGTCCCCGGTGCCGGGTGTGCTGCAGGTGCGGATCGGCTCGGACATCGTCTACATGAGCGACGACGGGCGGTATCTTCTTCAGGGCCGGATGCTGGATCTCGACACGCGCGAGGACTTGACCGACCGGGCCATGGGCGAGGTTCGACGGGAACTGATGGCCGGGCTGTCGGACGAGGAACTGATCACGTTCGGGCCGACCGATGCCGATTACGAGATCACCGTGTTCACCGATGTCGATTGCGGTTACTGCCGGCGCCTGCACCAGCAGATGTCGGAGTACATCGACGCCGGCATCCAGGTGCACTACGCAGCGTTTCCGCGCGCAGGCGCCGGCTCCGATACGTTCAGGAAGATGACCTCGGTATGGTGTGCCGAAGACCAGCACGCGGCGATGGACCTGGCCAAATCGGGCGGCACGCCGGAACCGGTCGATTGCGATGCGCCGGTCACGGCGCAGTACCGGCTGGGTCAATCGCTGGGCGTAACCGGAACGCCGGCGCTGCTGACTCCCAACGGGGATCTGATTCCCGGCTACGTGCCACCGCAGGACCTGCGCACCCGTCTGGAGCAGCTGGCCGCGCGCGCTCCCGCCGATTGACCGCCGATTGACCGCCGATCGATGATGGGTCGATCGGCCGTCGATCGGCCACGGATCGGGATTTGATCTCCAGCCGGACCCGAGCGCGGCGTCCGCGCTCGCATCCTTCGCGGCCGGACCGCGTCGACCCCCGCTATACTGTCGCGTCGGTTTCGCCGGTGGCGGCACAAGCATGCAAATTCTTCTCGGCTCCGAAACAATCGCGCCGTTCAGGCTCCAGCAGATCGCCGAACGGATCGGCAATGGCTCGGACCGCCCGATTCGCATCGAATCGCGGGAGCTGATCCTTCTCGATGCCGATCCGATGGATTCGGCGACCAGCGAGCGACTGAACCGTCTGCTCCACGCCCGGCCGGAAGACCCGGAATCGCTGCGTTCGGAGACCGTGTTCAGCGTCCCGCGGCGCGGAACCACGAGCGCCTGGTCGAGCAAGGCCGCCGATATTCTCGAACGATGCGGATTCGCGGGCGTGCGCCGCATCGAGCGCGGCCTGGCCTGGCGCATCGAGGGGCTTGCCGGCGACGGTCTGCCGCCTGCTGCGGCCGAGCTGGTGCACGATCGGATGACCGAGGAACTGGTGCATTCCATCGATGCGTTGGCGCACTGGTTCGATCCGGCCGCGCCCGGGGAGCTGGTCGAGATCCAATTGGGCCATGATCCGGAGGGAGCCCTGCTGGCGGCCAATCGCGAGTTCGGTCTCGCCCTCAGTGGTGACGAGATTCGCTACCTCGCCGACGGCTATCGCTCGCTTGGACGGAATCCGACCGACGCTGAATTGATGATGTTCGCGCAGGCGAACTCCGAGCACTGCCGACACAAGATCTTCAATGCCAGCTGGAGCGTGGACGGTGCTGCGCTCGACGGCAGCCTGTTCGACATGATTCGAACCACGCATGCCGCGGCGCCCGAAGGAGTGCTCAGTGCTTACGACGACAATGCCGCCGTGGTCGAAGGCTTTCCGGCAACGCTGTTCGTCGCGCCGATGGCCGGCCGATGCTGGCGCGAAGTGCGCGCCGAGAGCCACTTCCAGATCAAGGTCGAGACCCACAATCATCCCACCGCCATTTCGCCCGATCCGGGTGCGGCGACCGGATCGGGCGGCGAAATCCGCGACGAAGCGGCCACCGGCCGGGGCGCGCGCCCGGTCGCCGGCCTCACCGGATTCGCGGTCGGCGACCTGTGCATTCCCGGCCACCCCATGCCCTGGGAAAACGCGCCGCCGCCTCCGTCGCGCATTGCCGACCCGCTGGAAATCATGATGGACGGTCCGATCGGCGCGGCCCGATTCAACAACGAATTCGGTCGGCCGAACCTGTGCGGCTACTTTCGTACGTTCAGCCGGCACCTCGACGGTCGCCTCTGGGGTTACTACAAACCGATCATGCTCGCCGGCGGCAGCGGTTCGATCCGCGCAGGACAGGTCGAGAAGCAGAAGCTGGCGCCGGACTACCGGGTGATCGTGCTCGGCGGGCCGGCCATGATGATCGGCCTGGGCGGCGGCGCGGCATCCAGCGTCGATGCGGGCCAGTCCGACGCCGGGCTGGACTTCGCTTCGGTACAGCGGGCCAATCCGGAGATGCAGCGTCGCTGTCAGGAAGTCATCGATCAGTGCTGGATGCTGGGCGACGACAATCCGATTGCGTCGATCCACGACGTCGGCGCCGGCGGACTTTCCAACGCGATTCCCGAACTGCTGCACGACGGCGGCGTCGGCGGTCGACTGGACCTGCACCGCATTCCGCTCGCCGATGCGTCGATGTCGCCGATGGCGATCTGGTGCAACGAGTCGCAGGAGCGCTACGTGATGGCGGTTTCGCCGGACCGGTTTGCGGTGCTTGAGGAAATCTGCCGGCGCGAACGTTGCCCGATGGCCGACCTCGGCGGGGCGACCGAGTCGCGCCGCCTGCTGCTCGCCGGTCGCGACGGCAAGCCGCCCGTCGACATGGATCTCGACGTCTTGCTCGGCAAGCCGCCGCGGCGCCACATCGACGCGACTTCGCGGATTGCCGCGCCGCCGGACGAAGGGCTCGGCGGCATCGGGATCGATCAGGCGCTGGAGGCCGTGCTGCAGGTTCCCGCGGTCGGCAGCAAGCAGTTCCTGATCACCATCGGCGACCGAACCGTCGGCGGCTTGAGCGTGCGCGACCCGATGGTCGGTCCGTGGCAGGTGCCGGTGGCCGACTATGCGCTCACGTTGAGCGACTACCAGGGCGATCACGGCTGCGCCGTGGCCATCGGTGAGCGTCCGCCGCTGGCCGTCTACGCGCCGGCCGCATCAGTGCGAATGGCAGTCGCCGAAGCCCTGACCAATCTCTCCGGCGTGGTCGTGCGCGAGCGCCGGCGGATCAAGCTTTCGGCCAACTGGATGGCCGCGGCCCAGGCAGACGGTGAGGCCGCGGCGCTTCGGGCCGGCGTCGAAGCGGCCGCCGAGCTGTGTCGCGAGCTCGGCCTCGGCATCCCGGTGGGCAAGGACTCGCTGTCGATGCAGACGCGCTGGCAGGCCGACGGTGAGGCGCTGACGATGACGGCGCCGCTGTCGCTGAATGTCACGGCCTTCGCGCCGGTGCCCGACGTGCGACGCGCGCTGACGCCGGAGCTTCGCACCGACTGCGGTGAAACCGTGCTGATTCTGGCCGGCCTCGGCGCGGCGCAGCGCCTGGGCGGAAGCGCCCTGTCGATGGCGCTGAGCCGGGAACTGGGTGTCGGCCCCGACATCGACCGACCCGAGGCATTGGCGTCACTGTTCGATACGGTCCAGCAGCTGATTCGCGACGACCGGTTGCTGGCGGTGCACGATCGTTCCGACGGCGGTCTGGTCACCGCGGTGCTGGAAATGGCGCTGGCCGGGCGTGCCGGCGTTTCGCTGCAGTTGCCCGACGAGGTTGCAGCGTTGCCGTTCCTGTTCAACGAAGAAGCCGGCGTGCTGCTGCAGTGCCGGGCCGACGACGCCGAGGCGGTGACGGCAGCGCTTGGCGCCGCCGGGCTGGGCGCCGGGAGCCGCCTGATCGGGCGCGTCACGGAAGGCGAGCGTCTCGTTGTCGAACAGGGCGGCAGCGAGTTGCTTTCCCGGTCGCTGCCGGGGCTGGAAGCGCGCTGGGCGGCGACCAGCGATCGTATCCAGCGGTTGCGCGACGATCCCGGATGTGCCGAGGAGGAACACGCGATCCGCGGGGACTGGAGCCGTCCGGGTCTGTCGCCGCGGCTGACCTTTGGCCCCCTGCCGGGTCCGCGGCCGGCCGGCGCCGGACCGCGGGTGGCGATTCTGCGCGAGCAGGGCGTCAATGGCCAGCGGGAAATGGCCATGGCGTTTCACCGCGCCGGATTCGAGGCGGTGGATGTGCACATGAGTGATCTCGAAGCCGGCCGCATCGGCCTGTCGGAATTTCGCGGCATGGCCGTGTGTGGCGGATTCTCGTTCGGCGACGTGCTTGGGGCCGGCCGCGGCTGGGCGCGCTCGATTCTCTTCAATCCGGCCATGCGCGCCGAGTTCGAGGCGTTCTTCGCCGACCCCGGCACCTTTACTCTGGGCGTGTGCAATGGCTGCCAGGTCCTCTCGGCGCTGACCGAGATCATTCCGGGGTCGGCGCACTGGCCGCGTTTCGCGGCCAACCGATCGCGCCAGTTCGAAGCCCGATTGAGCCAGGTGGAGATCGTCGACTCGTCGTCGATCTTCTTCACCGGCATGTCCGGAACCCGGCTGCCGGTGGCCACGGCACACGGCGAGGGTCGAGCCGTGTTCGCCGACAGCGATCTCGCGGCCGTCCCGGTGGCGCTGCGCTACGTCGACGGAGCGGGCCGGGCGGCCGAGCGCTATCCGGAGAATCCCAACGGCTCGCCGCGCGGGGTCACCGGATTGTGCAGCGCCGACGGTCGCGTTACGATCATGATGCCGCATCCGGAGCGTCTTCTCCGTATCGTCAACTTTTCCTGGGCCCCGCCCGAATGGTACGACGAGTGGAACGATGCCTCGCCGTGGACACGGATGTTTGACAATGCCCGAAGCTGGACCGAGGCGTGAGCGCAGATCCGGTCCGGCGGAGTCTCGACCGGTGCCGTGCGCGGGGCGGGATGAGCGAGTCGCAGCCGGTCACGGTCGGCTTCGGCGACCGGCGTGCAGCGAGCGTTCCGGCACGCTCGCAGTGACTGAAATCTGGCCGTATTGGATGGGAGCGCGCAGGCGATGAATCGACCCGAAGATGCACCCGAGCAGGATCGCAGGTCCGGTGTTGCCGAGGACGGCAGCAACGACGACCACGACGAGATCACCACCGGCAATCCGGTCAAGGACATGTTCGTGCTTGCCGCGCTGTACCTGCCGATGGGCTTCTTTCTCTGGTTCTGGTTCGGCAGCGCGCTGATGTGGCTGCCGGCGCGGATTGCGGATCTGGCCTTGAGCGGCCTGTTTCCGTCGATGTTCGACGGCGTCGTCCAGCTCGGCATGCGCCTGGAGATCCAGACCTCGATCCAGATGACCCGGACCGTCGAAGGGCGCGTCGCGCTGCTCAATACCGACATCAATCCGATGATCTATGCGTGGGGCATGGCTTTGCTGTTCGGCCTGATCATGGCCACGCCGATGTCGGTGCGTCGACGGCTCGGGCAGATGGTGATCAGCTACTTGGTGGTTTCCCTGGTGACGGCGTGGGGCGTGTTCTGGGAAAGCTGGACCAATCTGGCGTTCCGCCTCGGGCCGGATTCCGCGGCCGCGGTGGCCGGAAGCGGGCTGCCGCCGACGATGATCGCGCTGTTCTATCAGCTCGGTTACCTGATGCTGCCGGCGGTGGTTCCGCTGGCGACCTGGATCCTGATGAATCGGCCGTTTCTCGAGACGGTGGCGTTCCGTCGCCGGTGACCGCGGGGGCGGCGCCGCCCCCGCGCCGGCCGGCCGAGTGAACCGTTGCGCGTGCCGGCTGTCGATATCGGCGTCTGATGCATCTTCTTCCGTGCCTATAATCTCGTGATGGAAACCGAAGCGCTCACCGCCACCGACCGCACCGATCTGCTGCCCGAGGTTGGCGATCACCTCGAAGATCGCGCAGCCGACCTGTGCCAGCTGATGATCGACGAGGGTCGCCTGCGCCGCCAGGACCTCAACCGTGCCCGCGCCTACCGCGAGCAGCACGGCGGCAACCTGCTGACGCTGCTGGTGCGGCTCGGCCTGGTTTCGGAGCGCGATCTGGCGGCGGCGCAGTCGAAGTTGCTGCAGATTCCGCTGTGCGGCGAGAAGGACTACCCGGAAACCGCCCCGGAGATCGACTCGATCTCGGTGCGGTTCATGAAACAGCAGCACCTGGTTCCGATCCGGGTCCAGGACAGCGTGCTGGAGGTGGTCATGGCCGATCCCCAGAACCCGGCCATTCTCAAGGCGCTGCGCATGGCCGCTGGCCTGGAAATTCGCCCGCTGGTCGGAATCAGCTCCGAGATCGACAACACCATCGAGCGCTTCTTCGGCGGCGGACGCAGCGCCATGGGCCAGATTGCCGAGGGGCTGGGCGGTGACGAGGAATATGCCGACGAGGAAAACGTCGAGCACCTGCGCGACCTGGCCTCCGAAGCGCCGGTCATCCGCCTGGTCAACCTGATCCTGCAGCGCGCGGTCGAAGCGCGCGCGTCCGATATCCACATCGAGCCGTTCGAGAATCGGCTCAAGGTCCGCTATCGGGTCGACGGGGTGCTGCAGGAAGTCGAGGCGCCGCCGGCGCGATCGACCGCTGCGGTCATCTCGCGCGTCAAGATCATGGCCAAGCTCAACATCGCCGAGCGCCGGCTGCCGCAGGACGGGCGCATCATGCACCGCGTCCAGGGCAAGGAGCTGGACCTGCGCGTGTCGACCGTGCCGACCTCGCACGGCGAAAGCGTGGTCATGCGTATCCTCGACCGCGAAGCGGTGACGCTGAACTTCGCGTCGCTGGGTTTCGCCGACGACATGCGCGACAAGTTCATCCAGGCGCTGGAAATGCCGCACGGCATCATCCTGGTCACCGGTCCGACCGGTTCGGGCAAGACCACGACGCTGTACACGGCGCTGGATCAGCTCAATTCGCCGGAGCGCAAGATCATCACGGTCGAGGACCCGGTCGAGTACCAGCTCGAGGGCATCAATCAGATCCAGGCCAAGTCCTCGATCGGCCTGAACTTCGCCTCGGCGCTGCGCGCGATCGTGCGCCAGGATCCGGATGTCATCATGATCGGCGAGATGCGCGACCTGGAAACCGCCAAGATCGCGATCCAGTCGGCGCTGACCGGGCACCTGGTGCTGTCGACGCTGCATACCAACGACGCCGCCGGCGGCGTGACCCGAATGCTGGACATGGGCGTGGAGGATTATCTGCTGACCTCGACGGTCAACGCGATCATGGCGCAGCGGCTGGTGCGAAGACTGGATCCGGAGACGCGCCGGCCGTTCGAAGTGCTGCCCGAAATGGTCGAGGAACTGGGCCTGCGCGAGCTGACCGATGCCGACCCGATCACGCTGTACCGGCCCGGAACGTCGGAAGCCAATCCCACCGGCTACAAGGGCCGCTCCAGCATCACCGAATTGCTGACGATGTCCGACGAGTTGCGCCGCATGGTCATGCGCCAGTCCACCGGGGGCGAGATCGAGCGCCAGGCGCGCGCCGAGGGCATGCGCACGATGTACCAGGACGGCATGCTGAAAGCGCTGCAGGGCGTGACCAGCGCCGAGGAAGTCCTGCGCGTGACCCAGGAAGCCTGACGGCAACCCCGCGATGCCGTTGTTCACCTACAAGGCGGTGACGCCGTCGGGCGAGACCCTGACCGGGGAGATGGAGGCGCCCAACGCCGAGCTCGTCGTGGCGCACATCCAGGAAACCGGGAACATCCCGGTGCAGGCCAAGGAGGTTTCGTCCGGGCTGCGACTGGAGACGCTGTTCCGGGGGCGCCAGAATCTGAACCAGCGCGAAGTCGGTGAT
>CAYPZP010000143.1:0-8317 GCA_964415285.1 uncultured Halomonas sp. | reverse complement strand
GCCGAATTCGAAGCTTCCAGCCACCATGGTGCATCGGCTCGGTAACGTACCGTGAAGCGATGCAGTCGATGGCGCTCCAGCGGCTCCTGGGCGGCCACGACGATGGCGCCGTCGTCGAAGCCGGGTTCGATGGGCGCATCGTCCAGCGTCGCCGAGAAGTCGCTGAGTGGCCCGACCGGTTCAGGCAACTCGAAGAACAGCCCGCGCCGAATCTCATCACCGTGCGGGTGGACATCGATCTGGTGGGCAATCTCCAGCGCGCCGCCGTCCAGAATCTCGATCGTGGTGTCGAACGACTCGATGAATTCGGGGCCCGACTCGTGGCCCCAGGCCAACGAGGCGGCCGTCAGCGCATAGGCGACCAGGCAGATTCGCAGGTCCTTGTCGATTCGTTTCATCTGTCTGACTCCTGGTTCGTGCCCCCTGAGGATTCGTATCGAGGCCGGTTGCTTGTCATGCTGCACCCCCGAAGCTCATCGCAAACCAGGTGAGCGCAGCACCCATTCCGGCGCCAGCGGCCGCGGCGGCTGCCACCAGGGCGACGATGCGGCGCGAGTCGCGATCCGTCGGGGAAGCGGCGGGCTCGGCCAGAAGCTGCTCGCGCTCGACCTCGAACACGGCGCACAGCGCACTGACGCTCTCGTTCGACGCCAGGCCCTGCTTCTCGATGCGCTGCACCGTTCGCAGGCTGCAACCGGCCGCGTCGGCCAGATGCTGCTGGGTCCAGCCGCGCCGCTGACGTTCCTGGCGGACGGTGTCGGCGTTGATCTGCATCTCAACTCCCCGCCAGGTAATCGACCAGAAACGCCGCCGAAGCGCCGACCAGCATGCCGAGCGCGAAGTACGGCGCCAGCTTGCGGAGCAGGCGCCATACGCTGAAGCGGCCGGTCGCCGGGTCGACGCCGTGCTGCATCTGCCTGAAGCGATCGCTGTCGACGAACGCTCCGTCGCGGTACAACTCGATTCGGAACTCGCCGCGAAGCAGCGAGACCGCCTCGAAAATCAGCTTGTAGCGGATGCCGGCGTGCTCGAAATCATGTTCGGTCCGGAACCGGATGCTGCGCTTGTCCGAGACGATGCGATCATCGACGGTCACGACCTCCCGACCCGTCCAGGCGGAACCCCAGAAAGCGATCGTGATGTCGTCGATGTCGAAAAAGGCCCGGATGCCCTTGCGCAACCCGACCTCCATGCGTCCGTTTTCCCGTTTCACGTTGTGGTCGTTCCCGTTGCCGATGGATGGGGTGCTCATGATTCTGCCTCGTTGCGTGGTGGACTCGAGGCCCATTCGATCGCAAAGGACCGATTCACGCGACGACAGAATAGCGCCGTGACGCAAACCTGGCGTGCGACTGGTATACGACAGGCGCTGATATTCATGTTTTGTTTCAATTATTTAGACAGCATACCGAGAGCAGCGCATGGATTTCGGGCAGGCGCTAAACTAGTCGCCACCGTGACCCGGCCAAGGCACCGATGCCGAAACTGACCAGCCACATCAACCGCAAGGACGCGGAATTCGCCGAGCGCGACGCGCACCATCGCGCGCTGGCCGAGGATCTCAAGCGATTGCTGGCCGAAACCGCACGCGGCGGCCCGGAGCGTTCGCGCGACAAGCACGTCGCGCGCGGCAAGCTACTGCCGCGCGAGCGGGTCCGAACGCTGCTCGATCCCGGCAGCCCGTTTCTGGAAATCGCACCGCTGGCCGCCCACGGCCTGTACGGCGGCGCCGCGCCGGCAGCCGGGGTGATTGCCGGCATCGGACGGGTCCAAGGCTGCGAATGCGTGATCGTCGCCAATGACGCAACGGTCAAGGGCGGCACCTACTATCCGATGACGGTCAAGAAGCACCTCCGCGCGCAGGAGATTGCGCTGGAGAATCACCTGCCCTGCGTCTACCTGGTCGACTCCGGCGGCGCGTTTCTGCCGATGCAGGATGAGGTCTTTCCCGACAAGGAACACTTCGGCCGGATCTTCTACAACCAGGCCCGGCTGTCGGCGAACAACATCCCGCAGATCGCCGTGGTCATGGGCTCCTGCACGGCGGGAGGCGCGTACGTTCCGGCGATGTGCGACGAGGCGGTCATCGTGAAGGAACAGGGAACGATCTTTCTCGGCGGCCCGCCGCTGGTCAAGGCGGCCACCGGCGAAGAAGTCGATCCCGAGACCCTAGGGGGCGCCGATGTGCACACGCGCCTGTCCGGCGTCGCCGACCATTTCGCGGAAAACGATACCCACGCGCTGGCGATGGCGCGCGATATCGTCGCCCATCTCAATCGTCCGGGTCCAACGGCGCTGGATCGAAGCGAAGCGGTCGAACCCGCCTACCCGGCCCAAGACCTCTACGGCATCCTGCCGGCCGACACGCGCTATCCGTTCGAAGTCCGCGAGATCATCGCCCGCCTGGTCGACGGCTCGGAGTTCCAGGAATTCAAGGCGCGCTACGGCACGACGCTGGTGACCGGGTTCGCGCGGATCCAAGGCTACCCGGTCGGCATCATCGCCAACAACGGCATCCTCTTTTCCGAGTCGGCGCTGAAGGGCGCGCACTTCATCGAGCTGTGCAATCAGCGCGATATCCCATTGATCTTCCTCCAGAACATCACCGGCTTCATGGTCGGGAAGAAGTACGAGCAATCGGGCATTGCGCGCGACGGCGCCAAGATGGTCACGGCCGTGGCGTGTTCGCACGTGCCCAAGTTCACCGTCATCATCGGTGGCTCATTCGGCGCCGGCAACTACGCCATGTGCGGCCGTGCCTACGGCGCCCGGTTCCTGTGGACCTGGCCCAATGCCCGGATCTCGGTCATGGGCGGCGAGCAGGCGGCCAGCGTGCTGGCGACGGTCAAGCGCGACGGCCTCGAAGCCGCCGGCGAGGCATGGAGCGAGGAAGCCGAGGAGCAGTTCAAGGCGCCGATCCGGGAACAGTACGAAACCCAGGGCCACCCGTACTACGCCACCGCGCGGCTGTGGGACGACGGCGTCATCGACCCCGTCGACACCCGCCGGGTCCTGGGCCTGGCGATCGCCGCTTCGCTGAACGCCCCGATTCAGAAGGGCCGCTTCGGCGTGTTCCGGATGTGATCCGGGCGGTATGGCGTCTCCGGCTACCGGTGGCCGGCCAACGAGCACGGCGTCTTGTTCGACGCCGGAAACCCGAAATCGGAAGTGGTATTCCATGAGCAGCCTGTTCGAACTGAACACCGGTACCAACGGGATCGCCCGTCTGACCCTGAGCCGCCCGGAGGTGCACAACGCATTCAACGCCAAGCTGATCTCGCAGCTTTCCGAAGCGTTCGACGAGATCGCCGCCGATCCGCCGCGGGTGCTGGTGTTGACGGGCGCCGGCAAGTCCTTCTCGGCCGGCGCCGATCTCGACTGGATGCGCGGCATGGCCGAAGCCGGCGAGGCCGGGAATCTGGACGACGCGCTTGGCCTGGCCGCGATGTTTCGCAAGCTCGACGAATTGCCGTGCCCGACCGTGGCCCGCGTCAACGGTCCGGCTTTCGGCGGCGGCATCGGCCTGATTGCGTGCTGCGACATCGCGATCGCCGCCGAACACGCGTCGTTCGGCCTCACGGAGGTACGGCTGGGCCTGATTCCGGCGACCATTGCGCCGTTCGTGATCGCCCGCATCGGCACCTTCAACGCACGCCGCTACATGCTCACCGGCGAGCGCTTCGATGCGCCTCACGCACAGCGAATCGGGCTGGTTCACGAGTGCTGTCAGCGCGAAGAGCTGGATTCGCACTTCGATCGCCTGATCGATTCATTGCTCTGCGGCGGGCCCGGCGCGGTCGCTGAATGCAAGCGCCTGATTCGCGAAGTCGCCCAATTCAGCGGCAATTCCGACACGCTGGATCGGCGAACGGCCGAATGGATCGCCCGGCTTCGAGTCGGCGACGAGGGCCAGGAAGGGCTGCAGGCGTTCCTCGACAAGCGCAAGCCGGCCTGGATCGACCGATCGGATTGAATCGGCACAGACCAGGGCTGGATCACGCCATCGCAAACGAAGGACCCGAAACCACGAGACCAGGCAAATCATTGGAGAGAAAGGCCGGAAGCGATCAACCCGGGGTTCGGAAGTCGGGCCGGAGCCCGACGACGGACGTACTTTCCTCCCGCACTGGGTCTTGCCGCCCTTGACTCTGGAGCCTATGAAACGGGTGCCGAAATGTTCAAACGAATTCTGATCGCGAACCGCGGGGAAATCGCCTGCCGAATCATCGAAACCTGTCGCCGGCTCGGCATCGAGACGGTCGCGGTCTATTCGGCCGCCGATGCCGGCGCGCGTCACGTGCGGATGTCCGACCGTGCAGTTGCGATCGGGCCGGCCGAAGCGTCTCGCTCCTATCTGGATGCCGCGCGAATCATCGCCGCCGCCCGCGAAACCGGCGTCCAGGCCGTGCACCCGGGCTACGGATTCCTGTCCGAGAACGCCGACTTCGCGCGCGCACTGGCCGAGGCCGGAATCGCGCTGATCGGGCCGAAACCCGAGACCATCGATGCCATGGGCTCCAAGGCACGTGCCAAGGCGATCATGGCCGAGGCCGGCGTACCCCTCGTGCCGGGTTACCACGGCGAGGCGCAGGACGACGCAACGCTGATTCGAGAAGCCGGCAACGTCGGCTTCCCGGTGATGCTCAAGGCTGCTGCGGGCGGCGGCGGCAAGGGAATGCGCGTGGTGCGCTCGGGAGATGCGTTCCCGGAAGCGCTGGCCGCCGCGCGCCGCGAAGCCGCAGGGGCCTTCGGCGACGACCGGATGATTCTCGAGCGCTACGTCGAGCGTCCACGGCATATCGAGGCGCAGGTGTTCGGCGACATGCACGGCAACGTCGTGCACCTGTTCGAGCGCGACTGTTCCAGCCAGCGAAGGCATCAGAAGGTCATCGAGGAGGCGCCTGCGGCCGATCTGGATCCGGACATCCGCAAGCAGCTTCTGGAGGCCGCGGTGCGCGCGGCCGAAGCGGTCGATTACCTCGGCGCCGGAACCGTCGAGTTCCTGGTCGACGAGCGCGGCTTCTATTTTCTCGAGATGAACACGCGGCTGCAGGTCGAGCATCCGGTAACCGAGCGGATCACCGGGCTGGACCTGGTCGAATGGCAGCTTCGCGTGGCCGCGGGCGAAACGCTGCCGCTGGAGCAGAGCCGGATCCGCTCGAGCGGTCACGCGATGGAAGCCCGCATCTACGCCGAAGACGCGGAGCGCGGCTTCCTGCCCGGCTCCGGCCGCATCACGGCACTGTCTTTCCCCGAGCAGGCCTGGACGCGCGTCGATACCGGCGTCGAGACCGGCGACCGGGTCAGCGTGCATTACGACCCGATGATCGCCAAATTGATCGTCTCGGGCGACGACCGAACCGTGACGCTCGCGCGGCTGAAGCAGGCGCTTGCCGAAAGCCATGTCGGCGGCCTGGTCACCAACCTCGGATTTCTCCTTCAACTCGCCGAACGTCCCGAATTCGCCGCGGCGAGCATCGACGCCGGCTTGCTGGACCGGGCGCTGGAAGACATCCTGCAACTGGATGCCGAATTGCCCGTGGAGATCCTGGCCGCGGCCGCGGCATGGTGGCTGAGCCAGCGGGAGCGCGCGTCGGAATCCGGCGACGACTCACCCTGGGCCGTACCCGACGGATGGCGCATCGGCGGCCGGGAGGGCCGCCGGATCGATCTGGAAATCGGAGACCGGCGATTCGAAATCGAGTGTCTCGGCGATCGTCATCGTGGATACGCATTCCAGTTCAACGGCCAAAGACATCACGTCACGCTGAGACCGGACGGCGGCTGCGGTCTTGCGCTTACGCTCGACGGCGGCGTCCGGAGAATCGAACTCCACGCCGACGGCGACCGGCTCGAGATCATCCACGACCATCGCCGCTGGAACGTGCTGCAGCACCGCCGGTTCGAGTCGATCGGCTCCGAAGGTCAGGGCAGCGGGCGCATCATCGCGCCGATGCCCGGCAAGGTGATCGGAATCCTGGTCGCCGAGGGGGACGAAGTCGTCGAGGGTCAGACCGTCGCGCTGATGGAAGCGATGAAGATGGAGCTTTCGATCAAGGCCGAGATCGCCGGAACGGTTGCGACGGTCGCTGCCGACGCAGGCGATCTGGTCGAGGCCGACGCGCTGTTGCTGGAGATCGGGTAACGAGCCAACCCGGCCACATCCGTGCGCGGCCGGGCGTTGATCGTGGAGTCGGGCACGGGCCGCGGCTGCGCCGCCCGCGCGATCCTCAGCTGGCTGCGTTGGCTGATCGGCCCCGCCGACTGGAACCGCCTCGATCGTTCCCGCGCTGACCGCCACCGTTACCGGCGCCGCGACCGCTACGGTGACCATTCGCCTGCTTCGCGCCCGCCGCGCGGCGCTTCCGGTTGCCGTTGCCGCCACTGCCGCCGTTGTTGTTGCCGCCCCGGCGACCGCCCCCGCCGCCGCCCCGAGGCTTGCCCCCGGTTCCATGATCCAGCGGCTCGGTTGGCGCATAACCCTCGACCTCGCGCGTGGGAATCTCGACGCTCACGAGCTTGCGGATCGCTTCGAAGCGGCCGTGCTCTGCGCCGGCAACCAGCGACAGCGCAACCCCTTCACGCCCGGCCCGGCCGGTGCGTCCGATCCGGTGAACGTAGTCCTCGGGAACTTCCGGAATTTCGTAGTTCACCACATGCGGGAGCTGGTCGATATCCAGGCCGCGCGCTGCGATATCGGTTGCCACCAGGGCGCGCACCCTGCCCTGCTTGAAACCGTCCAGGGCACGCGTGCGTGCGCCCTGGCTCTTGTTGCCGTGGATCGCCGCGGCGGAAACGCCGTCGCTCTCGAGCTGTTTGGCGAGCCGGTTGGCACCGTGCTTGGTACGGGTAAAGACCAGCACCTGGCGCCAGTTGTTGGCG
This sequence comes from uncultured Halomonas sp., assembly GCA_964415285.1. Classification (GTDB taxonomy): domain Bacteria; phylum Pseudomonadota; class Gammaproteobacteria; order Xanthomonadales; family Wenzhouxiangellaceae. The sequence goes on along the minus strand of CAYPZP010000143.1, from coordinate 1,435 downwards.
CCGATCATCCAGGAGAGCAACTCGCGCTTCTTCGACTGGTCGACGCGCACGGCTTCCTGCGCAATGGCCTCGACGGTCGAATTCGGGGGCGAGGTTTCGACGCGCTCCGGCCGCTTCAGGTAGCGACCGGCCAGCTGCTTGATTTCACTGGAGAAGGTCGCCGAGAACAGCAGCGTCTGGCGCTCGGCCGGCAGCGCCTCGACAATCCGCTCGATGGCCGGGCGAAAGCCCATGTCGAGCATCCGGTCGGCCTCGTCGAGCACCAGCGTTTCGAGCCGTGAGAGATCGACGCATCGACGCTGCATCAGATCGATCAATCGGCCCGGCGTGGCCACGATGACGTCCACGCCGCGGCGAATGCGATCGATCTGGGGATTGATGTTGACGCCGCCGAACACGACTGCCGAGCGCAACGAAAGATGGGTCCCGAGATCGCGCAGGTTTTCGTGCACCTGTGCTGCCAGTTCGCGGGTCGGGGTCAGGATGAGCGCGCGCGGCGGCATCTTCTTGCCGCTGTTTTCGCTCAGGCGCTGCAGCAGCGGCAGACAGAACGCGGCGGTCTTGCCGGTACCGGTCTGAGCGCTGGCCATCAGGTCGTGCCCCGCCAGCACCAGGGGAATCGAGCGTGTCTGCACCGGTGTCGGCGTTGAAAAGCCCTGCGCCTCGACAGCGCGCAGGAGTTCGGCCCGGAGGCCGAGGGAATCGAATGTCATGGAATCTGTGTCCTTGGGTACCAAGGCGGATGACTGCCGTGCGGCAGGGTAAATCGAATCGGGGGAGGCCTTGGTCTGGAAATGCCCGCGAAGCGAGGTTCCGGTCGTATTGCCGGAGCGCAGCGGAGTATAACACCCGCCGGCCCGTCTGGAAGCGATCGCGCGCAGTTGCTATGCTCGCCCGATTGCCTTCCCGGAGATCCGCATGTCGCAACAACAGAGCGCGCGAATCCGCAGCGCAGTCCTTCTGCCGCTGGTGTGTGTCGCGATGATGAACGTCGAGCGCGTCGAGTCGCAATCCACGGCCAAACCTATCCTGCACGGCAAGGACTGGATCGCGATCACCGGCAAGCCGCTGGGCGCGACCGCCGGCGCCAAGGTCTTCGAACAAGGCGGTAACGCAGTCGATGCGGCCGCCGCGATGCTGGCCGCGACCGCGACCATGTGGGACGTGCTCGGCTGGGGCGGAGAGACCCAGGCCCTGATCTACAGCCCCGACACCGGCAAGGTGATCGGCATCAACGCGCTCGGCGTCGCACCCACCGGCGCCACGCCAGGGTTCTTCCGCGAACGCGGCATGCTCTATCCACCCGAATACGGTCCGCTGGCCGCGGTCACCCCCGGCACGCCGGGCGGGCTAATGACCATGGTCGCCGAGTACGGTAACTTGAGCCTGGCCGAAGTGCTGGCGCCGGCGATCGAGATGGCCGATGGCTATCCGA
>CAYPZP010000142.1:0-8369 GCA_964415285.1 uncultured Halomonas sp. | reverse complement strand
CTGCCCGAGTCGGCGACCCTGGCGCGTACCGAGTCGATGGTTGCCGAATACACGCGCGACCTTCGAGAAATGGCGGGCGTCGATTCGGTGATGACGGTCAGCGGATTCGACATGATTTCCGGCACGGCGACCTCGAACGCCGCGCTGATGATCGTCAAGCTGAAGCCTTGGGAGGAACGCACCAGCGCCGAAACCCGGGCCGCAGCGCTGGTTCAACAGGCCACCCGGCTCGGAATGCGCTACCCCGAAGCACAGGCATTCGCGTTCAATCCGCCTGCGCTGCCGGGATTCGGCGCGGTGTCGGGGTTTTCGATGATGCTGCAGGCGCGTGCCGGCCAGACGCCGGCCGAGCTGGCCGAGATGGCTCGCCAGTTCATCGACTCGGCGCGCGCCCGGCCCGAAATCGGCCGGATCAGCACCAGTTTCGCCACCACCACTCCGAACTACAGCATTACCGTTGATCGCGAAAAGACCAAGAGCCTGGGCATTTCGGTTTCCGAGGTGTTCAGCACGCTCCAGATCATGCTCGGTAGCTTCCAGGTCAACGATTTCACTCGTTTCGGGAAGAACTATCGCGTGATCCTGCAGGCCGAAGGGGCTTATCGGGCCAACATCGACGCGCTGTCGCAGCTGTTCGTGCGTAGTCGCAGCGGCGAGATGGTTCCGCTGAATACCCTGGTCAGCGTCGAGCCCGGCATCGGCCCGCGGTTCACGTTGCGCTACAACCTGTTTCCGGCCGCCGAACTGACCGGCGCGCCGGCGCCCGGCTATTCGTCCGGGCAGGCGATGCAGGCTCTGACCGAGGTCGCCGACGAGGTGTTGCCGGTCGACTTCGGGTTCGAATGGTCCGGACAGAGCCTGGAGGAGAGCGAGGCCGGCAACACGGCGACGCTGGTGCTGGTTCTGTCGGCGGTCGTTGTCTTCCTGCTGCTGGCGGCGCTTTATGAGAGCTGGTCGATTCCGCTGGCCGTGCTGCTGGCCGTGCCGTTCGGCATTCTCGGTGCGTTCCTGGCCGTGCTGCTGCGAGATCTGAACTTCGACGTCTACGGCCAGATCGGCCTGGTGACGTTGGTGGGACTGGGCGCCAAGAATGCGATCCTGATCGTGGAGTTCGCGAAGCTGTTCCACGAGCAGGGGAAGGGCCTGGTCGAGTCGGCGCTCGAAGCTGCGCGCCTTCGGCTCCGCCCGATCATCATGACCTCCTTCGCCTTCATCCTCGGGGTCGTGCCGCTGGTGATCGCCAGCGGCGCCGGCGCGGCCTCCAAGCAGGCGGTCGGTACCGCCGTTTTCGGCGGCATGCTGGCAGCGACGCTGTTGGCGATCTTTTTCGTTCCGGCGCTGTTCGTGCTGGTCCAGGGTGCCGCGGCGCGATCGTCACGTAGCGAATCCGGTGCTGCTTCATGAATCAACGTTGCCGCACGATCGGAATCGCGATGGCTGCGCTGCTGCTCGCTGCCTGCGCGGTGGGACCGGACTATCAGCGGCCGGAACTCGATCTGCCGGCGACACCGCGAGTCGAACTGTCGCAGGGCGAAGGCGCGACGCTGGCCGATATCGCCTGGTTCGAGCTGTTCGAGGACGGCGAGCTGCGTCAACTGATCGAGCTTGCGCTGGCCCAGAACCTGGACCTTCGCTCGGCCCTGGCTCGCATCCTTGAAGCGGGTGACCGCGCCCGACTGGCCGGCGCCGGACCGTATCCGACGATACTGGCGTCGATCAACAGCACGCCGTCTCCCGGTGCCGGCAGCAGCGATACCAGCTACTCGGCGGGCCTGGTCTTCGGTTGGGAGCTGGATCTTTTCGGAAAGCTCCGGCGCGCATCCGAGGCGGCGCGAGCCGAGCTTCTTGCCACCGAGGAAGGCGCGCGTGCGGTGATGGTGAGCCTGGTGGCCGGTGTCGCCTCGACCTATTTCCAGATTCGCGAGCTGGATCGCAGCATCGCGATCGTGGAGCGAACGATCGACAGCCAGGCCGATTCGCTGGCGCTGGTCCGCAACCTCAAGGACAGCGGCGTGGTGTCGGCCGCCGAGGAGAACCAGGCGAGCGCGCTGGTCGCGAGCTCGCGCGCACGATTGCCGGCGCTCAAGCGTAATCGCTTGCTCGCCGAGAACGCGCTCGCGCTGCTGCTGGGGCTGGCGCCGCAGCCGCTGGTCGCTGCACCCGACCGGCATGCCGCGCCGACGCTTCCGGCTTTCCGGATGGGTCTGCCCGCCGATCTCCTGAGCGATCGGCCCGATGTGCGGGCAGCCGAAAGGCGCCTCCAGGCGGCCACTGCGAGGGTCGGCGTTGCCATCGCCAACCGATTCCCTTTCCCGACGATTGGCTTGAACGCGTTCGCCGGTCGTTTCGCGACCTCGATCGGAGATCTCGTCGACGACGGCTCCGACGTCTTTTCCTGGGGTCCGGTCGCAAGCGTTCCGCTGCTTGATTTCGGGCGCACCCGGGCGGCGGTCGGAATCGCCGATGCGCAGCTGCTTCAGGCCACCGAGGGGTACAAGAGCGCGGTGCTCGGGGCGCTTCGCGAGTTGGCCGATGCCGCCGCCGGCTTCGAGGCGGCGGGCACCATCATCGATTTCACCGAACAGCGCGCCGAGGCAGCCGCCGAAGTGTTGCGACTGCAGCGTCAGCGGTTTCGCCAGGGTGTCGTCGCCTACCTCGAGGTGCTGGACGCCGAGCGACAGTTGCTCTCGGCAGAACTCGAGCTCGCTCAGGCAGAGTTCGACCGGGTGCAGCGCTTCATCGACCTGTACCGGGCATTCGGAGGCGGTGCCGACGAACGGCGCCTCGCCGGGTCGCTGGAGACGCTGAGACAGCAGCTCGACGTCAAAGCGGATCGAACGGCAGAGCGGCCGCGGCGGGATTGACCGAAGCCGAGTTTGCCCCCGTCGCCGGCCGGGTCGCTTGCCGCTTCGGTGTTCGCGCCGCTTGCGCCACAGCGATTTCGGGCGCCGGACAAGTCTGCCGTTCGGATCGATCGCGCAGCGGCCTGGTGTCCCGGAGCGTGGGATGTCTCATTCGGAGAATTGACGGATTGCGCGAATCAGCCGCCGAGGAAGCGATCGGCCAGCACCGCGAGCCAGACGCCGCCGGCGATGATCATCGCGGTCATCACCATGGCCGAGCCGGCGTCCTTGGCCTTGGCGGCCAGGTTGTGCTCTTCGCGGCCGATCCGGTCGACCGCCGCCTCGATGCCGGAGTTGCCGAGTTCGGCGGCCAGTACCAGCAGCCAGCTGCCGATCAGCACTGCGAAGCCGGTCCAGTCGTCGGCCAGCCACCAGGCAATCGGCAGGATCGCGATCAGTACGACGGTCTGGAAGCGGAACGCGGCCTCGTCGTGCCAGACGCGGCGATAGCCCTTCAGCGAGTTGCGGGTGGCATGGACCAGCCGCACCAGTTCGTTGCGCGGAACCTCGCCGCGGAACTCGCTGCGGCCGGTTCCCCGGGTCGAGTCAGGCGGCGATGCCATAGCTGTCCAGCAATGGCTCGATGCGCGGCTCGCGACCGCGGAACGCCATCCACGATTCGTGCATCGGCCGGCTGCCGCCGACGGCCAGGATTGCATCGCGCAGTCGCTCGCCGCTGGCGCGGTCGGCCAGGCCGTGCTCGCGGAACACTTCGAAGGCGTCCCGCGCCAGCCGCTCGGCCCACAGGTAGCTGTAGTAGCCGGCCGCATAGCCGCCGTCGAACAGATGGCTGAAGCTCATCAGGAAGCGGTTGTATTCCGGCAGCGGTGTGACGGCGACGCGGTCGTGCACTTCGCGCATCACATCGATCGGGCTCTCGACCGGGCCGCAGTGCAGCTCGAGGTCGGTCAGCGCGAACTCGATCTGACGCGTCAGCGCCAGCGCACCGAGGAACTTCCGGTCGGCGTCCAGCGCGGCGATCCACGCATCGGGCAGGGGCTCGCCGCTCTGGTAGTGGCGCGCAAAGGTGTGCAGGAACTCCGGTTCCCAGACCCAGCCTTCGAGTAGCTGGCTGGGCAACTCGACGGCGTCCCACTCGACGCCGCTGATGCCGGCGACCGGCGGCCAGTCGACGCGCGTGAGAAGGTGGTGCAGCGTGTGGCCGAACTCGTGGAACAGCGTGACCACGTCGTCGTGCGTCAGCAGGCTCGGCGCCCCGTCGGCGGGCGCGGCGAAATTGCACGTCAGGTAGGCGACCGGCGGCCGGGCCGGTTTTTCATCGACGGCCATCCGCTGGCGGCAGACGTCCATCCAGGCACCGCCCTGCTTGCCGGTGCGCGCGTACAGGTCCAGGTACAGGCCGGCATCGCATTCGGCTTCGGTCGGGTCGTGCGAATCGACGAGTCGATAGAAACGCACGTCGGGATGCCAGCCCGGAACCGCGTCGTCGCGTACGAAGCTTACGCCGAACAGGGCTTCGGCGAGGCCGAACAGTGCACCCAGCACCGATTCGAGTTCGAACCAGGGCTTGAGTTTTTCCTGGCTCAGCCCGAGCCGCTGCTCGCGGAGCTTCTCCGAATAGTAGGCGATATCCCAAGGCTCGAGTTTCTCCGGCCCGCCCAGACCCGCGGCGAACCCGGCCAACTCGTCGAGCTGCGACTGCGCGGCGGGTCGTGCCCGCCCGGCCAGGTCGTCGAGGAATTGCTCGGTCGCCTGAACGTCCGGCGCCATCCGTCGCGAAAGCTTCAGCGCCGCGGCGCTTTCGTATCCGAGCAGCCGGGCCTGTTCCGTGCGCAGGGCCAGCATCTCGGCGACGATCGGTTCGTTGTCGAAGCGACCGCCGTCCGGTCCCTGCGACGATGCGCGCGTTGCGTGCGCTGCGTAGAAGCGCTGTCTCAGGTCGCGGTCGTTGGCATAGGTGACGATGGCCTTGTAGCAGGGATAGGACAAGTCGGCGCGCCAACCGGCCACGCCGGCTTCGCCCGCCTTGTTCGCCAGCGTTTCGAGTTCCGAGGGCGGCAGCCCGGCCAGCGCCTCGGCGTCGTCGAAGTCCTGGAACCAGTGCTCGGTGGCATCGAGTACGTGATTGCCGAACGCGTTGCCGAGCTTCGACAAGCGCATGCTGATTTCGGCGAAGCGCTTGCGCGGCGCGTCGTCCAGATCCACGCCCGACTGCCTGAAATCGGCCAGTTCCTCGGCCCGCATGCGACGAAACGCGGCCGGCCGTTGCGCGAAATCTTCGCTTTCGGCCACGGCATCCCAGCATTCAAACAGCGCCCGGTTGTGTCCGCGGGCCGTATAGAAGGCGGTGATCTTCTCCAAGCAGGCAGAAAACGCTTCGCGCCATTCCGGCGAATTGACGACGCCGTGCAGGTGACCGATCGTGGACCACGCCAGCGCCAGCGCATCGTCGGCCCGAATCTCGCGAACCAGCGTTTCGACACGCTGCGGTGCGCGCCCGCTTTCGATCTCGTCGAGCAGCGCCTGATATCCGGCCAGCCGGGTCTCGACGGCCGACAGGGCGTGCTCGGGGCGGATCGAGGGAAAGTCGGGCAGGCCGGTTTGGAGCAGCGGGTTGGATGCGTCGTTCATGCCAGGAACTCTTCGAGCAGTTCGTCCATGCGCTCGACGGCCGCGCCGATACGGCGCGCCTCCGGCAGCAGCGTGATCCGGAAGTGGCGCGGGTCTGCGATATTGAAGCTCGTGCCGGGTACCAGCAGGATGTGGCCGTGCTCCAGCACGTAGGCGGCGAAGGCATGATCGTCGAACTCGGCGTCCGGCGGCAGCCGGACGGAAGGAAACGCATACATCGCGCCGCTGGGTGCGACCAGCTCGAGGTGTCGCGATCCGGCGACGGCGTCGATGATCGCGCGACGCGACTCGTACAGTCGGCCGTCGGGCGAGGTCAGTTCATGGATCGACTGGTAGCCGCCCAGCGCCGTCTGTACCGCCCACTGCGCGGGGACGTTGGAGGAAAGGCGCAGCGCGGCCAGCTTCTCGACCGCAAAGCGGTATTCGCCGGCGCGGTCCAGCTCGCCGGTGAACACCATCCAGCCGACGCGCCAACCGCACGCCCGGTAGACCTTGGACAACCCGCCGAACGACACGCACAGACACTCCTCGGCCAGCGTCGACATGGGCACGAACGCGGCCTCGTCGTAGGTGATGCCATCGTAGATCTCGTCGCAGAACAGCACCAGGTCGTGACGTTCGGCGATCCGGGCCAGCTCGCGTAGCAGCGCCTCGGGATAGACCGCGCCGGACGGGTTGTTCGGATTGATGACGACCAGCGCGCGCGTCCGCTGCGTGATCCGGCGTTCGATGTCGTCCGGGTCGGGCAGGAAGCCGTTGTCTGAGCTGCAGGGGTAGTGCACGGCGCGTCCCCCGTTGAGGACCGTGGCCGCGGTCCACAGCGGATAGTCCGGGGCCGGGATCAGCACTTCCTCGCCCGGTTCGAGCAGTGCGCGCAGGCTCAGGTCGACCAGCTCGGAGACGCCGTTGCCGATCATGACCTGGTCGAAGCGCGTATCGGGCAGACCCTGCTCCTGGAAATGGATCGCGACCGCCTCGCGCGCCGGGAAGATCCCGGTTTGCGGCCCGTACGGGTCGCTCTCGGCCAGATTGCGAACCACGGCCTGGCGCATCGTCTCGGGCGCGTGCAGTCCGAAAGCGCCCGGATTGCCGACATTGAGGTGCAGGATGTCGTGGCCGTCGCGTTCGAGTTCGTGCGCGCGCTTGGCCAGTCGGCCACGAATTTCGTAGCGGACTTCGGCAACGCGGCTGGCGGTGGGGATCATCGGTTTGTTCATGGCGCCATGATAGCGCCGGTGTCGCCCCGATCCGGCACCGCCGCCGGGTTTCCGACGTTTGTTCGCCTGCTCGACGGGCCGCGTCGTCGCGTGGCCCGCTCGCGCTTCGAGACGAGTACCATTTGCATCGGCGGGCAACAGCCCCCACTGTCCGTTATCGAACCGACCACCAGCGAAGGAGCCGATATGGCGCTCGATCCCGCAACCCAGGAACGCATCGAACAACTGGTCACCGGCAACAAGGTGATGCTGTTCATGAAAGGCACGCCGCAGATGCCCCAGTGCGGATTCTCGGCCCAGACCGCCGGCGCGCTGGATACGCTGCTGTCGGGCGAATACGCGTCGTTCAACGTGCTCGAGGACAACGAGATTCGCGAGGGCATCAAGGAATACGGCGACTGGCCGACGATTCCGCAGTTGTACGTCGAAGGCGAACTCATCGGCGGCTGCGACATCGTCATGGAAATGTTCAATGCCGGCGAACTGCACGAAATGTTCGGGCTGGAGGCGCCGGATCGCACGCCACCGGAGATCGAGATCACCGACAAGGCGGCCGCCAAGATCGCCGAGTTCCTGGCCGCTTATCCGGACCAGTACCTGCACTTCAAGATCGGTTCGGACTGGGATGCCCAGTTCCATCTCGGACCCAGGGCCGGCACCGAGATCGTGTCCGAGATCGGCGATCTCACGGTGCTGATGGACCTCGCCTCGGCGCAGCGCGCCCGCGGCGCGAAGATCGACTGGGTCGAGACCGTTCAGGGCGAGGGTCTGAAGCTCGACCTGCCAGGTGCGCCGCCGGCGGTTCGGCAGATGTCGGTCGAAGAGCTGCAGCAGCGGCTGAATGCCGCCGAGCGCATGGTGGTGGTCGATACCCGCAGCGAGCCCGATCGTCAGCGCGTGCCGCTGGAGTTCGCCAAGCCGCTGGACGCCGGTTTGATGGCCGAGTTGTCGGAGGCCGATCGCAAGACGCCGCTGGTGTTCGTCTGCAACAAGGGCCTTTCCAGCCAGGACGTCGCCGAGCACTACCGGAAACAGGGCTTTACCGAGGTCTACAACCTGGAAGGCGGGGTCGACCAACTGGCCGGCTGAGCGGCTCCGGGTCTCGCCGGCGGCGCGGCCGTGTCGACGACGGATGATTCGCATCGGTTATCCTGAGCGCCGGTGTCACCGCATTCCTGGAGAGCGGATGTGAATTCGAACTCGATCGAAAAACTGCTGACCGAAGCGCCCGCATTCAGCGGCCTCAGCGACGAATATGCGCGTCGCCTGGCCGGCCACGGCGAAGCGCTGGAGATCGGCAACGGAGAGTTGCTGTTCCGCAGCGGCGAGCCGGCGAGGCACTTCTTCGTGCTCGTCGACGGCGAAATCTCCATCGAGGTGCCGGCGGTCACCGGACCCACGCTCCAGGTGCAGCGTCTGAATCCGGTGCGCGTGCTCGGCTGGTCCTGGCTGCTGCCGCCGTTCAAGTGGAGTTTCAACGCCAAGGCCGAGCGCGACAGCAAGGTCATCCGCTTCGACGGCGAAGCGGTATTGGCGGCCTGCGAATCCGATCCGGCCTTCGGTTACGAGGTGATCAAGCGGTTCTCGGGCCTGATGGCCGAGCGGCTGGATGCGGCGCATAAGAAGATGATGGAGCAATGGTCTCCTGCCGGTTTCG
>CAYPZP010000141.1:0-8427 GCA_964415285.1 uncultured Halomonas sp. | reverse complement strand
TCCGGGCCGAGCGCCGGGCGCGCCGCGTCTGGCAGCGTCGGCGCGACCTGGCTCAAGTATTCGAGCACGCGCGACCGGGCCCAGTACAGGTCGGTGCCGTCGTCGAAGATCACGTAGACGAACGAGTCGTTGAAGAACGAATAGCCGCGCACCGTCGTCGCGCCGGGCACGGACAGCAGCGCCGTGGTCAACGGATAGGTGACCTGGTCCTCGACCACCTGCGGCGCCTGGCCGGGATAGGTCGTCTTGACGATCACCTGCACGTCCGACAGATCCGGAATGGCATCCAGCGGCGTGCGCAGCATCGACACCACGCCCCAGCCGCCGACCAGCACCGCGAGCATCAGCACCAGCAGGCGGTTCGCCACGGACCATCGGATCAGCTTCTCAATCATGGTCGTGCTCCGAATGGTCCGCGCCGTTCATGTCATGGCCAGAGGGGTCCTTCGCTCCCGAATCGTGGCCGGTGTGATCCGTCTCCTGCATGTCGTGGTCCGCGTGATCCATGCCGCTCATGTTATGGCCCGAGTGGTCCATGCCGCCCATGTCGTGACCGGCGTGGTCCATGCCGCTCATGTCATGGCCCGGGTGGTCCATGCCGCCCGTGTCGTGGCCCGAGTGGTCCATGCCGCCGGGCGCCTCCCCGATCAGCCGCAGCAGCGATGCGTCCATGCTGGCTTCCGAGTCGATCAGGAACTGGCTGGAAATCACTACCGATTCGCCCTTGGCCAGCCCTTCTACGATCTCGACCATGCCTTCGGCTTCCACGCCGGTGCGGACTTCGGCCGGACGGAAGCGGCCGTCGCCCTGGGCCAGCACGACGCGTTGCTGCGCGCCGGTGCGAATCACCGCCTGGCCGGGAATCGCCAGCACGTCGTTCTTCGGCGCGACCGCGATCTCGACGCCGGCATACATGTTCGGTTTGAGCAGCAGGTCGGGGTTGTCGAACGCGAGCCGGATTCGCGCCGTGCGCGTTTCCCGGCGGATGACCGGATAGATGTAGTCGACGCTGCCGCGCCAGACCCGCTCGGGCGCGAACGGAAGTCGCATCTCGGCACGCTGACCGGGCTCCACCCAACCGATCTGCTGTTCGAATACGTCGACGTCGACCCAGACCTCCGACAGGTCGGCCAGGCTCATGATGGTCGTGCCCGGATTGACGAACATGCCTTCGCGCACGTTCAGCTCCATGATGTAGCCGTCCTGCGGCGAGCGCACCTGGAAGCGCTGCTGCGCGCGGCCGGCTTCTCGCACCGCCTCGACCTGCGATTCGGCCATGCCCAGCGCGCGCAGACGCTGTTGCGCGGCGTCGATCAGCGCGCGCTGGCCGACGCGGATCGCCTGCAGATACTCGTCCTGCGCACTCACCAGTGCGGGCGAGTAGATTTCGAACACGACGTCCCCGGCTTCGACCCGTTCGCCCTCGTTGTCGGCGATCAGGCGCTCGATCCAGCCTTCGGCACGCACGTGGATGTGGCCGACGCGGTCGGCGTCGGGCGTGATGAAGCCGACCGTGTCGATGTGCCGGGTCAGCGAGCGGCGTTCCACCGGCGCGGTCTTGACTCCGATGTTGTTGATCACCGCGGGATCGATGGTGATCCCGGGGGCGTTGCCGGCGCCGGAGCCGCCGTCGGCGTAGACCGGCACCAGGTCCATGCCCATCGGCGACTTGCCCGGCTGGTCGCGACGGTAGTTCGGGTCCATCGGCGCGACCCAGTACAGGACTTCGCGCTCGGCGCTTCCGGATCCGGCTCCGACGGCGGAATCGGAGGATTCCAGCCAGCGCGCGGCGGCAAATCCGAGCAGCGCCGCGAGCGCGGCGATCAATACGATGCGAGCGGCATTCATGGCGTGTCTCCGGTCAGGTAGGCGATCCGCGCCCAGGCCTTGCCGGCCTCGGCGCGCAGTTCGGCCCGCTTGAGCTCGACGTTCAGTTCCGCGAGCTGGCTTCGGATCAGTTCGGCGAAGTCGGTCTGGCCGTTGGCATAGGTGGTCACCGAGGCCTCCGCGGTCTGCCGCGCGCGCTCGCCCAGCGCCTGGCGATACAGCGACAGCCGCTCGTTGTAGCGCCGCCAGTCGACCTGCGCCTGCTCGAGCCGACGCCTCAGGTCGCGCAGCAGCGCGTCTCGGTCATGGTGCTCGGCGCCGCGCCGGCTGACGGCCGCCGCGCGCCGCCGGTCCTGTCGCTTGTCGGTGAACAGCGGTACCGACAGCGTCACCCCGATCGAAGCGAAATCGGGCCGGTCGGTGCGGATGCCGTAGCCGCCTTCGAGCGCGAAGGCCGGTTTGTAGGCCTGTTCGGCCATCGCGATGTCGGCATCGGCGGCTTCGATCTCGGCGTTTTCGGCGATGACTGCCGGGTGTTCGGCCAGCCGGTTCAGCAGCACCGACCCCGAGGCCGGTTCGGAAAGGACGGGCCACTCGCCATCGACGCGAGCGAACGCGGCGCGTCCGATATAGCGCGAAAGTACGCTGCGCGCGAGATCGGCCTGGCGCCGGTGTTCGGCGAGCTGGTCGTCGAGCAGCGCCATTTCCAGTTCGGCACGCAGCACGTCCTGGGCATTCATCCGGCCGGTGGCGAATCGACCCGCCAGCGAATCGACCTGCTTGGATACCGATGCGCGGCTGGCGGTGACGACCTCGATCGCGCGCTCGTGCCAGGCCAGGTCGAACCACGCGGTGCGCATGGCCAGCGCGATCTCGCGCAGCGCCAGCTTGCGTCGCGCGCGCTCGGCTTGCGCTTCGTGCCGTCGCTGATCGCCGCGGATCGCCAGCGTGCGGCCCGGCGGAAACTCCTGGCGCAGGCCCAAGCGTACCTGGCTCATGTTGCTTTCGTCGAAGGCGAAGGAATCGACCGGAAGGTTGGCGATCTGGCCGGTGACCTTCGGATCGGGCAACTGGGTGTCGGCGACCGCGCGTTCGTCGAGCGCGCGCGCCCGGGCCTCGAAGCGCGCCAGCGCCGGATCCTCGGCTTCGACGGCGAGCCTGACGGCCCGTTCCAGCGTCAGTGAATCAGGGGTTTGCGACGCATCGTCGACTTGAGCGACGAGCATCGCCGGCAGCAGGGCAAACGCCGCGGCCAGCAGGCCGGGCAGCGAAATGAAACGACTCATGGTAACGACTCCGAATCCAATGCGGATGCCGCGATCGCGATGCGACCACGGAACCAGAACTCATCGGGGAGCCGGTGCTATTCGTTGAATTGTGCGTGCAGCAGGTGCGGTCGCGGTCCGGCACGGGCCGGTGGACGATAGGCGAATTCGCTTCGGCCTTCGCGCATCCCAACGATGGGCGAAGATGCCGCTTCGGCCGCCGGCGGTGCGAGCACCAGTGACAAATCCACGGTGCGCAGGCTGTCGATCGAATCGGGCGCATCGCAATCGTCGATCTGGACCTCGTGGCACGGTCGCGGCGGACAGTGCGGACAGTCGTGATGATCGGCCGATCCCAGCGTCATTGCGATCGCACAGGGTGCGGCCACGATCGACAGCCACACCAGCGCGAACAGCGCGGCGCTGACCTGCGCCAGGCGGTCGGAATGCTTGCGGATGCGGGCGAGCGTGTTCATCGAATCCGATGATAACCCGAAGTGGTCGGGTTGGAAATCACGTCGGGTTTCGTGCAGTGCTCCCGGGTGGGGTGGTATGACCTGGACTTTGACTCAGCCCAGTGCGGGCCGGGGCGGTTGTGGGGGTACTTTTGTAAAGTCAAACTCGACATCTCAACGTCTAAGTCAACTGCGTTTCGCCATGCGGGCTGGGCGGTTGTCGGGTTCCCTCGAAAAGTCACAGTCGAAGTCAGAATCGAAATTCAACGGCGGTTTCGACACGCAGGCTGGGTGGTGGACGGATTCCCTTGATAAAGTCGAATTCGAATGACAAAGTCCACTGCATTTCGCCACGCGGGCTGCGCCCGCTTTCTGGCGAGGCACTTTTGACGATGGTCATGACAATCGCCTCCAAAGTCACTCACCCGCAAGCGCGAAGCGCGGGGCGAAACGCCGTTGACGTTGACTTGCGAAGCGCCCAGTTACCGGGCAGAACCCGGCCCGACTCTCCTGGACCAGAACCCGAAGTCAACCGCCCACCAGCTGATCGATCAGCCGCCGGCTTCGCGCCACGTATCCGCCGCCGAACAGGTTCGCGTGATTCAGCACGTGATAGAGCTGGTAGAAGTCCAACCGCTCCCGCCAACCTGCCTCCAGTGGCCACGCGGTGTCGTAGGCTTCGTAGAAAGCGGTGCCGAAGCCGCCGAACAGCCGGGTCATCGCCAGGTCGCATTCGCGGTCGGCGTAGTGCACGGCCGGATCGAAGATCATCGGTTGTTCGTTCGCGTCCATCGCGCCGTTACCCGCCCACAGGTCGCCGTGGATCAGGCTCGCTTCGGGTGCGTAGCCGGGAAAACGTCGCTGCCACGACGTGCGCAGCTTGTCTGCATCGCGCGTTCCGAAGCGCTCGCCGGCATCGGCCAGGCGCCGGAGTTGCTGGCCGATGCGACGCTCGAAGAAGAACTCGGTCCAGTCGCCCGAGCGATGATTGACCTGGGGTGTGGCGCCGATGAAGTTGTCGCGATCAAGCCCGAAGCGCTCGCTCCGGCAGGCGTGCAGCGCGGCCAGTCGCTCGCCGAGCGCGGCGAATGCAGCACGGGAACAAGGTCGGAGATCGACGAATTCCAGCACCAGCCACGCGACGTCGCTGCAACCGGAGCCCAGGACCGACGGAACGTGGAGGGTGTCGGTGGCCGCGATGCGTGAAAGGCCGTCCTGCTCGGCTTCGAGTACTTCGCGCTGTGCAAGCGGCATGCACTTGACGAAAACCGATCTGGCGCCGTCTTCGAGGCGGTAGCTGCCCGCGATGTCTCCGCCGCCGAGCGGGTGCGCGCGGGCGGTTTCTGCATCGAGGCGAACCGCTTCGGCGATGGTTCGGCGCGTTTCGGACTGCACGGCGGAGGCGCGGAATCAACCGGTGACGTAGCGCTCGAGTTGATCGATCAGGCGCTGCTGGTCATCGATGACCGCGTCGACCAGGTCGCCGATCGACACCACGCCGGTGAGCCTGGCGTCGACGACGACCGGGAGATGACGGATCTTGTGGCGCGTCATCAGCGCAAGCCCGGCATCGGCGGTTGCCCGGCCTTCGATCGAAATCAGCGGGCTGGACATGACTTCGTTGACGCGCGTGTCGCGCGAGCGCTTGCCTTCGAGGATGACCTTTCGCGCATAGTCGCGCTCCGACATCATCCCGATCGGCTCCCCGTCCTTCATGACCAGCAGCGCGCCGATGCCCTTTTCGGCCATCTGGCGGACCGCATCGAGAACGGAATCTTCGGGCGACACCCAGTGGATGTCGTTGCCCTTGTGTTCGAGAATCTGATTGATGGTATGCACCGGGGCCGACCTCCCTCGGCGAAAATGCGCTTGCAGTATAGGATACATCCGGCCGGATGCGAAACCGCCTGTCGGTGAATCGCCGCGTTCAGCCGGCGCCCTCCCCGGCCGCCTCCGAATCCAGGGAAACCCGAATGCGGTTGCCGCTGCGCTGCACTTCGCCGCTGCGCTCCAGTTCCGTCAGCGCGAGCTCGGCTGCGGCGCGCGCCTCGCTCGGCGGGACCTGCCGCAGCAGGCCGTCGATTCGAGACCACCAGGCCAACAGGGTATCGCGAGCGCCGCCGCCGTCGAGCTCCAGCCGACGTTGTCCCGGAATCCATCGACCCTTGACCTCGAGTTCGCCGTCCAGCATCAGCGACTCCAGCCGCAGCACCAAGCCGCGCGCTGCCAGTTGCTGCCAGGCGCTGGCCAGGCCGATCGCGGCCAGCCCTCCCGAGGTGGTGCCCTGCTCGCTGGACGACAGTTGCTGCAGCGAACGCACCAGTTGTTCCAGCGCCAGCGGGTCGACGTGGTCGAACACCAGCGCCGCGCGGCTGCGAGGCAGACCGGATCGAGCCGCGGAAACCTCGATGCGGAGCTCGATCTCGCTCGCGCCGGATTCGCCGAGGCCGGCGTTCAGTTCGGTCTCGGCCAGCATCAACTGGTTGCCCAGGCCGTCGGCGATCTCGAGCGTTTCGGCGGATCCGTGGACATCGATCCGGTTGTCCGCAGCGACCGCTTCCAGCGCCGGTTCGCGATAGCGCCAGGTCACGATGCCCGGAACCGTCAATGCCGGTGCGCTGGCCCGCAGATCGGCATCCAGAGCCGGTCCGACATGGCCGCTGACTTCCACGGTAGCTCCCAGCGCACCGAGCACGACGCGGCCGTCGACGGTCAGCCAGCCCGGCGGCGTCAGCGAGACGTGCGAGAAATCGAAATCGGCGCGCAGGTCCTCGTCGGCGATGTTCAGCGCGGTCCGGAACCAGCCGCGGTCCCAGCGGATGTCGGCTTCGGGCAGGCGCTCTTCCAGCGACCCGGCCGCTTGTCCGTGAATCAGCGAACCGATCAGGGCCGGCGTGCCGAGCACGAGCACCACGACCACCAGAAGGGCGAGGACGATCAGGGTCTTCTTCATGCTGCCTACTCTATCCCGTGCGCATCGTCAGCGGCGATAATGATGGCATCCCCGTGGCCGCGATCGCCGATGAACACCGACTCGAGCCCCGAGATGAAGGAACTGCGCGCCGATTTCGCCCGGCGGTTGCCGGCGGCGCTGGCACGCGTGGGCGCGCTGCTTCCCGACGCTGCGGTCGAGCGCCTCGCCGGTTTCCTGGTCGAGCTGTTGCGCTGGAATCGGGCCTACAACCTGACCGCGGTGACCGAACCGGGCGAGATGATCGAGCGCCACGTGCTCGACAGTCTCAGCATCCGCTCGCATCTGACAGGGCGCAGGATTCTCGATGCCGGCACCGGGGCCGGAATCCCGGGCTTGATCCTGGCCATCGCCGAGCCCGAACGGCATTTCGTGCTCGTTGACAGCAACCGCAAGAAGATCCGCTTTCTGACCCACGTGGCGCGCACGCTGGGACTGGACAACGTCGAGCCGATTCATGCGCGCCTGGAATCGCTTTCGCTCGATCCGCCTCCCGACGAGATCGTCGCCCGGGCGCTGGCGCCGCTGCCGCGCCTGGTTGAATGGTTGGCTCCTCAAATCGACGCCGGCGCGCGGCTGCTGGCGATGAAGGGCCGGTTGGCTGATTCCGAGCGGTCGGAGGTTCCGGGTGCTTACAATGTCGACATCGAATCTCTCGACTGGCCCGGGCGCGAGGGCGCCCGGTGTCTGGTCGTCGTTTGCTCCGGAGGCACCGAGTGACCCGACAGGCACACACGCTCGCGATCGCGAACCAGAAAGGCGGCGTCGGCAAGACCACCACGGCGCTGAACCTGGCCGCGGGTCTGGCGGCGATGGATCGCAAGGTGCTGCTCGTGGATATGGATCCGCAGGGCAACTGCACCACCGGGCTGGGCGTGGAGATCCAAGACGGCCAGCCGACCATGGCCGAGGTGCTGATGGACGAAGCCGCGATCGGGGATGTGATCGTGCGCCCGTCCTCGGTTGCGCTGGACCTGGCGCCTGCCACCGGCGACCTGACTGCCGGTGAGGTCGCGGTGATGGAGCGCGAGGACCGTGCCCACGTGCTCAAGGAGGCGCTGACATCGTTCCGGGCGCGCTACGACGACATCATCATCGACTGCCCGCCGGCGCTCAACGTGCTGACGCTCAACGCGCTGACCGCGGCCGACGGCGTGTTGATCCCGATGCAGTGCGAGTACTACGCGCTCGAGGGCCTGACCGCGCTCGTCGACACGATCGAGCAGATCCGGGCTTCGGTGAATCCCGGGCTGGAGATCCAGGGACTGGTTCGCACCATGTACGACGTGCGAAACAACCTGTCCGGCGCCGTGTCGCGCCAGTTGTCGGAGCACTTCGGCGACAAGCTGTTCAACACCATCGTGCCGCGCAACGTGCGCGTCGCCGAGTCGCCCAGCTACGGCGAATCGGTGCTGACCTACGACCCCGAATCGCGCGGCGCGCTCGCCTACCGCGGCCTTGCCGGCGAGTACCTCCGGCGCATGGGCTCCTGGAGCTGATATGGCCACCCGCAAGAAAGCCCCCCTGGGCAAGAACCTCAACGCGCTTCTCGGCAAGTCGCACAAGGCGTCGCAGGGCAAGGACGCAGCAGCCGGGGCCTCAGAGGACACGCTGAAGAAACTGCCGCTCGACCGCATTCAACCCGGCCAGTACCAGCCGCGAACCGGCATGGATCCCGATCGCCTCGACGAACTGGCCGATTCGATCAAGGCGCAGGGCGTGGTCCAGCCGGTGGTGGTGCGCAAGCTCGCCTCGGGCGGCTACGAGCTGATCGCCGGCGAGCGCCGTTGGCGCGCCGCGCAGAAGGCCGGTCTGGGCGAGATCCCGGCCGTCATCCGCGACGTGCCCGACGAGGTCACGCTGGCCATGGCGCTGATCGAGAACATCCAGCGCGAGAACCTCAACCCGA
>CAYPZP010000140.1:0-8470 GCA_964415285.1 uncultured Halomonas sp. | reverse complement strand
CGACCAGCTGGGACCAGGTCTCGGCCTCGAGCGGCACATGGCCGGTCAGCACGCGATACAACGTCGCGCCGAGCGCGTAGCGATCGGAAGCCGTGTCCGGCGCATCGCCGAGCGCGACTTCCGGCGCCATGTACAGCGGCGTACCCGAGGTGATCGATGGGCCGTCCGGCCTGCTGCGCTGGTCCTGACTGGCGCCGAAGTCCATCAGCACCCAATCACCGGAGGCATCGCGCATGATGTTCGAGGGCTTGATGTCCCCGTGCACCAGGCCTGCGGCGTGCACCGCGTCGACCGCCTGCGCGAGTGATTCGATCAGGTCGAGCACCGCGCCCGGGTCCTCCATCGCGGCGCGGTGCGTTTCGTCATCCGCCGTGCCGCCCTCGATCAGGTCGGTCCAAAGACCCGGCCGCCCTTCGTGGACCGCGGCGCCGTGCACCGCCAGCACGTGGCGGTGCCGGATCATCGCCAGCTGGCGCGCCTCGTACAGGAACAACTGTGACTGGAACGCGCGGCCCTGGTCGATCTTCAGCAGCTTCAGCGCAACATCGCGATCGAGGGTGCGATCGTAGGCGCGGAAGACCTCGCCGGAGCTGCCCTCGCCGAGCCGCTCGAGAACCTGCAGATGCCCCCACTCGAACAGCACCTTGTTCGGGTCAGGACCGCCCGCCTCACGCTCGCCGCCGTGCATCAGGAACAGCTGCTCGATCTGATGCAGCCGGTCGGCCACGTGCGTGGAATGCAGCGAATCGGCGGAATCCTCGGACGAGGCGCCGGAGCCCGACAAGCGTTGCAGAATGCGCAGTGCGCGACGCGAAGCGCGCTTGCCCTCGGCGTCGTCGCCGCGGCTCATTCCATCGCCTCGGCCAGTTGCACCAACGACCGCGACACCAGCATCCGCGCGCTGTTGGCCGACGGCGCGTCGGTCGCCAGCGCGATTTCGGGGAAGGAGTATCCGAATTCCACTCTGAGGATCACCGCTTCTCTCGCCTTGTCCGTCAGCGTCATCAATGCCGCTTCGTAGCGTTCCAGCACATCGACGCCGATGACTTCGCTGAGGATCGAGGCGTCCGGCGACTCCGGCTCGGCCTCCGCATCGGCGAAGCCGTGCGCGTTGCGCCGCGTCACGCGCCGGATTTCCATGCGGATGTTGTTGAGCAGGATCTTGCGCAGGTAGGCCAGGAACGCGCCTTCGCGCAGCGCGTCGAAATCCTCGACCTTGTCCAGCGCGCTGATCAGCGCGCCCTGGACCAGGTCCTGGGTCTCGGACAGGTCGCGCGCGTAGTGCGGCAAGCGGCCGTGCGCCCAGCGGGTCAGCAGCGGCAGGAACTGGCGACACAGCCGCTCGCGCGCCTGCTCGTCGCCTTCGGCTACCTGCTGCAGCAGCGAGGCGGTGGACTCCAGGGGCTGGTCCATGCGTCCGGTTCCAGCGATCGGTTCAGGCTTCGCAGTATAGGGCGCGGGCCGCGCCCAGGGCAAAACGCCTCCGGCCGCGCGGAGCGCAGCGCGCCGGTCGTCATGCTGTCGTTCCTGTGCCGGGCCAACGACATTGCGCACTCCGAAAAGCACTCGATCCATTCGGGGCGACGCGTACCGCAAGTACCAGCGAAGCCTATCGACGTTCTTTCCGTGGCCGTCGATAAAGGCGGATCGAACCGGGCCATGAGGCTCCCGGGAAGCGCTTTGGCTATACTGGCCCAGCTCAACAAAGGGGAATTCCGGATGTCCATTCGTCTCGCCGCTGGCATCGGCGCCGTTCTGTTCGCGTCCGCGGCCGCCGCTCAATCGCTCGGCTCGACCATCACCTACCAGGGCCAGCTGACCGAGGCCGGGCTGCCCGCGCTCGGTCTCTACGACCTGCAGATCTGCCTGTTCGATGCGCCGACCGCCGGCACCGAGCTGGCCTGCGCGCCGAACCTGGACGACGTGCCGGTCGAGGACGGCGCGTTCACCGTCGCGCTCGACTTCGGGGCCGGCGCGTTCGTCGGCCAGCAGCGCTGGATCGAACTGCGGATCCGGCCCGGTGCCGATACCGGCGGCTACACCATCCTGGCCCCGCGCCAGCTCGTCCGACCGACGCCGGAAGCGCTGCGCGCCGAGACCGCCGACGCCGCGACGACGGCCGATACGGCCACGAGCGCGGATACGGCCACCACGGCCGATTCGGCCGCCACCGCGGCGAGCGCACCGTGGTCCGGCCTGACCGGCGTGCCGGCCGGGTTCGCCGACGGCATCGACGACGACAGCGGCGGGACGGTCACCGAGATCACCGCCGGCACCGGCCTCGAGGGCGGGCCGATCACCACGACGGGCACGATCGGCATTGCCGACGGCGGCGTCGGTTCGACACAGATCGCGCCCGGGGCAGTCGGCGCCGCACAGATCGAACCGACCGAAGTCCAGGCCCGCGTCTTCGGCACCTGCGAGCCGGGCTTCTACGTGCGCGGCATCAACGCCGACGGCTCGGTGATCTGCACGCCGCTCGTGAACCAGATTCGACTACAGTCCCTGATCGTTCCTGGGATAGCGCAGGGGCAGTTTCCATCGATCGCGATCGGCAGCGACGCCAATCCGGTCATCAGCTTCTGGAATTACTCTCAGGGACGTCTGCAGGTTCGACACTGTTCGTCGCCAACTTGCAGCGGATCCGTCGCCAACAACGTCGTCGATGCCACCGCCAGCGTCGGCCCCTACACCAGCCTCGCGATCGGGACGGATGGTTTTCCGGTGATCAGCTACCAGGACAGCACGAACCTGGCGTTGAAGGTAGCCAAGTGCACGGATGTGGCCTGCGCGGACCCGGCCATCCTGACGACAATCGATGAGGACCCGACCAACAACGTCGGGTACTGGACCTCGATCGCGATCGGCGATGACGGACTGCCGATCGTCGCCTATCAGGATGGCACCGCAGGTACGCTGAAGGTGGCCAAGTGCACAACTGCCGACTGCACCGGAAACGCGACGATCACCGTGGTGGATCCGGACGCCGTGAACGTCGTAGGAAGCTACACGTCCATCGCAATCGGGAACGATGGCCTTCCGGTCGTTTCCTACCACGACGTTACGGCCCAGGCGCTGAAGGTCGCCAAGTGCACGAACGCCGACTGCACGGGAGCAGCAACCCTCACCACCATCGACAGCGACGGATCAGCGCCCAGCGAGTTCGGCGCCTACTCGTCGATTGCCATTGGCAACGATGGCCTACCCATCATCAGTTACTGGGACACCATCCTGCTTGCGCTGAAAGTGGCCAAATGCACCGATGCAGCTTGTGCACAACCGGCGATGCTCCATGTCGTCGACGATCCAATCGACGGAACAAGTGTAGGCGCCTGGACCTCCCTTGAAATTGCTCCGGACGGCCGGCCGAGCATCAGCTATCACGACGTAACTCGAAGGGATCCGAAATTCGTACGATGCGCCGACCCCGCCTGCGCAGGGCCCGGCAATGAGATTATCTCTTTGCCGAGCGGCGATATCTTTGAAGGAGAAATGACCTCGCTGGCGCTCTGGGACGGAACCGCGCCGATCTTCGCGTACTGGAGTCGACAGGAGGGCATCCTGCGGCTGGTGGTCTGCGGCACTTCGAACTGCCAGTGAGCCGATCGAAGGAAATGAACGCCAACCCCGGATACAGGTTCGTTCATTCGGAACTGCGGCGCTGGATCCGTCGGGTGGCCCTGCCCTGCGCACTGATCGCGCTGACGTTCGCCCCCGCCGTGGTGGCGGACACCTCCGAGGCATCCGATGCGACGGACCGAACAACCGGCGCCGTGCGCGGCAGCACGCTTGATGTCCCCCGCCACGTGATCGCCAACGGCGGCGGCCGCTCGGCCGGCGGGGCCTGGGTGATCCGCGGGACCGTGGGCCAGGCCGATGCCGATCCGCTGCAGCCATCGACGGACGGCAACGGCTTCTACGCCATCACCGGCGGCTTCTGGCCGGCGCTGCCGGCGCCGAGGACCGACGGACTGTTCATCGACGGCTTCGAGGCGCAGGCCGACTGAACGTCGAATCGGCGCACCCGGTCATCGGGCCGCATCGAGCGCCCGGCCCAGGTCGCCGATCAGGTCGTCTGCCGCCTCGATGCCGACCGACAGGCGCATCAGCCGGTCGTCGATGCCGAGCCGGGCGCGCGCTTGCCGGTCGAGCTTGGCGTGGCTGGTGCGCGACGGCTGGCAGATCGTCGACTCGACCCCGGCCAGGCTGACCGCGGGCGCGATCAGCGCCAGTGCGCCGAGGAAACGATCGGGGTCGCGATCGGCTGCGAGCCGGAACGACAGCATGCCGCCGAAGCCGTTCATCTGCCGGCAGGCGATGTCGTGGCCGGGATCCTGCGCGAGTCCCGGATAGTGCACGCGGTCGACGCCGTCGTGCTCGGCCAGCGTTTCGGCCAGCGTCACCGCCGTGGCGCTCTGGCGCTCGACCCGGAGCGCCAGCGTCTTCATGGATCGCTCGAGCTGGTAGAGGTCCGACCCGTTCAGGTTCGAGCCGAGCCGGATCGCGTGCGGGCGAATGCGGTCGATCAGCTCGGCCGACCCGGCCAGCGCGCCGGCCATCAGGTCGGAGTGGCCGCCGAAATACTTGGTCGCCGAATGCATGACCAGGTCGAAACCGAGCTCGATCGGTCGCTGCAGGATCGGCGTTGCGAAGGTGTTGTCGACCACCGAGACCACGCCGGCCGAGCGCAGTACCTTTGCTGTTGCCGCCAGGTCGATCACCCGCAGCAGCGGATTGGTCGGCGACTCGCACCAGGCCAGCCGCGTCTCGTCGCGAACCAGCGTCGCGAGTTCATCCGGGTCTCCGCCCCAGACCGAGAACGTGAAACCGAGCGGTTCGAGCAGGCCCTGGACCAGGTCCTGGGTGCCGCCGTAGAGACCGTCGAGCAGGATCGCGTGATCGCCCGGACGCATCAGCGCCAGGAACACCGCGCTCACCGCACCCATGCCCGAGGCGGTGACCAACGCCGCCTCGGCGCGTTCGAGCGCGGCGATCTTGCCGGCCACGACAGCGTGGTTGGGCGTGTTCAGGTAGCGTGGATAGAGCACCCCGGCGTCGCCGGTGTAGTCGTAGGCCGTGGAGGTCACGATCGGCGTGTTCAGCCCATGTTCGGGCGGGCCTGCCTGCTGGCCGGCGTGCACGCACAGCGTCTGGATCGACGGCTTGGGCTTGGCGGAATCGTTCATGATCGGATTGTAATCTCGCCGCGACCGGCAACGCGTTCGAAGCGGCGCGGTCTCAGGGCGTATCCGCAGCCGCGGTGCCCGACTCCAGATCGCGATAGGCCTCGATCCGGAATCGCGGCGTGCAGACCGCCAGGAACAGCAGGTCGTCATCGCCGGTATTGGTGATCCGCTGCGGCTCGCCGGGCTCGATCAGCACCACGTTGCCGGTCGAAACGTCGATCGCCCGGTCGCCGATCTCGGCGCAACCGCGGCCCTCGAGCACGACGTAGCGCTCGGCGATCGCGTCGAGCGCGTGCCAGCGCGTGACGCCGCCGACAGGCACGCGGATGCGCGCGATCGAGGCCGCCGGATCGTCGGCGTGGTTGGCCCACTCGGTAACCCAGCAGCCTTCCTCGAACCAGTACTCTCGCTGGTCGTTGCCACGAACGTGCTTCATCGCGTCGACTCCTCGAAGGCCCGACCCGATTATGCCGCCGGGCCCGCGCCGTGAGGCCGGCATGACTTCTGGCCCATGGTGCCTTCACAAGGCGTTGGGTACTTTGGACGGTCTTTGGTCATTCCAGGAGTCCGTCTTGCGCTACGCACTCATCCTGTTGTGCGCGCTGCCGTTCGTGCCACTGCAGCTGCAGGCGGCCGAGCTTCGACAGCCGCTACCCGACGTCTACGCGATCGTCGATGTCCGGGCCGTCACCGAGCCCGGCAGCGTCGTCGACTCGGCCACGATCGTGGTCCGCGACGGCGTCATCCAGGCGATCGGCTCCGAGATCGACGTGCCCGCCGATGCATCCATCGTTCGCTTCGAGCGCGGCGAGGATCAGCCGCCGATCACCGTCTACCCCGGGCTGATCGATCCCTACCTGGTCGTCAGCACCGAGGGCGACGAGAACGGTGGCGGAGACGACGGCGAAGCCGAGCCGGTTCCGGGGCGCCACCCGCTGATTCGCCCGGATCACGAACTGGATCCGGCCGGCTGGCCCGTCGACCGGATCGAGACCTACCGCCGCGCCGGCTTCACGACCGCGCTGATGGCGCCCGGGCAGGGCCTGCTGCGCGGTCGCTCGCTGGTCGCGAACCTGGGCGACGGGGGCCTGAGCGCCAACCTGCTGGGCTCGGATTTCGCTCAGCACGCGCACTTGCACGAGCGCCACCCGGACGGCAAATACCCACAGGCGCTGATGGGCTCGGTGGCGCTGCTCCGCCAGACGCTGCTCGACGCGCGCTGGCAGGCGCGCGCCCGCGCGGCGTGGGCCGAGAACCCGGCCCAGGCGCGGCCCGAGTGGCTGCCCGGCATTGACGCGCTGGCGCCGGTGTTCGGCGGCGACCAGCCGCTGGTGTTCGAGTCGCGCGACGTGCTCGACAGCCTGCGGATTCTCGATCTGGTCGATGAGGACGTCGACCTGGTCCTGGTCGGCAACGGCGAGGAATACAAGCGCCTGTCCGACTTCGGCCGCAAGGTGCCCCACATCCTGCCGCTGAATTTTCCGGCAGCGCCCGACGTCGACGACGAGGACGATCGCGATACGCCGCTCGAGGTGCTGCGTCACTGGCAGCGTGCGCCGGGCAATCCGGCGGCCGTCGCGGCCGCCGAAGTTCCGCTGCTGCTGACCGCGCACGGCCAATCCGATCCCGCCGACCTGTTCGCCAATGTCGCCCGCGCGATCGAGGCCGGCTTCGACGCCGACCGCGCGTTGGCCGCGCTGACCACCGGACCGGCCGAATGGCTGGGCATCGGCGACCGCGCCGGCCGCATCGCGGCGGGCTACATGGCCAACCTGGTGCTGGTCGAGGGCGAGCTGTTCACCGAGACGCCCGTGATCAGCGAAGTCTGGATCGACGGCTACCGATTCGAACTGGCCAAGCTCGAGCCGCCGCAGGTCGATCCGGTCGGCACCTGGTCGCTGACGCTGGGCGTGGCCAGCATGGGCAACGTCGACGCCGAGTTGGTCCTGACCGGCGAGCCGACTTCGCTCGACGGCACGATGTCGGTGATGGGCAACGAGCTTTCGGTGACCGAGGGCCGGGTCTCCGGCAAGCAGGTCCAGCTCAAGTTCAACCTCGGCGGCAGCGGCACCATTACCGTGAACATGGATGTCGAAGGCGAACGGGCGCGCGGCAACGGCAACGGCCCGTACGGTGAATTCACGGTACGCGGCGACCGCACCGGTCCGCCCGGCGACACCACCCGAGACGAGGAGACGCGCACATGAGAGCGATGACATCGAAGCTCGTGGCCGCCGCACTGCTGAGCCTGTGCGCGCTGCACGCGGCCGCCGAGTACACGCCCGGCGTCGAGGCCTGGAACATCGAATCGGCGCCGGCTCAACAGACCGTCGTGGTGCGTAACGCCACGATCTGGACCGCCACCGACGCCGGCATTCTCGAACAGGCCGACCTGCTCGTGCGCGACGGCGAAATCCGCGCCGTGGGCACCGACCTCGACGCGCCGCGCGGCGCGGTCGAGATCGACGGCACCGGGCTGCACGTCACGCCCGGCATCATCGACGCGCACTCGCACGCGGCGATCATCGGCGGGGTCAACGAGGCGACCGAGATCTCGACCGCCCAGGTGCGGATCGAGGATGTGGTCGATTCCGAGTCGATCAACATTTACCGTCAGCTTGCCGGCGGCGTGACCACGATCAACCTGCTGCACGGCTCGGCCAACGCGATCGGCGGCCAGATGGCGGTCATCAAGCTGCGTTGGGGCGCGTCGCCGGAGGAACTGATCTTCGAGGCGGCCGCGCCGGGCATCAAGTTCGCGCTCGGGGAGAACCCGAAGCAGAGCAACTGGAGCAACGACGATCCGCGCTACCCGCAGTCGCGTCCGGGTATCGCCCAGATCATCACCGAGAAATTCCAGACCGCCGGCGACTACCGGCGCGCCGTCGAGGCGTTTCCGGAAGGGCGTCGTGGTCGCGACCGGGTGCCGCCCAGGCCCGACCTCGAACTCGACGCGATCGGCGAGATTCTCGCCGGCGTGCGGAAGATCCACTCGCACGCCTACCGCGCCGACGAGATGGTCATGCTGATCGACGTCGCCGAGCAATTCGGCGTCACGATCGGCACGTTCCAGCACGTGCTCGAGGGTTACAAGCTGGCTCGTCGCATGGCCGAGCACGGCGCCGGCGGCTCGACCTTCATCGACTGGTGGAACTTCAAGCACGAAGCCAACGACGCGATCCCGTACAACCCGGCGCTGATGGAGATGGCCGGCGTGACCGTGGGCCTGCATTCGGACAACCCGGAGCTGGCTCGACGGATGAACCTCGAAGCTGCCAAGGCCG
>CAYPZP010000139.1:0-8545 GCA_964415285.1 uncultured Halomonas sp. | reverse complement strand
CGATCGCGCTTGGAATCGGCGACGTCGGTTCGGCCAGCAGCCTCAGCCCGCAGCTGATCACCGTCTCCGAGATTGGTGACCAGGCGCTGGACGTGACCGCGCTGACGTTCACGGGTGCCAACGCGTCCTCGTTCTCGACCACGACGGCGCCGTTCATGATCGCCGACGGCGGCTCCGACGTGATTGTCGACGTCAACTGTACGCCGGACGCGCGCGGCAATCTGACCGGTACGTTTGAGTTGACCAACAACTCGGTCAACGATCCGAATCCGCAGTACTCGCTTACTTGCGCCGGGACCTCGCCAAACGTGGCCGCGGCACCGCTGACGGTCAACCTCAACGGCACGATCGGCCAGACCAACCCGACCGGTTCGTTCGACATCACGAACGACCAGGACGGCTTCACCAGCGATGCGCTCAACGCTGCGCTGGCCGAAGGCGGAACGGCGGAGATTTCGATCATCGACGGCCTGACCGACGGTACGATTTCGGTCGATGAAACCGATCAGGTCACGGTCGAGTGCTCGACCGCGACGGCCGGCATGTTCTCCGAAACGATCACGTTGACGTATGACGATCCGCTGGCTGGCGGAGGAACGGGGCAGATCGACGTGACCGTCAACTGCGACATCGCCAACGCGTTCCCGGTCTACGAATCGGATCCGCAGCCGGGGATTCCGATTAACTTCGGTTTCGTCACCAATGGCGACGTTTCGGCGGCTGATGGCGTTGACGTCGGCAACAGCGGCGCGGTCGGCGGTGCAGATCTGAACGTGACCGGCGCCTCGATCACCGGTGCCGACGCGACGCAGTTTGATCTGACCTTCGCGCCGTTCACCATCGGAGCCGGTGTGGCCCCGGACGGTACCGACGACATCACGATCACCTGCAGCCCGGATACAACCGGTCCGTTTACCGCTACGCTGGTCGTCAATACCGACGATCCGGCCGAGCCCATGGGCGGCTTCCAGTATCCGCTGGCCTGTGAAGGCGAGTCGGACGCGGTGTTCTCGTCCCAGCCGGCGCCGGGCGGCACCCTGAACCTGGGCGTCGTCCCGCCGGGTTCGACCACTCTGGAAGGCTTCATCGATTTCAGCAACGGCGGTACGTTCGACGAGCTCGATGTCGAGTGCACCTTCACCGACCCGGCCGGTGTATTCACGGCCAACGATCCGATCAACTTCACGCTGGCACCGGGCGCGACCGAGTCGATCGGCTTCCAGTGCACGCCGGACACGCCGGAATCGTTCTCGGCGGACCTGTCCTGCGCGATCAACGGTGCGGCCGGCCCGATCCAGGCCGACTACACCGTGGTCTGCCAGGGTGAACCGCTGGTCGTCCCGACGCTCGACCGCTGGGGCCTGCTGCTGATGGCGCTGTTCGTCCTCGGCATCGGTGGCCTCGCCGGTCGTCGGATGATGGCGTAAGTTGCAGTAACGTTTCCGTTTCTCACGCAACGAAGGAAGGCCGCCCCCGGGGCGGCCTTCTTTTTTTGGGATCGTCATGCTGGATGGAAGGGTTTACGGCCTGTCTCCACGCGTTTTGCGCGATCGGCGTGGGCCGCGGTGCCTGATCAGAAACATCCAAGTCAACTTCCGACTTCGCCCCGCGCTTCGCGCTTGCGGGCGAGTAACTTTGGCAGCGCCCCCCAAAGTAACCGTGAGACTACCTAGGCCTGGCTGATTCCGGCTGCCGGGTCCAGAGGCTTCCGGAGAATTCGGCGAAGCCGGGGCCACACCGATTCGCCGTGGATTGGGCACAAGCGCTCGAGCGAAGGCAGTCTTCTCCCACGCAGTCTCCATAGCACGGAGTGGGTCCCGGGCTCCATCCTGTTCAACGGGCAGCTCGAAGTCCCGACTCCCTGGCAGGTCGGCATTCTGTCGCCTCGGGCATTCTTCGAAAGCGCCCCACCGTGCCGTTTGCTTGAAAAGAGCGCTTTTGGGAACTTTTGAGGTGATTGTCAAAAGTACCTCGCCAGAAAGCGGGCGCAGCCCGCGTGGCGAAACCGCCTTTGACTTTCGATCCTGACTTTGAAGTTCCTGATCGAAGCGAGTGGTTCAGCAAGAAAGTTAAATGCAACGGCGTTTCGCCCCGCGCTGCGCGCTTGCCGGCGAAGCGCAGCAAACCTCGAGTTCGAATTCGAGATTCGAGCCAGCTGCGCCCAAATCGGCGCAATCGACTCTCTTCCGGCCTCAACTCTGATGGAGCGCCGATCCAGCAAATGGCCAAATGCGGCAATCCACCCAGCCGGTTCAGCACGCATTTAGCCCGGGGCGGTAGAATTCCGGTCGTGAATCGTCGACCTTCATCGATTACGAGCCGTCTCCGACGCCTGTTGAGGGCGCTGGCCGTCGCTGCGTTCGTCGCCATCGCGGTGCCGGCCCCGGAAGCGTTCGCCGACAGTCTCCGCGAGGTGGCCGAGCGACTGGCCCGCGAGCACGACGGCAAGGTGGTCTCGGCCCGCATCGTCGAGCGCAACGGTCGGAAGTTCTACGTCATCCGCATCCTGACCGATGAAGGTGTCGTTCGCACTTTCCGGGTGCCGGCCGAGGATCGGTTGTGAGGATTCTGCTGCTCGAAGACGAAACCGCGCTGCGCGAGAACCTCGCCGAGCGGCTGCAGCGTGAAGGCTATGTTGTCGACGCGGTCGGGGAGGGTGTGGAAGGATCCTATTTCGCCTGTGAGTATCCGCTGGACCTGGCCATCATCGATCTCGGTCTGCCCGGACGCTCGGGACTGGAGGTGGTCAAGGAGCTTCGACGCGTGGGCAAGCGCTACCCGGTGCTGATTCTCACGGCGCGCGATCACTGGCAGGACAAGGTCGAGGCGCTCGATTCCGGTGCTGATGACTATCTGACCAAACCGTTTCGTACCGAGGAACTGATCGCGCGCGTTCACGCGCTCCTGCGCCGGGCCGGCGGACAGGCGACATCGGAGGCGACGTTCGGGCCGCTGACGGTCCACCTCGGCTCACGGCGCGTCGAACTCGACGATCGGCCGATCGAGCTGACGCAGTTCGAATATCGCCTGCTGGAGTACTTTGTGCTGCATCCCGATCAGGTGCTTTCCAAGACCCGGCTCAACGAGCATCTGTACGAAGATGACGCCGATCCCGAAAGCAACGTCATCGAAGTGATCATCGGCCGGCTGCGCCGGAAGCTCGATCCGGACGGCGACTGGCAGCCGATACAGACGCTTCGCGGCCAGGGATACCGATTCAGCCCGCCCGTCGCCGGCGGATCGTCGGATGCCCCGGACGCTTCCTGACCGCGCGGCGTGGCTCCGGTGTCACCCGGCCGATTGACGAGTCGGCCCCGGCATGACGCACCCTTCGCTGGAAAAGACGCCTTCGCTGCTGTTCCGCCTTTCGCTGTCGGCGCTGGCGGTCGTGATTCTGGCGCTGAGCCTGATCGGATTGGTGGTCGACCGCGCTTACCGCACGGCGGAGGAAACCGCGCTGCGTGAACGCCTGGAAGCCGGCATGTTCGCGGTGCTCTCGGGCCTTGAGGTCGGTCGCGCGGGCAGCCTCGAGTGGGCCGGCGCGCCGGCCGAGTCGCTGCTCACGCAGCCCCAGTCCGGACTGTATGCGGGCGTGAGCACTGCGTCCGATCGCTGGCTGTCGCCGTCGACGGTCGGCGTTGACGTTCCGCCGCGCACGCAGCCACTGTCGCGTGGCGCCGAGCGATTCGGGGTCGCCGACGATCGCCGTGCGTGGTCGCTGTATCGGCGCGGCCTCGGTTGGGAAGTCTCCGACGGTCGCATCGTCGACCTGGATGTCTGGGTCGCAGAAGACGCGTCGCGGCTGGCCGATTCCATTGCTTCGTTTCGGCGTGACCTGTGGCGCTGGCTGGCGCTGGCCGCCGCAGTGCTGGTGGTCGCGCAACTGCTGCTGCTGTGGCAGCCGCTGCTGGTGCTGCGACGGGTGGCACGGGAAGTCCGCCGGGTCGAGCACGGCGAGCAGGAGCAACTGTCGGGTACCTATCCGCGCGAACTCACGCCGCTGACCGAGAATCTCAACGCCCTGCTGATCACCGAGCGGGCCAATGCCGAGCAGTACAGTCGCGCCCTGGGTGACCTGGCCCACTCGCTCAAGACGCCGCTGGCGGTGCTCACCTCCCAGCTCGATGCCGGCGACCGGCCGGGTCCCGACGAGATCCGCGAAACCGTGGCCCAGATGCAGGCGCGCATCCGCGCCGAACTCGACCGTGCTGCGCGTTCCGGCCGGCGCACGATGCTGGCGCCGATCGAGCTCGGCCCGGTGGCCGAGCGCATCGTGCGCTCGCTGGCCAAGCTGTACCCGGCGGTGGAATTCGAAAGCGATGTTCCCGACGGTCTGCGCGCCAGCGTCGCCGAGCGTGACATCTACGAACTGCTGGGCAACCTGCTCGAGAACGCCGCCAAGTACGGCGCGGGTCGCGTTCGGCTGCAGTGCCGGCGCGCGGCCACGGCCGGGCGGCGCTCGGGGCTGCGGATCGTCGTCGAGGACAACGGCAGTGGACTCGACCGGCAGCGCTTCGAGCGCATGCTGCAGCGCGGCGTGCGCGGCGACGAGCGCGCCGACGGGCACGGCCTGGGCCTGGCCATCGTGCAGCGCCTCGTCGACAGCTACCATGGCCGTATCGAAGCCGGGACCTCAGCGCTCGGCGGGCTTCGCATCGAGATCGAACTGCGGCCGGAGTGAAGCGCCGCCGATCCTGGCGGGCCGCGCGAATCGTGCCGGCGGCCTCATGCATACTGTAAAGCGTTCTTCCGATGCATGGAGCGCGGCATGGACCGCAGGACCCACGACTCCGCACTTGGCCGGCTGCTCGAGGTCATGGACCGCTTACGCGACCCGGAAACCGGGTGTCCCTGGGATCTGGAGCAGACCTTCCGGACCATCGCGCCGTACACGATCGAGGAAGCCCACGAGGTGGCCGACGCGATCGAACGCGGCGATCTGGACCAGCTTCGCGACGAATTGGGGGACCTCCTGTTCCAGGTCGTGTTCCATACCCGCCTGGCGCGCGAGGTCGGTGCGTTCGACTTCGACGCCGTCGCCGCCGGGATTGCCGACAAGCTGATTCGCCGGCACCCGCACGTATTCGGCGATGGGCCGAAGATGGACGCCGAGACGCAGACCGAGAGCTGGGAGCGAATCAAGGCCGCCGAGCGTTCGCAGGCCGGGCTGGACAGCGCCGTGGACGGTGTCTCGGGCGGTCTGCCGCCGCTCAGGCGTGCGGTCAAGCTGCAGAAGCGCGCCGCCCGGGTCGGCTTCGACTGGCCCGACCTGGCGCCGGTACTGGCCAAGATCCGGGAGGAAATCGACGAACTGGAACGCGAACTGGACGCGCGCGATCCGGATCGGATGGAGGACGAACTCGGCGACGTGCTGTTCGCGGTGGCCAACCTCGCGCGCAAGCTGGATCTGGATGCCGATGCTTCGCTGCGCCATACCAACCTCAAGTTCGAACGTCGATTTCGCGCCATGGAAGACGCTGCGGCCCGATCGGGCCGGCGATTCGAGGAACTGGATCTTGAGCAACAGGAAGCGTTGTGGCTCGAAGCCAAGCGGGCTGAACGGTGAGCCGCGGTCGGGGACGCGTCAATCGGGCGGCAATCGCCCAGGTTGTCTCGCTCCGCGCTGCCGTGCCTTCGGTATAATGCGTCGCTTGTGTCGAGCGGGCCGTTAGCTCAAGTGGTAGAGCACCGGGCTTTTAACCCGTTGGTTGAAGGTTCGAGTCCTTCACGGCCCACCAACCCTCCCGGCGCATCCCGACCGGTTCGTTCTTCTCAGGACGCGCTGCACCCCAGGCTGGTCGATCAGGTTCTCCGATACCGCGCCAGTCGCTGGCAGCAGCCGCTGCATCCGGCCAGCCACGATGCGTTCGAGCGTTTCGTCCGCTGGTACTTGCCGTCGCGAGCATTGGTGCTGGACTCCGGCTGCGGCACGGGTCTTTCCAGCCTGCGGCTGGCTGAGCGGCATCCGCAGGCGCAGGTGCTGGGCATCGACCAGTCCGCCCATCGGCTCGGTCGCGGTCTGCCGGGCATGCCCGATTCGGTTCTGCTGCTGCGAATCCGCATGGAAGACCTGTGGCGGTTGCTGCTCGAGGCGGAGATTCGTCCGAAGCGGCATTTCCTTCTGTATCCCAATCCGTGGCCGAAACCGAAGCACCTGGGGCGCCGCTGGCACGCTCACCCGGTGTTCCCCGACCTGCTGAAGCTCGGCTCGGTCGAGTTGCGCTGCAACTGGCGGCCGTATGCCGAGGAGTTCGCGCTCGCGGCACGTCTGTCGGGCGCATTGACCTCGCCGGTGGTATCTTTCCGTGCCGAATCACCATTGAGTCCGTTCGAGGCCAAGTATCAGGCCAGTGGACATTCCCTTTACCAACTGCACTGTGTTGCGGGAGAAAACCGATGAAGACTGCAATGAGCCTGGTTGCGCTGTCCATGCTGGCCGGTCTGGCCGTGTCCGCCCCGGCGACCGCCGACGATGCCCTGCGCGCGGCAATCGATGATGCTGCGCGCCCCGATTCGGAGCGTGCCCGCGATTCGGCGCGTCACCCGTACGAGACCCTGACGTTCTTCGGCATCGAGCCGGACATGACCGTCGTGGAACTGTTGCCGAGTGGGGGCTGGTATACCGAGATTCTTGCGCCGTATCTTGCACAGAACGGGCAATACGTCGCCGGTCACTTCGATCTGGGCATCGAGGACGCGCCCGGCTACTACGAGCCGGCCATGGCGACCTGGCGCGAACGGGTAGCCGACGCGGAGCGCTTCGGTGAGCCCCAGGTCATGCCTTTCCATCCGCCCGAGTCGACCCGGCTGGGTCCGGACGGCTCGGCCGACATGGTCGTGACGTTCCGTAGCACGCACGGCTGGAAGCGCAACGGCGTGTTCGACCAGGTCCTCGACGCGGCGCACGCGGTGCTCAAGCCCGGCGGGGTGCTCGGCGTGGTCCAGCATCGCCTGCCCGAAGACGCCGAAACCGAAACCGACGGCTACGTCCGCCAGAGCTGGGTCGTGGCCCAGGCCGAATCGCACGGCTTCCGGCTGGTCGAAAGCGCGGAGATCAACGCCAACCCGGAAGACACCGCCGACCACCCGAGCGGCGTCTGGAACCTGCCGCCTTCGCTGCGCGTGGCAGAGGGAGACGATCCGGAAGCATACGCCGCGATCGGCGAAAGCGACCGGATGACGCTGAAGTTCGTCAAGCGATAACGAATCGCGGCCGCGGACCGGTGGACGCGGAACCCGCGTCCCCGGTTCCGCGGGGTTTCGCCGATCATCGGCAGCAACCCGGAGGCCGCGCAGGGCCCACATGATTCACGGCTCATGAACTGTCGTCGCAGCAGCCGGCTTCATGCATCATGCGGGCTGGTCAGTATTGCCGCCGACGCTCGACCGACCCCAGCGGCGGCCGGCCGGCCATGACTCGACGGTAGCTCTCGGCGGCCAGGTCGGCGGCCTCTTCGGCATGGGTCACGGCCGCGCAGTGCGGTGTGATGCGGATGTTCGCGTGACTCCAGAACGGATGGTCCGGCGGTAACGGCTCGGTCCGAAACGAATCCAGCACGGCATGGCCCGGTCGCCGGCGATCCAGCGCTTCGAGCAGGTCGGTCTCGACCAGGTGCCCGCCGCGTCCGACGTTGACCAGCAGGCTGTCATCGCGCATCGCCGCGAAAAGTTCCGAATTCAGCACATTCCGGGTGGCGTCGGTCAGCGGCAACAGGTTGATCAACGCATCCGACCGTTGGGCGATTTCGCGCAGGCCCTCCGGTCCGCTGAAGATTCGCACGGGCTCGACGGCCCGGCCGGCCCGATTCCAGCCCAGTACGCGCAGCCCCAGCGCATCGAATGCGCGTGCGGCGGCCGCGCCCATGCGTCCGGTGCCGAGCAGCCCGACGACCGGCGGCGGCGACGGCGCGCGCGGACGCCATCGGTGCGCGTGTTGATCGGCCGTCAGCGCGTCCAGCCGTTTCCAGTGGCCGACCACCATCACGACCAGGTAGGCGGCCATGTCGGCCGCCAGCATCGGGCCGGCCAGGCGCCCGACCGCCACGCGTTCGGGCAGGTCGCTTCGATCGATCAGCGCATCGACGCCCGCGCCCAGCGACGAGACCGCGCGCAGGTTCGCCAGGCCGTTGAACAACGGCTCGGGGGGCTGCCAGGCGAGCGCGAAGCCGATGTCGCGGGGGTCGCCGAGGTCGGGCCAGATCCGGATATCGACCGACGGCAGCCGATTCCGGAGCCGCTCGGCCAGGTCGGCGGGATCGCGATCCGGCGTGGCGACCAGCAGCGCGGTCGCTCGCGATTCGGTCATTGACGGGCTCCGCACGAGGCACCGAGCGATGCCGGGCCGGCGCTGACGCAGGCGCGGGCGAGGGGTTCGGTCCGGCGCGACGGGCGATCGGTGGTCTGCATGGCGAGTCACGGTGCTTCGAGTGAGCCAACGATAGTAAAATATGCGCTCTTGCGTTTTTCAAACGAAATGGAAATCCCATGAGTTCCTCGGTCATCGATACGGTGGTCTTCCCCGTAGCCGGTCTCGGCACGCGCTTTC
>CAYPZP010000138.1:0-8568 GCA_964415285.1 uncultured Halomonas sp. | reverse complement strand
ACCCGGAACCCGGAACCCGGAACCCGGAACCCGGAACCCGGAACCCGGAACCCGGCTTGAGCCCGTCGCCGCCTGCCTGGTTCGTTTCCCGGATCGTTTCCCGGGTCGGGCGTTCAGCCGCCGAATTGAATCCGGACGCCGCCGTTGACGATGAAACCGTCGTTGCGCGACCAGATATCGGTGGTCCACTGGCCGCTCGGCGCGCGCGTCGGCCGGACGAGCGGATCCTCGCGGGTCTGGCGCACGTTGAGCAGATTCTCGAAGTTGACGAACCAGCTGGCTCGCCCGATCGTGATCTGGCCGAGCAGCCCGAGATGCCAGTACGGTTGGCTTTCGGCCCGGTAGGGGTTGTCTTCGAGTCGCTGCGTGCCGGTGTAGTAGGCCTCGAAACCCAGCCTGCCGCGACCGTGCTGTTCCCACATCACCACCAGCCCGGCTGAATGGCTCGGCGTCAGGTCGATGCGGCGGCGCTGCGTCGAGGCGGGGTCCCGCTCGGTGGCGTCGAGGTACAGATAGCTGCCGATCAGCTTGAAGTCGTTCCAGAAGTAGCGAACCAGCAGTTCCGATCCGCGGATGCGGCTCTCGCCCGGCGCATTGACCAGGCGTACCCGGTCGAGTGCGCCGCCCGCAGTCGAGGCGAACGGCACCAGGCCGGTCACGCCGTCCACGTTGGAGCCGAACAGCGTTGCGCTGGTCTCCAGGCTTCCCCACGAGTAACCGACGTCCAGCGACGCGGTTTCAGCGGTCTCCTCCTCGAGACCGACGAGTGGCTCGAGCCGCGATAGCCCGGCCGCCTCGATCTCCTCGACGAACGGCGTCGGCGCGAAGAATCCCCGACCCCAGGACCCTCGAATCGTCCAGTCGCCGGGTCGATAGAGCATCGACAGGCGCGGGCTGAACTGCGTGCCGTACTCGCTGTGACGATCGATGCGGGCGCTGATCGAAGTCGAAAGGACTTCGCTCAGGTCGTAATCGAGCTGCGCGAACGCGCCGGGGACGTCGTACTTGTAGTCGAAGGTTGGAAATGCATCGGAGTCGAAGCGGTCGGACTGCACCGCAGCGCCGATCACCCAGTTCGAGCGCGCAGAGGAGCCGGTCAGCGAACTCTCGATCAGGTAGCTCTCGTGGCGGTCGTTTTCCGGCACGTCGCCGAAGCGCTTGTCGTGGTCCTGGATCATCGCCGAGCCGCGGAAATTCCAGGCCAGCGTGTTGCTCAACGGGGCGTCGGCGATGATCCCGGTATCGAAGCGCCGGGTCTCCTGCGTCTGCGGGAACGGGGTCCCCGCCGGCACGGTGCGTCCGGGCAGCGTGCCGCCGATGCGGTCCTCGGCGGTGAAGCCGGCGGTTGCGTAGACCCGCGCGCCGTTGTCGCCGCTCCAGTACAGCCGGGGTCGCGCGGTCACTCGTTCGTACTCGGCCATGTCGATCCAGCCGTCGTCGTCGAGGTCCTTCGCACTCTGCCGATGCGCGCCGGCGGTCAGCGAGGCGCTGAAAGATCCGTTGACCGGCCCGGCGAGATAGGTCGTCAGGTCCTGTCCATTGCGCGTCGTCAGATTCAACAGGGCCTCGCCCTCGAACTGGTCGCCCGGGCGGCGCGAAACCAGGTTGATGACGCCGCCCAACGCCGAGCTGCCGTACAGCGACGAGGCCGAGCCCTTGATGACTTCGACCTGCGCCAGATCAGTCGGTGGAATCTGCAACAGGCCGATCGAGGCGGCCTGCCCGCCGAACAGCGGCAGCCCGTCGGCGAGCAGCTGGGTGTAGCGCCCGTACAGCCCCTGCAGCCGGATGTTGGCGCTGCCCAGCGCCGGCGAAGTCGTCTGCACCCGCACGCCGCCGGTCTCTGCGACCAGCATCGAGATGTTGCCGGGCCGCATGATCGCCTTTTCCTCGATCTCCTCGCGCGGGATGACCTCGACCCGGATCGGCTCGTCAGCGACGGCGCGACCCACGCGCGTGGCCACGACCTTCAGCGTGTCGACCGAATGGCCGTGACCGTGGTGGTCATCGTGTCCTTCTTCGTGCCCGTCGCCATGATCGTGGTGCCCGTCATGATCGTCCGGATCTCCTTCGCGATCCGCTTGATGCTCCGGGTCGTGCGCGTCGCCGGCGTGCGGCGACGCTTCGCCGGACCCGGCGCGGGCGGATTCGTGGCCCGGGGCCGAAAGCGGCGTGGCGAGCAGCGATGCGGCGAGGAATAGGGTGCTGGCGGTCGATGGCATCCGATGGTGATCCGGTGAACGAGCGGTAGTCGCCGATGACGGCTTGCAGGCGATCGCGGGTCGCAGCCGCGGCAGCGTCGAATCCTACCCCAGGCCGGGGCCGGCGGCGTGAGAATCGGTCTCGTGCACGGGCGCACGGACGACCTCCGTGCTCCGCGTGTTCCTGCTCTGGCCGCCTCGGTCGGAGACGCTGTTCCGGAACCCGGAACCCGGAACCCGGAACCCGGAACCCGGAACCCGGAACCCGGAACCCGTGTCAGCCGTCGTAGCGAACCACTTCCTGCTCGATCGAACCGAAGTAGCTGACCCCTTCCGGATCGGTCATGTCGATGCGCACGGTGTCGCCGAAGTCCATGAACGGGGTCTTCGCCTCTCCGGTCGCGATGATTTCCAGCATCCGCTTTTCGGCCAGGCAGCTCGCGCCCTTGCTCGTGTCCTGGTTGGCGATGGTGCCCGAGCCCAGCAGCGTGCCGGCCGCAAGCGGGCGGCTCTTCGCGGCGTGCGCCAGCAACTCGGCGAACGAGAATTGCATGTCGAGCCCGGCGTCCGGCTCGCCGAACAACTCGCCGTTCAGGCGCGTGACCAGCGGCCGGTGCACCTTGCAGTCGCGCCAGGCGTCGCCGAGTTCATCGGGCGTGGCGAAAACCGGCGCCAGCGCCGAGCGCGGTTTCGATTGCAGGAAGCCGAAACCCTTCGCCAGTTCGCCGGGGATCAGGTTGCGCAGCGAGACGTCGTTGAGAATCGTGACCAGCTGAATGCGCTCGGCGCACGCTTCGGCCGAGGCGCCCATGGCCACGTCGTCGCAGATCACCCCGATCTCGGACTCGAAATCGATGCCCCAGGTCGTATCGGCCATCGCGATCGGATCGCGCGGGCCAAGGAAGCCGTCGCTGACGGCCTGGTACATGAGCGGATCGGTGAAGAAGCTCTCCGGCACCTCGGCGCCGCGCGCCTTGCGCACGCGCTCGACGTGCGGCAGGTAGGCCGAGCCGTCGACGAACTGGTAGGCGCGTGGCAGCGGTGCCGCCAGCGCGGCCATGTCGAGTTCGAAGTCGCTTTCGCAGTCGTCTTCGACCAGGCGCTCGAAGAGCGTGGCCAGCCGGGGCGCAACGGCGTCCCAGTTGTCCAGTGCGGCCTGCAGCGTCGGTGCGATCTCGTCGGCGCGCACGGCCCGTGTCAGTTCGCGATTGACCACGACCAGCGTGCCGTCGCGTCCGCCTTCCTTGAGGGTTGCGAGTTTCATGATGCTTGAATCCTGATGGGTTTGGGTTTGACTTTCGAGTGGTAGGAGCGAACTCCGATTCGCGATTGAAACCTTCTGCCGGTCGGCAGCCAGATCGGTTTCCCCGGTATCGATTGCCGGTTATGCGTTCGTTGATCTCGCGTTTCGTGCGGCTTGATCGTCCCGCTTCTTGCGAGCGACTTCCAGCTCGAAATTCTGATCCCGCGTCGACGGACGCCCGGGAACCGGAATCGCGAATCGGAGTTCGCTCCTACGACTGTCTATTTCCAACTATCCACGTACCCGGTCCACTCGATCTGCTCGGCGTCGGCGGTGACGTCCAGCGCGTCGCGCGTGTCGATCATCACCGCCACTTCCTCGGTGCCCTCGGCCTTCGGCTCGAACGCGTTGGTCAGCGCCTTCGGGTGCGGGCCGTGGGTGAAGCCGCAGGGGTGCAGCGTCATCATGCCGGGGTGGATGTTGTCGCGCGAGAAGAACTCGCCGGCATGGTAGAAGATCAACTCGTCGAAGTCGTCGTTGTTGTGGAAGAACGGCACCTTCAGCGCGCCCGGATCGGTCTCGAAGGGGCGCGGTACGAAGGTGCAGATGACGAAGCGGTGGGCCAGGAAGGTCGTGTGCGCCGACGGCGGCAGGTGATAGCGGTGGCTCATCAGCGGCCGGATGTCGCGCCAGTTGATCCTGACCGGCATCAGGTCACCGTGCCACCCGACCGCGTCCAGCGGGTTGAACGGGTAGGTGATGGTCGAGATCGCGTTGCGCCGCTTGACGTGGACTTTCCACTCGCCGGCTCCTTGCTGCGCCCGGAACGACTCGTCGATCGCCGGGGTGTCGAGCATCGCCGGGTCGAAGATCGCATGCGGGCCGACCAGGCCCTTGTCGGGCAGCATGTAGCTGGAGTTGGTCGCCTCGATCAGGAGCATTTCAACCGGAGCGTCGCTCTCGATTCGCCACATCGTGCTCCGCGGAACCATGATGTAGTCGCCGTCGCAGAACGGCATGCGGCCGTAGTCGCAGAACAGGTTTCCCGCACCGGCATGGACGAACAGCATTTCGTCGCCGTCGGCGTTGCGCGCGAGATGGTCCATCCGGCCGTCGCTCTTCCACTGGCGGATACGCGCATGCGCGTTGTGCATCAGCTCGGTGGCGTCCCATGGTGAAGCGGTCGAGGTATCCAGCTTCGTCGTGTCGAACGCGCGCGGACGCAACGGACCCTCGAAGTCGGTCCATCCGGTCGGTGCATTGGGGTGATACATATGGCTCGCCGGCCCGAAGAAGCCCTCCTTGCCGAGTTCGCGTTCGTGCGTCCCCTCGGGCAGATCGCAATGCGCCTGGCGAGAAGCGGTGCCTTCGACTTTCGGGTGGGTGATCCAGTTCTTCATGGGCGTCGTGACCTGGTTGCTTGGTTGTTCGTTGTTCGTTGTTCGTTATTCGTGCTTCGAAGCGGTTGCCTTTGGTTGTTCATTATGCGTAGGTCTGTGGTTGGTGTTAAATGCTTTAAGTGTTAGGTGGCAGGTGCCAGGCTGGGGTGCCGCCAGCACGGGACCGAAAGCGGCTCGCTTGAACCGGAAGAACCTAACACTTAAAACTCAAAACTTAAAACCGCCACCCTCCCAGCCGGCAGTTCGCATCGCGCGGCGAACGAACAACGAGTGGACGAACGACCAGCAACGATCAAAGCACCCCGCGTTTTTCCTGATCGCGTTCGATTGCTTCGAACAAGGCCTGGAAGTTGCCTTCGCCGAAGCCCTCGTTGCCCTTGCGCTGGATGATCTCGAAGAAGATCGGGCCGATGTTGGTCTGGGTGAAGATCTGCAGCAACTGTTTGTTCGTTTCTTTCAGGTCGGCGTCGATCAGGATCTTGTTCTTGCGCATGCGCTCGACGTTCTCGCCGTGTTCGGGGATGCGCTGGTCGACGACGTCGTAGTAGGTGTTCGGCGTATCCAGGAACTCGATGCCGTTGGCGTGCAGCGCCTCGACGGTGTCGTAGATCGAATCGGTATACAGCGCGATATGCTGCACGCCTTCGCCGTTGTATTCGGACAGGTATTCGTTGATCTGGCTCTTGGGGTCTTCCGATTCGTTGATCGGGATCGAGATCGCGCCGTTGGGCGCGGTCATGGCCTTGGAGCGCAGGCCGGTCTGCTGGCCCTTGATATCGAAGTACTTGACTTCGAAGAAGCCGAACAGGTTCTCGTAGAACGCCGCCCATTGCCCCATGTTGCCGTCGTAGACGTTGTGCGTCAGGTGGTCGATGTAGGTCAGTCCGGCGCCGGGCGGGGTGCGCTCGACCGAGGGATCGAATTCGAAGTGCTTTTCGATGTCGTCGCGGCCGCCGGTCAGGTACAGCACGCTGCCCCCGATGCCGGAAATGCAAGGACAGTCCAGCGGCAGAGTGTCGCTCTTGCCCCGGACCTTCTTGCCGCCGTTGCCCATGATCCGCTCGTAGGCATAGACCGGTTCATCGACCCGGATGCCGAATCCGACGCAGCACGGGCCGTGCTCACGCGCGAAATCGCTGGCGAAGGAGTCCGGCGTTTCGTTGACCAGGAAATCGATGCCGCCCTGCCGGTACAGCGTCACCGGCTGCCTCTTGTGCCGTGCAACGGGCGTGAAGCCGAGGCTCCGGAACAGCTTGTGCAGGTGCTCGGGCTCGGGAGAAGCGAACTCGATGACCTCGAACTGCTTGACGCCGAGCGGGTTGGGGCGCGATTCGACCATGGCGGGTCTCCTGGAAGATTTCATTGCCGAGATTCGAAGCAAGCGCGGCCCTGAATGCGGAAGGCTTGCCGATGGCGTCGATATTAGTTACATTTGAAACTAAATTCAAGGGACCCTCCGCATGTCCGCCCTCGACCTGGAGCATTTCCTTCCGTACCGCCTGTCGGTGTTGTCCAATCGCGTCAGCCGCGGCATCGCCGAGACCTACGAAGCCCGGTTCGGTCTGTCGGTGACCGAATGGCGGGTGATTGCCATTCTCGGGCGATACCCGGGCGCGTCCGCGACGGAAGTCGCTCAGCGAGCGGCGATGGACAAGGTCTCGATCAGCCGCGCGGTGCGTCGCCTGCTGGACTACGGGCGCATCGAGCGAGAGGCCAACGACGCCGATCGGCGCGAACGGCACCTGCATCTGACACCGGCCGGACAGGCCATCTACGACGACATCGCGCCTGCCGCGCTGGCCTACGAACGGCGCATCCGCGAAGCGCTCAGCGACGACGAGAACGCGATGCTGGAGCGACTGATCGACAAGCTGGGGCAGGTGGTTTGACTCGTTGGCTTGTTGTTCGCTGGTTCGTTGTTCGTAATTGGTTATCCGCTGTTGGTGAGTGACGGCTCGCGCCGGGAGCGGGCGCACGACTCGGCGATCAATGGTCGAGCCCACGAACAACGAACCCACCAAGTAACGAACAACGAACAAACGAATCCGCTACCCTGATGCGATGACGACCGAATTTTCCCGCCCGGCGCGTGCCGCCGATTCGTTGGTGCTTTACGGCTACTGGCGCTCCTCGGCCAGCTATCGGGTTCGAATGGCGCTGAATCTCAAGGGGCTGGCTTACCAGTCGCGCACGGTGCACCTGGTGCGCGACGGCGGTCAGCAGCATCGCGATTCGTACCGCAAGCTCAATCCGCAGGGCCAGGTGCCGACGCTGGTCCACGGTGAGCGCGTGCTCGTGCAGTCGCTGGCGATTCTCGAATATCTGGAGGAAGTCTTCCCCGACGTTGCGTTGCTGCCCGGCGACCCCGACGGCCGTGCGCGGGTTCGCGCGCTGGCCGGGGTGGTCGCCTGCGACACGCATCCGGTCAACAACCTGCGCGTGCTCGCTTACCTGACCGGAACGCTGGGAATCGACGAGGCGGCAAAGCTGGGCTGGTA
Organism: uncultured Halomonas sp.; assembly: GCA_964415285.1. Taxonomy (GTDB): domain Bacteria; phylum Pseudomonadota; class Gammaproteobacteria; order Xanthomonadales; family Wenzhouxiangellaceae. The sequence continues at coordinate 1,226 of CAYPZP010000138.1, read as the reverse complement.
TCGTCACTGGGTCGCCGGCGGCCTGGACGCGTTCGAGCGCATGCTGTCCGATAGCGACGAGACCGGGCTGTGTTGTCACGGCGATCGGCCGACCATCGCCGATTGCTGTTTGCTGCCGCAGGTTTATAATGCCCGCCGATTCGACTGCGACGAGTCCCGGTGGCCGGAAGTCGTGCGCATCGCCGCTCATCTGGCCGGGATGCCCGAAATCCAGCGCGCCGCTCCGGAGAACCAACCCGATGCCGAATAGAACCCCGTTCGCTCCCGTCGCGATTTTCGCCGCCGCCGTTCTGGCCGGGTGCGCCACCACCGAAGTGGATCCCGACATCCTGCTCGAGGCCGAAGACGCAATTGCGCTGGCCGAGCGCGCCGGGGCACGCGACTTCGCGCCGCTGGAACTCGAGCAGGCCGTGGAGTTGCGCGACGCCGCCGCCGAGCACGTCGCCGCCGGTGAGCCGATGCTCGCATCGCGCAGCGTGCAGCGTTCGGCACTGCAGGCGCAGCTTGCGATCGTGCGCGCCGAGGGAGCGCAGGCGCGTGCCGAACTGCAGCGAGCTCGCACCGAACTGCAGCGATTGACCGGCGAACTCCGGGATGCGTTCGGAGACCGGATCGAGATCGACGCAACCGAAGAGAGCTTCCGATGATGCGCCGCACCGGCGTGATCGCGGCCGCCGCCGTCCTGCTGCTGGCCGGCTGCGCGACGCCCCCGCCCCCACCGGGTGTGATCGACAATCTTCGCGCTGATCTGGCCGCTCTGGAAGACAGCGGCGAAGTCACCGAACTGGCGCCCGGAGCTCTCGCCGATGCGCGGGTCGCGGTGCGTCGAGCGGCGATGAGCGAGTTGTCCGAAGAGGAGCGCGAACAGCGGATCTGGCTGGCGCGCAAGCACCTCGAACTGGCGCGTGCCGAAGCGTTTGCCGAGAAGGCGCGCCGCGACCGCGAGGTGGTCGAGAAGCGCCGCAGCGATCTGCTGTTGCGCGCCAGCCGGCTGGAGGCCGAAGAGGCGCGTCGAGCCGCCGAGGATGCGCTGCTGGCATCGGCCGCCACGCGCGAGGAAATGGAGCGTGCGCGCGAGCAGGCGCTGACCGCCGAGGAGCGCCGCCAGCGCGCCGCCCAGCAGGCCGCCGAAGCCCGCGAAGAGGCGGATCAGGCGCGCGCGCTGGCCGAGGCCCAGTCGGCCGAGGTCGAGCTGGCCCGCCGGGAAGCCGAGCTCGCATCGCAGA
>CAYPZP010000137.1:0-8574 GCA_964415285.1 uncultured Halomonas sp. | reverse complement strand
GGGTCGTCGACAGCCCGACGGTGTTCGCCGACGAGGGCGTCCTGGCGGGACTGTGGCGCGGCGGCGACCACGGCGAAGGCACGCAGGACACCAACGAGACCGACCACTGCCACGACATCACCGTGTTCCCGGACAAGAACATCGCCGCCGGGGCATGCTCGGGCAACGGCATCCTGTTCGACATCAGCAACCCGCTCGAGCCGAAGCGCATCGACGAGGTGGTCGATCCCGGCTTCGCCTACTGGCACTCGGCGACGTTCAACAACGACGGCACCAAGGTGATTTTCACCGACGAGTGGGGCGGCGGCTCACGGCCGCGCTGCCGGGCGTTCGATCCCCTGGACTGGGGCGCCGACGCGATCTATGACATCGTCGACGGCGAACTGGCGTTCGCCGGCTACTTCAAGATTCCGGCGCCGCAGAGCGACCAGGAAAATTGCGTGGCCCACAACGGCTCCATCATCCCGGTTCCCGGTCGCGACCTGTTCGCGCAGGCCTGGTACCAGGGCGGGCTTTCGGTGATCGATTTCACCGATTCGGCCAACCCCGTCGAGATCGCCTACTTCGATCGCGGCCCCATCGATGCCGAGGAGATGGTGCTGGGCGGTTACTGGTCGACCTACTGGTACGGCACGCGCATCTATGGCACCGAGATCGTGCGCGGGCTGGACGTGTTCGCGCTGCAGCCCAGCGATCACCTGAGCGCCAACGAGATCGCGGCGGCCGAAATGGCCATCGACGACGGCGTGTTCAATCCGCAGCAGCAGTTTCCGCTGACCTGGCCGGCCGATCCGGTGGTGGCCGCAGCGTATGCCGACCAGCTCGCGCGCACCGGGGCCGTCGATGAGCGCATGCGCGCCAAGCTGGAAGCCGCGCTGGACGAGGCCGGCGAGCGGCTCGCGGCCGGCGGCGACGATGCGGAACTGGCGACGCGGCTGGAGTCACTGGCCGCGGTCGTCGTCGAAGACGGGGCGGGTATCGACGGCATCGAGCGCCAGCGTCGGGACGGCCTGGGCGAAACGCTGGCCGAAATTGCGAAGCGCCTGCGATAGATACCCGATCCGCACGCGGGCTTCAGACCGGGCCGGCACGATGGATGCTGGAGTTCGGAGGCTTCGGGCGATGCACCCAGGAGCAGAGCGGACTCTGAAATGTCGGCATGGCGAGGAGCGCCGGGGTTATCCGTAGCAGGCCTCAACGGCCTGTGGTTTCTCGATCGCAATGATCCGCTGCGCGTTCGCGAAGCGGCCGAGCGGGCGCTGGGCGAGGCCTGGTAGCGCGTCTCACGCCACGTTGCAGCGCAGCGGTTACGGTCGCCGTCGTTTCGATGCACACCGCGACCGATGAAGCAGCAACTCGAGTTTCCCGATCCGCGATCGCTGTTTCCGCCGGGCCGCGGGCCCGGGCTCGAGCGACTCGAGGACTTTGTTCCCCGTTCGGGCCGACACTATGCGGCGACGCGCAACTTCGATCCCGGCCCGGGTCCGAGATCCAATGTCTCGATGCTGTCGCCGTATATCCGGCACCGGCTGATCACCGAGCGCGAGGTGGTCGAGGCCGTGCTCCGGCAACACGCGCCGGCGACGGCCGAGAAGTTCATCCAGGAAGTGCTGTGGCGGAGCTACTGGAAGGGCTGGCTGCAGATGCGCCCGCAGGTCTGGCGCGCCTTTCTCGCCGAGCGCGACGCCGACCGGGTGCAGGTCGAGGGCAATTCGGGGGTGCAAACGGCGCTGACCGAAGCCGAGGAAGGCCGGACCGGCATCGCGTGTTTCGACGACTGGGCGCGCGAGCTGGTCGCGACCGGCTATCTGCACAACCATGCCCGGATGTGGTTCGCTTCGATCTGGATCTTCACGCTGAACTTGCCGTGGGCGCTGGGCGCGGACTTCTTCCTGCGCCACCTCATCGACGCCGATCCGGCGTCGAACACGCTGGGCTGGCGCTGGGTGGCCGGCATCCAGACGCGCGGCAAGACCTACCTGGCGCGTCCCGGCAACATCGCCCGATACACCGACAGCCGGTACTCGGCGGACGAACTCGGACGGCAGTTGGCCACCGAAGCCGCTCCGATCCGAGACGAAACGCCGCCTCGTGCCGCGGGCGTGGCCCGGGCCGATCGCATTCCGACCGGGCAGCCGGCGCTGCTGCTGCTTCACGGCGACGACTTGTCCGGAACCGGGGCGCTTCCTCCCGCTTGCGAGATCGCTTCGATCGTGGTGGCGGGAAGCGGCCACGAATCGGCGCCGTGGCCTTTCGGCGACAAGGCGAGCGACTTCGTGGCCCGCGCGGCCGAGGAAACCGCCGGTCGTGTCGGCGAGGAACTGGACCGAGACGCCGCCGTTGTCGGTGCGATCGACGCCGACGAACTGATCGAGCGCGCCCGCGCGGTCGACGTCGAGCTCGTTGTGACGCCCGAGGCGCCGGTCGGGCCGGTCGCCGATGCGCTGGACGCCGTGGAGCCTGCGCTCGACAACGCGGGCGTGAAGTTGCGCCGAGCGCGCCGCGACTGGGACGACGCGGCCTGGCCGCACGCGACCCGGGGGTTCTTCCCGTTCAAGAAGAAGATTCCCGAGCTGCTGGAGCGGGCCGGATTGATCGATCGGTGAGCGAGCGGGCGGGAAAAGGCAGTTTTTGAGTATTCAGGACTCTGTTTTCAGCAGTCCCGGTCGCTCGACCCCGGATCAAGTCGGGGACGACGACGAGGCCATCGGTTTTCAGCGGGCAAACCTCGGGTTCAGCGTCGGGTTTCACCAGTCGAGCGCGGGTCGGCCTTGCGGGGTTCCCTTCTCGCTGTGGGAGATGTCTCCGAACGCCGACCGGTTTCGGGCTGATCGCGGTCCCGAGACGGCTGGGACAGGAAACCGAGTCTCAGCCGAGCCAGCGGCTGACTTCACGAACGACTTCGGGGTGGTGCAACAGCTCGACGTGACCCGTTTCGGTGATGACGGCGCGACGGTCCGGCTCGATCGGCAGCTTCAGGCGCGGATCGCGATGCAGGCCCAGCGCGCTGGGCACCGGCACCAGGCCGTCGCCGAAATGGCGTGAGCGAGTGCTGCCGGCGTGGCGGTCCAGCGTCGCGGCGATCGCGAAGCACTCGGCACTCTCGGGCAGTTGCGGCGGTGTGCGCGTATCGCCGGTGGGGTGGAATCGATCGGGGTGGCCGGCGTCTTCGCGCAGCAGGTTGCCGTGGCGAAGATCGGTGATGCCGGCGCTGCGCATCTTGCCCAGCTTCGTGAACGGCGTGCTGTAGCGGCTGATGCCGAGCAGTCGGTCGACGCCGTGACCGGCGCGCTCCAGCGGCGAGCCGTGGTGGGGCGTGCCGAGGCTCACCAGCCGCAGCGGCGCATCGACCCAGCGGCTGGCGTTGTGCAGCCCCTGGTGCGCGGCGCTGCGGGCGATCAAGCCGCCCATGCTGTGCCCGATCAGCGCGATCTCGCGCGCCCGGCTGCGGCGGTTCGCGGCCCATTGCGACAGCAGGCGGTCGAATTCCCGCCCGTTCTCGTGGACGTGGCGGCCGGAGTTGTAGCGAAGGCAGGCCACCGACCAGCCCTTGGCGGCCAGCGCTTCCGGGATGCCCGTGGACTCGTTCGCCGCATCGGAGGGCTGCCAGCATTGCTCGTCCATGCACAGCCCGTGGACGAATACCGCGAGCCGGTCGCCGGACGGCGCAGGTGGCCGCGCCTGGGCATCGTCTCCGATCAGCGTCATTTCGATTGCCAGCGGGTTGCCGTCGGCGGCCAGGTGGTCGCCGAGTACGCCGTTGAGCACGGCCAGCGCGCGCTGGCGCTCGGGGGTGGATTCGCGCGTGTCCGATTGTCTGGCGGCAAGGCCCAGCGTCCGGTCCAGCGCAGCGCCGACCAGTCCGGTGACGCCGTGAATCGAGCGGTAGACCAGCCCGGTGATGCTGCGGGTGCGCGGTTCGGCGTTCGCGCCGCGCCGGCTCGGCACCGGGGAAATATTCGCGTGCAGATGCTCGACGAGCTCGGTGGTTCCGGATACGCCGCGCACGCACAGGCGGGTCAGGCCCTGCAGGTCGGACGGGTGCAGGTGACGCGGGTGAATCATGGCCGGTTCCTGCAGGTTGAATTGGTGGAGCCGAGGAGGATCGAACTCCCGACCTTCGCATTGCGAACGCGACGCTCTCCCAGCTGAGCTACGGCCCCACGAATGGAACGCTCGTATTCTAGCGCACAGGCTGCGCGACGGCTCCTGGTCACGAGATCGATTTCAGCGCCTCGTCGTCAAGCTTCGCGGCGCGCTGGTAGGCATCGCGCCCGACGACCAGGCCGACGAAATCCAGGAACGCGGCGCGTTGCTCGATGGTGCCGAATTGCAGTCCGAAGCTCAGCTGCGCGCCGACGTACAGGTCGGCGGCGCTGAAGCGGTCGCCGGCCAGCCAGGCGCCGCCCGACAGCGCCGATTCCAGCATCGCAAGCACGCGTTCGAGGTGCCCGTAGCCGACGAAGGCCTGCTGCTCGGGCTTGAGCTCGATCTTCAGCGCCTGGTTCGTGATCGCGGCTTCCAGCGGGCCGGCGGCGAAGAACAGCCAGCGGTAGTAGGCCGCACGCTCGGCCGGCGGCGGCGCCAGCCCGGCGTCGGGGTAGGCGTCGGCCAGCCAGGCGCAGATCGCGGGCGTCTCGGTGACGATCTCGTCGCCGCGCCGGATCAGCGGTACCTTGCCCATCGGATTGATGGCGCGGAGCTCCTGCATCTGCGCCGGATCGGCGAAGTCCATCAGCACGACGTCGTAGTCAGCGCCGACTTCCTCGAGCATCCATCTCGCGATACGGCCGCGCGACTGCGGGTGGGTGTAGAGCGTGATCTCGGTCATGACGGGTTCCTCCTGCTGGGCCTACTGTAGAGGCGATGGCAGCCCTTGTCGATAGGCCCATTCGCATCGACGGGTTGAAATCGGGCCTGCGCGAGGACAGGTCTAAGGGGGTTACCCGCAGACCGAAAGGCCGTGATCGGCCAAGGAGTCCAGCATGAACGAAGCCAATCGCAACGAATTCATCAGCCGGATGAAGGATCGTCTCGACGACCTGGACCGGGAAATCGAGGACCTGAAGGCAGACGCCAACAAGCTCGACGCGCAGGCGCGTAAGGAATACGAGGACCGCCTGCACGACCTGCGCGAAAAGCGCCGCGAAGCCAAGCGCAGACTCGACGACCTGCGTTCGGCCAGCGAGGAGAAGTGGCAGCAGCTCAAGGACGAGGCCGAGCACGCCTGGAAGGCGCTCGGCAATTCGTTCAACTACTTCAAGTCGCACTTCAAGTAGCCCCACGTGGCGGCTGCCCGGTCGCCGGGCCGGCGCTTCAGCCGTCTTCGAGCTGACGCGCCAGGTCTTCGGGCAGGTCGTGCTCGGGAAATCGCGCGCGGAATTCCTTCAGTAGTTCGCGGGCCGAATCGGTCCGGCCGGCTGCCAGTGCTTCGCGGATCGCCTCCAGCGCTTGAGCGGGCTCCGGCTCGGCCGCCTCGTGCAATTCGGAAATCGCCTGCTGATCGGCCATCGGCATTGCGCGCTGACGATCCGCGCCTGCTGATGCCTCGCTGGCCGGCTCGGCCGCCGAGCGCGCCGGCGGTGAAGGTGGTGAAGGTGCAGCAAACTCCTCGGCCTCCATGCTCGGCTCGCCCGCAGATTCGATCACCGTCGGCGCTGCTTCCCTCGACGCGGTCGGTGCGTCGGGCTGCTGCAGTACCACGGTGACGACCGCGATCATCACCGAGGCCGTGGCCAGACCGCCGGCCCAGACCGGAGGCCGCCATTTTCGCCGGCTCCGCGCGGCCTGTTCGGCGCGTGCGCGGATCCTGCGATCCAGTCCGCGATCCGGCTCGACGTCGCGACCCGCGCGGTACATCGCTTCCAGTTCAGTGTTCGGGTTGTCGCGGTCGTTGGCGTTCATTCGCCTGCGGCCTCCGCGCCGGGGTCGAGGAATTTTCTGAGTTTGGCCGTGGCGTAGCGCAGCCGGCTCTTGACCGTTTCGCGGCCGACGCCGTCGCGCTCGGCCAGTTCGGCCAGTGTCAGACCGGCTTCCTGCTGGAGCAGAAATGCTTCGCGCTGCTCGGCCGGGAGCTTCATCAACGCAGACCGTAACCGATCGGCCTGCTGGTTGCGCTCGGCGTTCGCGTCCGGCCCGCCGCTGTGCTGGTCGGCCAGCTGCTCCGTCGGCTCGGAATCCATGGCCGGCTGGCGCCCGACTGCCCGCCAGTGGTCCACCAGCCGGTTGTGGGCAATGCGGAACGCCCAGCGCTTGAAGCCGTTGCCGCGCCGGAACTGCGCTCGCGCGTCGATGATTCTCGACCAGATGTCCTGATACAGGTCGTCGGCGACCGCGCGGTCGCCGACGGCGTGGAACAGGTATCGGTACAGCGGCTTTCGGTAGCGCTCGTACAGGGCATCGAAAGCCCCGGCATCGCCCGCGGCGAAGGTCAGCATCAGCTCGTCGTCGTCGCGGCCATCGCTCATTGCGTCAGCTTAACGACATCCCGCATCGTTGTTCGTGCGTTGGTTGTTCGTTGGAAGTTGACAGTCGGCAACACCGTGCAATCAACGAACAACGAATAACCAACGCACGAACGCACGAACTCACGAACCCGCGAGACCCTCGGCCAGGCGCACGAGCTGCAGGAACTCTCCGCGATAGCCGAACGGGTCGTCGCCCCGGGCTTGGGCGGCCAGCGCGTGGATCTCGCCCAGCGAAAAGCCCTCAAGATACCTGCCGCCGCGCAGGTGCTGGCCGAACGCGGCCACGGCGGCGGCGAAGGCCAGCCGTTCACCCGGCTCGGCATCGCCGTGATCGCCGATCGGCCGTTCGATCAGTCGGCTGGTGTCTTCGCCCGGCGCCTTGTAGCGAAGGCGCAGGAATCCGAGCTCGCTTGTCCGGCCGGGTTCGGCGGTTGCCCCGCTGCCCGGGCCGTAGCGCAGCGGGTCGATCCGCTCACCGCCCGAATCGACCAGCGCGACTTCGTAGAGCGCGGTTACCGTGTGTCCGGCACCGATATCGCCGGCGTCGATGGCGTCGTTGTTGAAGTCCTCTCGTTTCAGCATCCGGTTCTCGTAGCCGATCAACCGATACTCGGCAACCATCGCCGGATTGAATTCGATCTGGATCTTGACGTCGCCGGCGATGGTCATCAGCGTCGAGGTCATCTCGTCGACCAGCACCTTGCGCGCCTCGCTCAGCGTATCGATGTAGGCGTAATTGCCGTTGCCGGCATCGGCGAGCTGCTCCATCAGATGGTCGTTGTAGTTACCGCCGCCGAAGCCCAGCGTGGTGATCGCGATGCCGCTGTCGCGCTTGCGCTCGGCGAGGTCCTTGAGCGCCTCGAAGTCGACTGTGCCGACGTTGAAGTCGCCGTCGGTGGCCAGGATAATGCGGTTGATGCCGCCGTCGATATAGCCCTGCCGCGCCTGCGCATAGGCCAGTTCGATGCCGGCCGCGCCGTTGGTGCGCCCGCCGGCCGACAGTCGATCCAGCGCTGCGGTGATCGTTGCGTGCCGGTCGCCCGGCGTCGATTTCAGCACCACGCCGCTGGCGCCGGCGTAGACCACCATGGCGATGCGATCGTCGCCGTCGAGCTGGCGAACCAGCATCTTCAGTGCGTTCTTGAGCAACGGCAGCTTGTTGTCGGCCGACATCGAGCCGGACACATCGACCAGGAACACCAGGTTGGCGGCCGGGATCGAGGCCGGATCGGGTCGAAAGCCCTGGATGCCGACCTGCAGCAGCCGGGTTGCGTCGTTCCACGGCGTGACCGACTGCTCGACGTGAACCGAGAACGGCACGTCGGTCGAGTCGGGCAAGGGATAATCGTAGGCGAAGTAGTTGATCATCTCCTCGGTGCGCACGGCATCCTCGGGCGGCAGCCGCCCGGACCGAAGCATCCGGCGAACGTTGCTGTAGCTCCCGGTGTCGACGTCCACCGAGAAGGTCGAGACCGGCTGCTCGACCGCGAGCCGGATCGGGTTGTCGACGAAGGGCGTATAGTTTTCGCGATCGATCGGGCGATCGGGCGCGCGCAGTCCGGCCAGCGAATCGATTGCCGGTGAGACCGGTCGCGCTTGCAGATCGCTGCGCCGGGGCGTTACCCCGCGCGGGTCGAATTCCTGCAATTGCCGGATGCCGGCTTCGCCCGGGACTTCGGCTGCGACCTGCTGACCGGTCTCCCGGGAGCGTTCGGGTTCCGGTCGCGGCGCAGGCTCCGAAGGCGGGGAGGGCTCCGGCGCGTTGCCGGTGCAGGCCGAAAGCAGCAGCGCCAGCGCCGCGGCGGCGAGTGCCTGGGTGATTCGGACGTTTCGATGTTGCATTGTCGATTTCCTCGAGTTGTGGACGGGTGCTTCATCAACGAACAACGTCGAGGAAATTGAAAAGGGGTTAATCGGTTGTTTCTGGTTGGCGCGTTCTTTCGTGACCTGGTTCGCTGGTTGGCGTGCCCGGTGAGAAGGCGGCGTCCGTTCGAACGGCGTGCGACGCCTGGAACCAAAGAACCAAAACAAGACCCTTCCGGGGCTATGATTTTTGCGGAAACCGGAAACCGGAAACCGGAAACCGGAAACCGGAAACCGGAAACCG
>CAYPZP010000136.1:0-8730 GCA_964415285.1 uncultured Halomonas sp. | reverse complement strand
CTTCGATTCGATCACCCGGGGATTGCGCACGGCACCGGTCGGCGTGATCATGAACTCGAGAGTGACGTAGCCCTCGATCATGCTCATTTCCGCATCTCTCGGATACTGCGGGGCGATCCGAACCAGCGGCACGACATCGCCCTCAGCGCCACGATCCATCCCGACGTTCCCGAGTACCGGCGGTCCGGCACCGACGCCCAGATCAAGTTCGGGCATTTGCAGTCTGGGCCTCTCCATCGGCGTCGTGCGAACCTCGGACACCTGGAGTTCGGGCGGCGGTGGGGGCACCTCCGGCGGCGGCGGGGGCTCGGGCTTGCGCCGTTCCTTGTTTTCGATTTCGGTCTCGATATCGACCGGCCCGAAGCGGATGCCGGGCGGTGGATCCATCCGCTCGCGCTCGCCGTCGGCGCCGGAAACCAGACGATGCATCAGATAGAACGCGGCAAGCGTGACGACCGCGGCCAACACGATCGAAACCAGATAGCGCAATGCGCTGCCCACCGAGTTATCCTCCGCCGCCGATCTGCTCGGCGGAAATCGCCATGCGGCTGACGCCGGCGGCCTGGACGCGATCCATGACGTCGACCATGGTCCCGGTGCGCGCGCCCTTGTCGGAAATCAGGATCACGCTGCCCTCCGGGTTCTCGGCCCTCGCTCGCTGAACCAGCGTGCGTACGTCGCCCAGCTCGATCCGGCTGCCGTTCATCCACACCTGGTTGTCGGAGTCCACCCCGATCAGGATATTGCCCTGGGGCCGGGATTCCGCAGTGACCGCGCTCGGCTTCTCCACCGTGACTCCGGTTTCGCGTACGAAGGTCGTGGTGACGATGAAGAAGATCAGCATGATGAACACGATATCGAGCATCGGTGTGACGTTGATCTCCGGCTCATCCGGCTTGATATGTCTGCGCGCCATGCGAGTCAGCCCTCCGCGGTCATTCCACCGAAAGCCGGTCTTCGAGCTTTTCGGTCTCGATCGCAGCCTTGCGATCGAGATGGGAAGCGAAGTAAACGCCGGAAAGCGCCGCGACCATACCGGCCATGGTCGGGATCGTCGCCTTGGATACGCCGTCGGCCATGGCACGGGCATTCCCGGTTCCGAAAAAGGCCATGACATCGAATACCGCCACCATGCCGGTCACGGTACCCAGCAAACCCAGCAGCGGACAGATCGCGACCAGCGTCTGAATCATCGTGACGTTCCTGCGCAACTGCTGGCGTGCACCGCTGACCAGTTCTTGCCTGATGCGACGCGCGTGCCAGGAACGGTGGTCGACCCGGCCTTCCCATTCCCGGATCACGGCCCGGCGGCGTTGCGGAAAGACCCGCAGCACGTACCAGTAGCGCTCGATGATCATCGTCCACATCACCAGCAGCACGGCCAGGATTGCCCACAGCACGTGACCGCCGAGTTCGATGAACCCGCGAATGGACTCCAGCAGGTTATACAGAGCGGTCATGTCTCTGCTCCGCGATCCGCGCAATGATGCCGGCAGCCTGTTCCTCCAGGATCTGGACCAGATTCCGGCTGCGCGACAGCAGCACGCTGTGAATCACGGTCAGCGGAATCGCCACGCACAAACCCATTACCGTCGTGATCAACGCCATCGAGATGCCGCTGGCCATCATGCGCGGATCGCCGGTTCCGAACAGCGTGATCTGCTGGAACGTCTGGATCATGCCGACCGCCGTTCCCAACAGCCCCAACAGCGGGGCGACCACGTACAGGACCTTGATCAGCGGCAGGCCCGATTCCAGCGGGGCCGTTTCGCGAAGAATGGCTTCGTCCAGCTTCAATTCCAGCGTCTCGACGTCAACGCCCGGATTGTCCTCGTAGACGCGCAACACGCGTCCCAACGCGTTGTCGTTGTCGGCCTGATCCCGGTCCATCTGGCGCTTGATCGCATTGCCGCGCAAGAGCAGCGTCAGCGCCTTCCAGGCGGCAAACAGCAAGCCGAAAGCGCCCAGGGCGATGATTACCCACCCCACCGGTCCACCCTGACGCAGCCGCTCGCGCCAGGTCGGCGCGCGGACCACCTGAGCCAGGATGTTGCCGCGAGTGAAGTCGACGGCCATTTCCCGGACCGACCCCGGCTCGGCCTGCTGAAGGTCCGCCGCCATGTTGCGGAAGCGCGCCGCCGGCTGGCGCGGTAACTCCAGAAGCATGTTCTGCGTCGCGTCCCACTGCAGGAACTTGCCGTTGGAGACCGCATTGAAAACGCCCACTCGCGCAACCTGCCGGCGGTCGACCACTTCACCGTCGGAATTGACGATATCGGCCGGGAATTCGACGACTTGTCCGCTCTGGGCGATCTCGCGCACCATGCCGATCCACATCTGCCGCAGCTCGTCGACATTCGGCAGTTCGGTTTCCTTGCGTTCGGCCAGATTCGCGTAGAACTCGCCACGCCCCGGATACTGGGCCGACACCAGCGAGTCGTTGACCGTCGAGCGCATGTCGCCGGCAACCTGGCGCACGACACCGAACAGCTCTCCGAGATTCCCCATGCGCTCGTTGAGCGTCGTCGACAACTCGGCGAGCTCGCGCTCGTTGGCGTCGAATTCATTGCTCAAACGGTCGCTTCGCTGCTGCTGCGCGCGCAATTCCGCACGCGCCTGTTCGAGCAGTTGCTGCTGGCGAGCCCGCCCCTGGCGAAACTGCTGAAGTCTTTGCTGATCGATGCGGGCCTCGCGATCGGCGGCTTGCTCGACCTGTTCGAGCAGTTCGGACAGCGTTTCGGGATCGCCGGTGCCGGGCCGGCTCCGGTTTTCCTGAGCGTCGACCGCGGCGGGCAACAGCAGCGAGGCCACCAACAGAAGGAACGTGCACTTGCTCATGGTTCGGCCTCGGTCGGGGCGGGGACGGGCAACCGCACCAGGTCCGGTGCAACCTGGTTCTGGGCAATCGCCAGACCGTCGGATACCGGCAAGCGGTAGCGGTCATCGAGTCGTTCGTAGGTCCGGGTGTTCGGATTCCACCACCCGGTCACGGTGCCGTCGAGACTCTGGTAAAACAGCAGCGTGCGACCGATGCGCAGAAAATCCACGCGCTGTCCGTCCGGGAGTTGGCCCCGGTATCCCTCGGTCGTTCGCCCGAGTTCGATTTCGCTCTGATAGGCCTCGAGAATCCGGCGAAACTTCTCCGATGTGGTGACGTCGGCCCGGTCCAGCGCGTCGACCAGCGCCCGGGCACGCTCCAGCCGTTGCTCGACACGAAACGGCACATCGACCCGAACCAGACTCGGCAGGGTCTCGGCCATCTCGATCATCAGCGGCACCACGTCGCGATGGGTCTGCTCCAGGTTGGCCAGCTGGTTATCGATATTGGCGATCTCGGCCTCCTGGCTGTCCACGGTGTCCTGCAGCATGTCGTTGTAGATGCGAATGCTTTCGATCTCGCCGAGAACGACCCGATACTCGCTGATCAGCGATTCGGTCTCGTCGACGACTGCATCGATCCGGTCCTGGGCCCGGGCGGCATCGCGCGCAATCTGCTCCTCGCCCTGGATGCTCTGTTCGAGCACCTGTGCGGAAGCCGACTGCATCATCACTGCGACCAGCGCGACTGCCGGCCCGCGAAACCACGGCGATTTCTGGCGCGGTACCGCGCTCGGCGAAGAATCGATCGGAAGTGGCTCGGACATCGTCGTGGGGTTCCGCGTTGGCTGATTTCGCGTCGGGATGGAGGTCGTGGCGGAAAAGCGCATGGTCTGGGTCGTGCTTGCAGGGAAAGCGAGTCCGGCCCGACGTGCGGTCACACCGGGCCAACGGAATCCATAATCGTTCGCATTATCGCGCAGTCGCGCTTCGATCGGGGGCGGATGCGAAACCGGTGCAGGCTTCCGGCAAGGGAATCGCCGCCATTGCCCCCGGTGGACGCGCGCTGTCGCAGTTCGATTGACGGTCGCGTGTTGCCGCTGGATTACCATATCGCTTCGCCGGCATGCGAACCGATCCCGATGCGCGCTTCCGATCCACCGTCCCATCTCAGGCCCTGCCCACTGCTCCGCAGGCTGGCGGCGATGGTCTACGACGGACTGGTGCTGGTCGCGCTGTGGATGGCCGGCGGCGCCCTCGTCGTGGCCGCAACCGGCGGCGCCGTCGCCAGCGGCAGCCTGCCCTTCCAGCTCTATCTCGCGGGACTGGCGTTCATCTATTTCTGGTTGAGCTGGCGCGGCGGCGGCCAGACGCTGGGCATGCGTGCCTGGCGCATCCGGCTCGATGCCGGGGATCGCGGCTTCGGCGCGATGCGCACGCTGGCGCGCCTGCTCGGCGCGGTCGCCGCGATTCTGCCGCTCGGCCTGGGCTACTGGTCGTCGCTGGCACGCGCCGACCGGGCCGCGTGGCCCGACCTGGCCAGCCGATCGCGGCTGTTCGTCGCATCGACCCGGCGCCCGGGTCCGAAGGGGCCGTGACGGCGAGGTCGATTACCGACGCAGCAACGCGATGGCCAAGCCGACGAACAGCGTTGCCGGGATCAGGTGGGTTACCGCCAGCGGCACCGGCACAACCGGCGCCATTCCCAGCACCAGTCGGTAGACGACGAAGAACCCGATGCCCAAAGACACCCCGGCGAACACACCCAGCGCCGGCGGCAGTCGCCGTCCGCCATACAGCAGCAGCGCGACGCCCGAGAACACCATCGCGATCAGGTTGACCGGGTACAGCACGCGCCGCCACAGCGCCTGGCTGTAGCCGACCGCATCCTGGCCGTTGTCCTGCAGGTAGCTCCGGATGCGCAGGATGTCTCGAACCGGCAGCAACCTCGGCCGCGTTGCCAGGGCCCGGAACACGTCCGGCCGGAGTTCGGAGGACAACTGCCCCGGTGCCAGGGCATGCTGCTGCAACGCGCCGGTCGTTGCATCCAGCGTGGTCGCGCCGGTCAGCGCCCACCGGCCGTCGACGTGTCGAGCCGAATCGGCATGCACGATGCGCGCGATGCCGTCGCCCCGGTCGAGCTCGTAAAAACGCAGGTCGGCGAACCGCACCCGGTCGTCGCGTTCCCAGATCACCAGCCCGGCCTGGATCACCATCGGACCGTCGCGAAGCCACAGCGAGGAACCCGAAGCGGCACCGACCTGGCGCTCCAGCGCCTGCTCGCGATCGATTCTCGCTTGCAGCTCCAGCGACGGCGCAATCGTCTCACCGACCAGCATCACCGCCAGGCCCAGGCCGGCGCCGGCAAGCAGCACCTGGGCGCTGATCCGCAGCTGGTCGAAGCCGCAGGCCCGCATCGCGATCAACTCCGATCCCGCCGACAGCCGGCCCAGCGCAACCATGGTGCCGATCAGCGCGGCAAAGGGAAACAGGTCGTACAGCCGTGCCGGCAGCGTCCGGACCAGGAAACCGATCACCTCGAGCAGGCCGTATCCAGCCGACATGTCGCCGGCTTCCCGAACCAGGTCCACGCTCAGATACAAACCGGTCAGCACCGCAGCGACCGCGAGAATCGAACCGATCACCGAACCGACGAGATAGCGGCTCAAGCGCAACGGCATGCCGAATCCGCTCACCATCGCCGCCACCAGTTCCACACTGGCCCGAGCGCGGCAAGCAGCGCTGCGCCGTGAAGCGGCCAGATGCCCGGCCAGCCGCCGGCGCCGGCCGGTAGACGCGCCAACATCAGATTCGCGACATTGCTGTAGACCAGGTAAGCGACGATCGCGACCAGCACCACGGAAAAGCGTCGACCGCGCGCGCCGGTCAGAGTGATCGGCAGCGCGAACGTTGCCAGCATCAGGCTCATCACTGCAGGCATGAGACGCCGCTGCAGTTCGATCCAGGCCTCGGTCGTCCCGAGACGGACCAGTGCCGGCGGCATCAGCGCGCGCATCGGATCGCCGCCATCCGATCGAGACAACGGCAGTTCGATGAGATTTCGCTCGAACTCGATCCGGCGCATCGGCAGCATGGCCGGCGTGTCGGCATGGCCGACGTGAATTCCGTCCTCGAGCGCCAGCACGCGCCGGCCGTCTTCGGGCCGCCGGAAAAGACGCCCCGACGCCGCGGCGACGGCTTCAACGCGGCCGTCGCGCTCGAAATGCACGAATACCCCTTGCAGCAAGCCTCGATCGGGGTCCGCCGCACGCACGTAGACGCTCACCTGGCCGCCGGCAAGCGACTGGAAGCGTCCAGGCTGAATGCTGGCCACCAGCAGATCGTCGGCCATTCGCTCGGCCAGCGCCACCGAGCGCTGCTCGGACCACGGCGCGACCCAGCCGCTGATCACGGCCAGGCCGATCGCCCACGCAACAGCGAGGCCCGACACGGTCCGCAGAATCCGGCCGGGCCGAACGCCGGCAGCCCGGATCACGCTGAACTCCTGGTTCTGGGCCAGATCGCCGAAACCCATCAGCAGACCGACGACGAGCGCCAGCGGAGCGGTCAGCACCAGCGCCTCGGGCAGGCGCAGCGCCAACAGCGCGAGCAGCGTGGAAAGCAGCGCCTGACCTTCGGCCACATCGCCCAGCAGCTCGCCGAGAAACAGCGCCAGCGTGATCGACACCAGTACGGCCAGCGCCATCAGGCTCACACTCAGGGCCTCACGGCGCAGGTAGGACGCCAGTCGGATGCCGGGCATCACCATCCTCGAGCCGGGGGCAGCAATCGTTCCATGTGCGCAAGGTTACAATGCGCGGGTTGCCACGGCACGAGCACGCCACCGTTCGCCGCAGTTCGGGCGACGTCGAAAACGACCCGATCCCGCCCTGTCCGCGGAAGGTCGTCGCGTTTCGGACCGGCTCCAATTCAACTCAGCGACCCGAGGATTCAGACCGCGATGGATATCCGCACGATCCGATTTTCGACATCCGACAACCCGGCAGCGAGCAGCGACTGCGGCTGCCTGATCATCGCGGTGTTCGCACAGCGCCCCATCGCCGAACAATGGTCCGAGCTCGATGCCGCCAGCGACGGCTTGCTCTCGCGCCTCGAAGACGGCGAAGAACTGCCTCACGGCACCGGCAAAACGCTGATGTTGCACGAGCCGCGCGGCCTTGCAGCAAGGCGGCTGCTGATCGTCGGGCTGGGCAAACCCGAGAAGTTCAACGACGCCGCGTTCGTCAAGGCCGCCCGATCGGCCGGAAAGGCGCTGCGCCAGTCGCGCGCCACCGATGCGCTGTGCCTGCTGGCCGAGATCGATCTCGACGGGCGCGACAGCGCGTGGAAGACGCGACAGGCGGCGCTTGCGCTCGACCATGCCGACTATATCTACGACGCAACCAAGAAGCCGGAATCCAGCGCAGCGCCGGCAACCGAAGCGGTCTCGTTTCCGGACACAGCGGGCGCCGCCGAAGCGCTGCGCCAGGCCGACGCCATTGCCCACGGCGTTCGGCGCGCACGCCTGCTCGGAGACCTGCCGCCCAATATCTGCACCCCGGCCTACCTGGCGCGCACCGCCGGCGGCATCGCCGCCGAGATCGACGGTCTCGAGGTCGAAGTGCTGGAAGACGGCGATATGGAACGCCTCGGCATGCGCTCGCTGCTGGCGGTCGCCCGGGGCGGTGCCAACCGCCCGCGCCTGATCCGGATGCGCTGGCGCGGCGGGCCGGAAGGACAGGCGCCGACGGCGATGGTCGGCAAGGGTGTGACCTTCGACACCGGCGGCATCTCGATCAAGCCTCGCGAACTGATGGAACAGATGAAGTTCGATATGTGCGGTGCGGCCACCGCGATCGGCGCCATTGAGGCAGTCGCCCGTCTGGGCCTGGGGCTGAACGTCGATACCGTGGTCGCCGCGGTCGAAAACATGCCGGACGGCAAAGCGTACCGGCCCGGCGACGTCATCGAGACGATGTCCGGCAAGACGGTCGAGGTGCACAACACCGATGCCGAGGGCCGGATGATTCTGGCCGACGCGCTGACCTGGACCGGCCGCGAGTCGGAACCGGAGGTCATGGTCGATATCGCCACGCTGACCGGCGCCTGCGTGGTTGCGTTGGGCCATCACGCCAGCGCCGTGATGACCCACGACGACGAGCTGGCCGCGGATCTGCTGGGCGCCGGCGCCGAATCGGCCGACCGCACCTGGCGCCTGCCGCTCTGGGACGACTACCAGGAACAGATCGAAACGCCGTTCGCCGACATGAAGAACATCGGCGGCATGCCCGCCGGCTCGATCACGGCCGGCTGCTTTCTCTCGCGCTTCGCCGAAGGACAGCGCTGGGCGCATATCGACATCGCCGGATCCGCTTGGCAATGGGGCAAGGCCGAAAGTGCCTCCGGCCGCCCGGTCGGCATGCTGGTGCAATGGCTGATGGACCGGGCGGGAGATTAGTGGATTCGTTGTTCGTTCGATTCGTTGTTCGCTGACTCGCCGGCGGCCGGGAGAATCGGGCAACCCGCGATCTCGACGACGAAACCCCGAATCGGCAACGCACAACGATTCCACGAACAACGAACAACGAACAAACGAACAAACGAACAACGAATCGCGATGCGCATCGACTTCTACGAAATGTCCGGACGCTTCACCGACCCGCTGGAAGTCGCCTGCGTGCTCGTCGGCAAGGCATTTCCGGCCGTGGGTGACATCGCCGTGGTCGGCTCGCGCGAGCAGCTCTCGGCGCTCGACAAGCGGCTCTGGGAAAAGCCCGCCGGGCGCTTCGTGCCGCACGGCATCGACGACGACGCCGCGCCGGTCCGGCTTGCCGAGCAAGCGCCTGAAAGCGCCGGGTTGCTGATCAACCTCGCCGCCGACACGCCTTTGCCGGACGGCCAGTTCGAGCGCGT
>CAYPZP010000135.1:0-8842 GCA_964415285.1 uncultured Halomonas sp. | reverse complement strand
CGCCAGCATCAGCGCGAACGCGCCGATCGCGAGCGCGCGCAGCCTCATCGAGCGGTGACCGGAACGACGGTGAACGACTGGCGGCGCTGGGCCGGCGCCAGGCCCTCGAAGGTCAGCTCGACCTCGACCGTATCGCCCACCTCGAGCTCGGCGCGCGGCTGCATCAGCATCAGGTGCAGGTCGCGCGGCTTGAACTCGACGACCTCGCCCGGCGCGATCGCGACCCCACCGCTCTGATGCGCCATGCGCGCCTGGCCGTCCTCGACGACGGTTCGATGGATCATGACGCGCCCGAACGCATCGCTGGATGCGGCGGTCAGCCGGATCAGCTGATCGGAATGGTTCCGCAGCGCCATGTAGCCGGCCATCGGCCCGCCGCCCGGCACCAGCCGAATCCGCGCGTTGTCGATCTCCAGCGGCTCGGCCGGCTGCATCTGCATCACCCACCAGACCGCGCCGATCAACAGCACCAGAATGGCAGCGATTGCGCTGAGTTGTTTCATTGCAAACCTCTTTCGATTATCGATTGGCGACCGAAGCTTCACCGCCGATTTCATCGCGCTTCTGCACCGATGCGTGCAGCCAGAAGCGCAGCACCACCAGCGCGCCGAGCACGCTCATCATCGCCGGCGGAATCCACGTGATCAGGCCGCCGAGGTTCTGGTCGGTCATCGGATCGACCGGCCAGGCGCGCCCGCAGACGGCGTAGACGTCGAACCAGACCGAGTCGGCGAACGTGATGCTGGCACCGAGGATGATCTGCGGCACCATCACCGCGGCCAGCAGCAACACCCGCGTGCCGTAGCCCAGCCGCGGCGTGATGCCGTGGCGGCCGCGCTCGAACATCAGCCACCAGAACAGCAGGCCGTCCAGCGCCATCGTCCAGTTCATCAGCCAGTAGAGCCTGGAGCTCAACATCGCGTCGAAATGGATCTCCGGCGTCAACCAGAAGAAGATCAGGCCGACGAATAGCACGCAGGCGATCAGCGGCTGCTGCAGGAAGCGATAGACCGCGACCCAGGCCGCGCCCAGCAGCCTCTGACGCGCGAACCAGGCCTTCAGGCTGGTCGGCAGCCCGCGGGCCAGAACCGGCGCCGGCATCGCCAACGCGATCAGGAAAGGTGCCAGGTGGTGCAGCACCATGTGCTGCCCGCGGTGGACGAAGAACATGTACTGCGACCAGTAATCGAAGCGCGTCTGGGTCACGACGTACATTCCGGCCACGCCGACGACGAACGCCAGCACCGGCCCCCAGCCCGGCATCTCCGCGGGCCGGCTGTTGCGCAGGCCGTTGAAGTAGATCAACAGCGCACCCCAGACCGACAACTGGACCAGCCAGCTGAACTCCCAGGGCACGAAAAAGGCGAAGACGTCGTTCACTGCAGGCCGCTTGCATCAGCAAGGCTGAATTTTATCCGCTTCCGTGTCGACGCGGCCGCATATCGGCTTTCGTGGCGCCCGGAGCTTCCGGGCGGTTCACCGCGCGGATTGCGGGTGGCTTCTCCTGCAACGTCAGGACCCTGACTTCAGAACCCGAACTTCAAGATCCACTGCGTTTCGCCCCGCGCTTCGCGCTTGCGGGCGAGTGACTTTTGGCAGCGCCCCCAAAAGCAACCAAAAACGCTGGACAGGCAGCGGTCGCCGGCGCGGCTTCCGGAAGCGGCATCAGCGTCCTTTACTCGGTCGGAGACCTGGCTCGTTCCGGCTGGCGGGTGCACAGGCTTCCGGACACCTCGGCGAAGCCGGGGCCGCACCGATGTGCCGTGGTTCGGGAAGGATCGTTTGCCGAAGGCGCACATCTGCCGACGCGATTCCATTGCACCGGCTTTGCTACGGGCTCCGTGCCTTCCGCTGGCAGCCGAAGTCCCAACTCCGCGGCAGGCCGACATTCTGCCGCCCGGGGCATTTCTCGAAAGCGACTCACCGTACCGTCTGCTTGAAAAGAGCGCTTTTGGGTACTTTCCAGGCGATTGCCATGACCATCGTCATGACCATCTTGAAAAGCACCTCGCCAGAAAGCGCGAAGCGCGGGGCGAAACGCAGTTGACTTCGACTTCGGGATGTCGAGTTTTGCTTTGCAAAAAAACCCACAACCACCCAGCCCGCGTGGCGAAACCGCCTTTGAATTTCGATTTCGCCTTTGACTTTGAAGCTGTGGATATCGGAGCAAAGTGGTGGGTCTGGAAAATCAAGGTCAGCAGCCGCATCGCGCCATCGCCGCCCGATTCCGGCATACTCTCTCCACGAAAACGAAAACAACCCATCTGATGCCTGTTCTCAAGCCCGCACTGCACGATGACCACGCCGTTCCGTTCGACGGCAGTTGTTCGATCGGCGACTTCGCGACCGCGCCGCCGGAAGACTCGGCGAACAAGAAATCCCTGAAGAAGGAACTGAAACGACACGTCCGCGACCTGCACGACCTTCAGCGAAAGCTCTATGCCGACGGGCGCTATGCAGTACTGGCCGTGTTCCAGGCGATGGACGCGGCGGGCAAGGACGGCACGATTCGAAAGGTGTTCTCCGGCGTCAATCCGACCGGTTTCCGCACCAGCGCGTTCGAGGTGCCCAGCGGGCGCGAGCGCAACCACGATTTCCTGTGGCGCTGCGCGCGCGCCCTGCCGATGCGCGGCAAGATCGGGATCTTCAATCGCTCGCACTACGAGGAAGTCCTCGTGGTCCGCGTCAAGCCGGCGCTGCTGGAAGGCCAGGGTCTGCCGAACATCGATCCCGATACCGTCTGGGACGAGCGCTTCGAATCGATCAACGACTGGGAGAAGCACCTTGCCCGAAACGGCGTCGTCATTGTCAAGTTCTTCCTGAATCTTTCGCGCGGCGAGCAGCGCGACCGGCTGCTCGCGCGCATCGACCGGCCGGAAAAGAACTGGAAGTTCAACGCCGCGGACCTGGACGAACGCGCACTCTGGGACGACTACATGCACGCCTACGATGACGTGCTGCGCAGGACGTCGACGCCGCACGCACCCTGGTACGCGATTCCGGCCGACGACAAGCATTACATGCGCGTCGCGGTTGCTCGGGTGATGGCCCACACCCTGGAGAACCTCGACACGGCCTACCCGACGCCGGAACCGGAGCATGCCGACGTGCTCGAAGAAGGTCGGCGCCGGCTGCGCGAGCAACGCTAGTGCAACCGGCGATTCATCCTGGGACATTTCATCGTGTGACTGATCGACAGTGCAAGGCGCGACCCCGCAGTGAACGGCAAGCCCTTGGCAAGGGTCGGAACCTCCCAATCTCGACCCCGACGCACGCCCGAACGGCGAGCCCGAACCAAAGAACCGGCGCGCTCACCTGCGGCGTGATGGTTCCTGGACAGGCGGTCGGCATTCCCTGCAAGCCCTGCCTTGCAGCCCCGCGCTCTTGCGGGTCGCTGAATATCACGGGATGAATGACGGAGTACACGGGCCCGCATGATTCGCTGGACGCGACCTGCAGCGTCACCGCGGCCAACAGACCATGAACCGATCCCGCGCGATATTGCACAAGGGTCGCGGCGCGACTTCCAATCGCCCCGGCCGCTTCGCCCGCGACGTCGTTGACGCCGAGCCTGCCGATGCGTGGGCCGACGAACTCGACGCACTGCCGGAGCTGGCGACCGTGGTGCGATCCGAGACGGCGAAATCGATCGTCTCGCGCAACCACTCGCCCGACGTACCGTTCGAGCGGTCGATCAACCCCTACCGCGGCTGCGAGCACGGCTGCGTCTACTGCTTCGCGCGTCCGACCCACAGCTACCTGGACCTATCGCCGGGCCTGGATTTCGAGACCCGGATCTACGCCAAGGACAACGCCGGCGAGCGGCTGGAGGCCGAGTTCAGGCGTCCCGGCTACGTGTGCAATCCGATCACGATCGGCGCCAACACCGATCCGTACCAGCCCGTAGAGCGCGAATGGCGCATCACGCGACGGCTGCTGGAAACGATGCTCGAATACCGCCACCCGGTCAGCCTGATCACCAAGGGCGTGCTGATCGAGCGCGATCTCGACCTGCTCGGCGAGCTCGCCGCGCAGGGCCTGGTCTCGGTGCATGTCAGCGTTACCAGTCTCGACGAGCGACTCAAGCGCAGCCTGGAACCGCGCGCGGCATCGGCCAGCGCCCGGCTGCGCGTGATCCGGCGCTTGAGCTCGGCCGGCGTGCCGGTCGGGGCGCTGATCGCGCCGGTCATTCCGGCGCTCAACGACAGCGAGATCGAATCGATGATCGAGGCGGTTGCCGAATCAGGCGCCAGCCACGCCGGTTACGTGCTACTGCGCCTGCCGTGGGAAGTGCGCGAACTGTTCGTCGAGTGGCTGGAGACCCACTACCCCGATCGCTCCGCGCGCGTCATGAGCCTGCTGCGCCAGAGCCGCGGCGGGCGCGACTACGACGCGAGCTGGGGGCAGCGGATGAAGGGCACGGGGCGCTTCGCCGAGCTGATCGAGCAGCGCTTCGCGCTGGCCTGCCGCAATGCGGGCCTCGGTCGGCGCGGCGATTGGCG
Organism: uncultured Halomonas sp.; assembly: GCA_964415285.1. GTDB lineage: Bacteria > Pseudomonadota > Gammaproteobacteria > Xanthomonadales > Wenzhouxiangellaceae. The sequence continues at coordinate 4,340 of CAYPZP010000135.1, read as the reverse complement.
GCTGCGCACCGACCGATTCCGCGTGCCCGAGCGCAGCGGCGACCAGCTGAGCCTCGGGTTGTGAGGAAGCGCGGCTGGCGGAAATGGCGATCTACAGCGAATCGATCACGCGCTGCAGCCGCGACCTGACCTCGCCGGCGACCTCGATCAACGCCGGATTGTCGATGGCCTGCATCGAGGCTTCCGGGTCCACCGCCGACACGTCGGTGCCGCCGTCCTCGCGCTGGCGCAGGATGACGTTGCAGGGCAGCATGGTGCCGATCCTGGGCTCGACCTGCATCGCCCGCCACGCCATTTCCGGATTGCAGGCGCCGAGAATCGTGTACGGGCGCATCTCGCGATCCAGCTTCTTCTTCATCGTCGCCTGAACGTCGATTTCGGTCAGCACGCCGAAACCCTCCTCGGCCAGCGCGTCGATCGCTCGCCGGCGCGCCTGTGCCATCGGCGCGTCCAGCGTCTTGCTGATGTGGTAGCCCATCTCGACCTCCTCCTCGTTGCGTCCAACGATGACTTTCCGGCAGCCGGCTTCGGATTCAAGGCCGCCGGCCGGCACGGGCGCGCATCGGCTATCCTCGTGGCCAAAGCCGAATCCGAAGAGACCCCATGCGCACGCTGATCACCGCCCTTTGCCTGTTCATTTCCGCCGGACTCCACGCCGCCGACGATTTCTGGCCCGGAACCGACTACGACCCGGGCGCACCGGCGTTCGAAGACGTTCTCGGCCATGCCATCGGCGAGCGCATCAGTTCGCCGGCACAGCTGCGCGCCGGCTTCGAGGCGCTAGTCGAAGCCTACCCGGAGCGCATCCGGCTGTTCGAATACGCGCAGAGCTGGCAGGGCCGCGCGCTGTTCTTCGTCGTGATCGGCACGCCCGAGCGGATCGACGACCTGGCCGCCATCCGGGACGATATCCAGACCATCGCCCATCCCGATCGCCACGATGCCGGCAAGATCGATGCCGCGATCGGCCGCGTGCCCGGAACCACCTGGCTTTCGTACTCGGTGCACGGCAACGAGATTTCGCCGGCCGACTCGGCGCTGCTAACGGCCTGGCATCTGCTGGCGGCGATCGACGATCCGGTCGTCGACTCGATCCTCGCCGAAACGCTGGTGTTCATCGACCCGCTGCAGAATCCGGACGGGCGCGCTCGCTTCGTGCACTCGTTCGAGTCGGCCGAGGGGCTGGAGCCGGCCGCCTCGCGGCTGGCCGCCGAGCACGACGAGCCGTGGCCGTCGGGCCGCTCCAACCACTACCTGTTCGACCTCAACCGCGACTGGCTGGCGATTACGCAGCCGGAAACCATCGGCCGCGTCGCCGCACTGCTGGACTGGTACCCGCTGGCGTTCGTCGATGCCCACGAAATGGGTGGCGACTCGACCTACTTCTTCGCCCCCGAGGCCGTGCCCTACAACCCGTTGCTGGCCGCCGACCAGCGTGCAAACCTGTCGCGCTTCGGTCGCAACAACGCACGCTGGTTCGACCGTTTCGGGTTCAGCTACTTCACACGCGAGGTCTACGACGCGTTCTATCCGGGCTACGGCGCCAGCTGGCCGTCGTACTACGGCGGCGTCGCGATGACTTACGAACAAGGCTCGCCGCGCGGACTGGTGCTGCGCCGGCGCGACGGTTCGACGTTGACCTACGCCGACGCCGTGCGTCACCATTTCGTCGCTTCCGTCGCCACGGCGCAGACGGTGGCCGAGAACCGGGAGCGCCTCTGGAACGACTTCCGCGGCTACCGCGCCTCGGCCATCGAGATGGCGCGCGACGACGGTCCGCGCGCCTGGGTGATCCCGACCCAGACCGATCAGGGCGGCGCCGACCGCCTCGGCGCGCTGCTGGCCACGCACGGCATCGACACCTGGCGCGTGACCGAGCCGACGCGTGCCTGCGGTCGCGACCTGGCGCCGGGCAGCTATGTGATCCCCGCCGATCAACCCGAATACCGCAAGGCCCGGGTGCTGCTCGACGAGAACGTCGAAATGGACGCCGACTTCATCGCCGAGCAGGAACGCCGACGCGCCAAGGATCTCCGCGACGAGATCTACGACGTCACCGCCTGGTCGCTGCCGCTGATGTTCAACATCGACGTCGTGCGCTGCGGCCGGCCGGTCACGGTCGACGGCATGCGGATCGTCGCCGCCGGCGAGCAGCCCGAAGGCGCGCTGTCCGGCAGCGACGCCGATGTCGCCTGGCTCGCGCCCGGCGGCTCGCGCGCGACCGCCAAACTGATGGCCGCCGCGCTGCGCCGCGGGCTCATGGTTCGCTCCAACGAGCGGCCCTTCGTGCACGACGGACGCGAGTACCCGGCCGGCTCGCTGATCTTCCCGGTCGCCCGGAACCCCGGGAATCTCGCCGGGACGCTGGCCGATCTGGCCGCGAGCACCGGCGCGACGGTGTTCGGCGTCGACGGCAGCTGGATCACCGAAGGCCCGAATTTCGGCAGCAACCGGGTGCGCACGCTGATCGCGCCGCGCATTGCGCTGGCCTGGGACGAGCCCACCAGTCGCTACGCGCCCGGCGCGGTCCGGTTCGTGCTCGAGCGTCAGTTCGGCTATCCCGTGGTCCCGATCCGCACGCAGACCCTGCGCGACGCAGACCTGAATCGCTTCGACGTCGTGATACTGCCCGACGGCAGCCGCTACGGGGCCGCACTCGGCGAGCGCGGGCGCGATCACCTGGCCGATTGGGTTGCCGACGGCGGCGTGCTGGTGACGATGGCCGGCGGCACCGAGTGGGCCGCAGATCCGGATGTCGATCTGCTGGCCTTCCGTGCCGAAAACCAGGTACGCGAACCCGGCGAATCCAACGGCGATGCGGACGACGAGCCCGAAGGCTCGCGCGTGCCCGGCACCCGGATCGAGTCCGAAGCGCAGTTCGAAGCGCTGGTCACGCCCGAAGCCGAGGCCCCGGACTCGGTCGCCGGCGTGCTGGTGCGCGCGGTCGTCGATGCCGATCACTGGATGGCCGCCGGTGTGGCCGAGACCGTCAACGTGCTGATCCGTGGCAACCGCGTATTCCAGCCGATCTCGCGAGACCGCGGTCGCAACGTGGCGCGCTTCGCCGCGGCCGATCAGCTGCTGGTCGGCGGCCACCTGTGGGAAGAGAATCGCCTGCAACTCGCGTTCAAGCCGTTCGTCGTGAGCCAGCGCCGCGGGCGCGGCATGGTGATCGGGTTCACCGAGGACCCGGCCGTGCGCGCCTACCTGGATGGCCTGAACGCGCTGCTGATCAACGCCGTGCTGCGCGCACCCAGCTACAGCCAGAAGCTGCGCTGACGGTCCGGCCGCCGGCTGCAGCGGGCCGATGCTGAATCGACTGCTCGACCTCTACCTGCTGCTGATCGTCTGCGCCGGCGCCTGGATCTGGTCGTCCGGTCCGTGGCCGGAACAGCCGCTGGGATATCGTCCGCTGGTCGTCATGCTGATGTTCGCGGCGATTGGCTGGAGCGCCTCGTTCGGTCGCGGCCAGCGCCTCGCGCGGCTCATGATCCGGGCGGTCGCGGCAATCGCGGCCAGCGCGATCGTGGCGGCGATGGCCGCGGCCGGCAGCACCTGATGCGGGCCGGAGTCAGTCCCCGGGCAGCGGGATGAATGCGTCCTTGTCGCCGGGAACGGTGTCGAAGCGCACCTCGCGCCAGTCCTGCCTGGCCTGCTCGATGCGCTCGCGGTCCGTGTGCACGAAGTTCCACCACATATGCCGGCGGCGAAACGCCGGACCGCAGAACAGCGCCACGCGGGCATCGGTGTCGCAGACGATGTGGGCAAGCCCGGGGTTGAAAACGCCCATGTCGCCGTGGCCGAGCCGGCAGCCGCCGACGGTCACCGAGCCGTCGACGACGTAAACCGCACGCTCCTCGAAGTTTTCCGGAACCTTGAAGGTTGCACCCACGTCCAACTCGACGACCAGATACAGCGCCGGGGCCGGAAACGCGACCGGAGATTCGACGCCGTCGAAACTGCCGATGACCACCGATCCGCGCACGCGGTCGTGCTCGAAACCGGGAATGCGCTCGGCCGGAAGGTGCTCGAAGGCCGGCTCGCACTCCTGCAACGATTGCGGAAGCGCCATCCAGATCTGCAGTCCGTGCAGGCGCTGGCCCGAAGCCCGAAGGTCGGGATGCGTGCGTTCGGAATGCACGATGCCGCGACCGGCGGTCATCAGGTTGACGGCACCCGGTCGGATGCGCTGTTCGTTACCCAGGCTGTCGCGGTGAAGGATCTCGCCCTCGAACATCCAGGTCACCGTCGCCAGGCCGATGTGCGGGTGCGGGCGCACGTCGATGCCCTCGCCGCTACCGAAGTCGGCCGGCCCCATCTCGTCGACGAAAACGAACGGT
>CAYPZP010000134.1:0-8898 GCA_964415285.1 uncultured Halomonas sp. | reverse complement strand
TCTACCACGAGATGAAGGACTCGAACGTCCTCGACAAGGTCTCGCTGGTCTACGGTCAGATGAACGAACCGCCGGGCAACCGTCTGCGCGTGGCGCTGACCGGCCTGACGATTGCCGAGAAGTTCCGCGACGAAGGCCGCGACGTGCTGATGTTCATCGACAATATCTACCGCTACACGCTGGCCGGCGTCGAGGTCTCGGCGCTCCTCGGCCGCATGCCGTCGGCGGTGGGTTACCAGCCGACGCTGGCAAAGGAAATGGGCGACCTGCAGGAGCGCATCACGTCGACCAAGACCGGATCGATCACGTCCATCCAGGCCGTCTACGTGCCGGCTGACGACCTGACCGATCCGTCGCCCGCCACGACCTTCGCGCATCTCGACGCCACCGTCGTGCTTTCGCGCCAGATCGCCGAGCTCGGCATCTACCCGGCCGTGGACCCGCTCGATTCGACGTCCCGCCAGCTCGATCCGCTGGTCGTCGGCCAGGAGCACTACGACGTCGCGCGCAAGGTGCAGGGCACGCTGCAGCGCTACAAGGAGCTCAAGGACATCATTGCCATCCTGGGCATGGACGAGCTGTCGGAAGAAGACAAGCAAACCGTCGCGCGCGCGCGCAAGGTCGAGCGTTTCTTCTCTCAGCCTTTCTTCGTCGCCGAGGTATTTACCGGCTCGCCGGGTGTCTATGTCTCGGTCAAGGACACGATTCGCGGCTTCAAGGGCATCGTCGAAGGCGAATACGACCATCTTCCGGAGCAGGCGTTCTACATGGTCGGCACCATCGACGAGGCCGTGGAAAAGGGCGAGAAAATGCTCGACAAGAAGGCCGCATAAGAAGGCCCGCCGGCCCAGGCCGATTTCGCCCGCCTCGGACTGAGCGGGCGTAGAAACTGCCCGATCGGGAGTAATGGAACCAATGGCATCAACGATCCAATGCGATATCGTCAGCGCCGAGGCGGAAATTTTCTCCGGCGAGGCGTCCATGGTCGTCGTCACCGGTGAGGAAGGCGAACTGGGCATCGCGCCGCGCCATGCGCCGTTGCTGACCCGTATCAAGCCAGGCCAGGTTCGCGTCATTCAGCCCGACGGCGAAGAGGCGTTCTATTACGTATCGGGCGGCATGCTGGAAGTCCAGCCCCACGTCGTCACGGTACTGGCCGACACGGCGGCCCGCGCTCACGATCTGGACGAAGCCGCCGCGGTCAAGGCCAAGGAAGAAGCCGAGCGCGCGCTCAAGGATCGAACCGCCGACATGGAAATGGCCGAAGCGCAGGCCCAGCTGGCCGAAGCCGTGGCGCAGCTTGCCGCACTCGAGCGCCTGCGCAAGAAACTCAAGAGCTGATTCGGCCTCGCCGTTTCAATCGTGTTCCGGGTCTTGCTCGTGCGCCGGGCCCCGGGTCCGGCGACGCCCCGGTCGAGGGGTTTGCGCTGTGTTGATTCCCATCAACCGAATGTCGCTTGAATTCCCGCGAATCCAGCTCCGCAACGTCTTTTGCCCCGGTGCGGCAAACCTTGCGATCGGTTAGAGTTCACGCTCTAATCTGGTATGCTTTGCCCAAACCGAGTACGAAGGTGCCGCAATGCGGATTTTGAGTTCGTTATCGCTCATCGGCCTGTGCTTGGTGCTGGGGGGATGTGGTTCGGGGGAAGCACCGCTGTCCAATGAGCGCTTGATCGAGAGTTTTCAACAGGGTCGCACCGGGATCTGGGTCAGTGCCGAGGCGCCGGTGCAGAATCTGCTGGGCGATGAGGACATCGACGGAGCCCGCCAGCGCTTCCTGATCCGGCTCAACGATGAAATCGTGGTCCAGGTGCGTCATTCGCTCGACGATTCGACGCGCGTGCCGGTCGAGCGCGGCGATGTGGTTCGTGCCCAGGGCTATTACACCTGGGACGCCCGCGGCGGCTTCATTTCCCGGACCTACGCCGATCCGGACCAGCCTGGCGGCGGCGGCTGGATCGAGCACGAAGGCAAGCGCTACGATTGACGCCGCCGAACCCGAACGCGGCTGTCTCAGCGCGTTCGGCCAATCCCATCCTTCCGGACTGGCGCCTGGCCTTCCAGGCTCGCGGATTGGGTCGCTGAAGCCCGAGCCTCAGCCCGAAAAGTACTCCGGCTCGGCACCCTGGATCGCGCCAACCGTTGCGCTTTCGTGGATGCGCAGACGTACCGGCCTTTCGAACACCAGCGGCCCGGCGACCTCGCAATCGGCGTAGATCTCGACCAGCACCGAGTCGTCGCTTTCGCCGTTGCTCCCCTTGACCACGCGCAGCTCGCCGAGAACGCGGCTACCGGCCTCCAGCACCATGCCGCCGCGCACGTTGCGCAGCGCGCCCGCGGTTGCGCCGGACAGGCGGATCTGGCCGTTGATGGACTCGATGAGACCCTCGACGACCGCATCGCGGCCGACCAGTACCCGGCCGTTGACCGTTTCCACCACGCCTCCGACCTGGGCCTTCTCCCCGATCTCGACGCTGCCGTTGACCGCTTCGATCGAATCGGCCTGTGCCCCGGCGCCCAGCGTGATCTTGCCGTTGACCGTCTCGATATGCTCGACGATGCTGCGCGCGCCGATCGAGATCGAGCCGTTGACGGTCTTGGCATTGCCGTCAACGACACTCTCGGAACCCACGCTGACTTGACCGTTAATCGTGTTCAGGCTGCCGTCGACGGACTGCCCGTCGCCGACTTCGATATCGCTGTTGATGCTGAAACAGCCGCCGAGCAGCAGTGCCGCGAGCAGTGCGATTCCGCGAATCTTCATGGCCGATCTCCGTTTTCGTCTTCCCTTCCGGTGATGATAACGACTGTCGGCCCGCTGCTACCAGTTCCTAAAGTCATGCCGGCCAATCGTGACGATCAGGCCACCTCGCTGCCGCGGCGCCCCGGCATCAACCACTCCGGCGCTGCCGGTTGCACCGTCTCGGCCGCCGAATCCAGGCCGAGGAAGTCGAACAGCTGCGTGTCGCAGAGCTGCGACGGGGCGACGTTGGTCAGTGCCTTGAACATCGTCTCGGTGCGCCCGGGGTGCTGCTTGTCCCAGCCCGCCAGCATCGCCTTGACGGCCTGGCGTTGCAGGTTGGGCTGCGAGCCGCACAGGTTGCAGGGAATGATCGGGTACTCGCGCACCGCAGCGAGCTTCGCCAGATCCCGCTCGCGGCAGTAGGCCAGCGGACGGATCACGACGTTGTCGCCGTCGTCGCTCCTGAGCTTCGGCGGCATGGCCTTGAGCGTGCCGCCGTGGAACAGGTTCAGGAAGAAGGTCTCGACAATGTCGTCCAGGTGATGGCCCAGCGCGATCTTCGTGAAACCGTTTTCCTTCGCGTAGGTGTAGAGATTGCCCCGCCGCAGCCGCGAGCACAGCCCGCAGGTGGTCTTGCCCTCCGGAATCACCTGCTTGACCACCGAGTAGGTATCGCGCTCGATGACGTGATGGGCCACGCCGATCGATTCCAGGTACTCCGGCAGCACGTGTTCGGGAAAGCCCGGCTGCTTCTGGTCGAGATTGACCGCGAACAGCTCGAAATCCACCGGCGCCCGGCGCTGCAGGCTCAGCAGCAGGTCCAGCATCGCGTAGCTGTCCTTGCCGCCGGACAGGCAGACCATCACCCGGTCGCCGTCGCCGATCATGCCGTAGTCGCCGATCGCCTTGCCGACGTGCTTGCGCAGCTTCTTGAACTGTTTGTCGGCGTTGTATTTTCCGACTCGATCACACGCGCGCATGCGTTGACCCCGGCATTGGAAACGCCGAATCATACCAATTCCGGCTCCCCGGTCGAATGGCCCGCGGCCGTTGCGGTCCGAATCAACGAGCGCAACCCGGGCCGGGCCGGGTCGAATCTGGCATATTTGTTTTTGCGCCGACGCCTGATAAACTGGTCCGTCCGGGTTGGTCGGAACCGACCGGCCACTCCATGGAGCACCGGGATGCGGGAATCCCCAGGCGAAATTGCTGAAATCCTGTTGGATTTGCGCACGGAACACCGCGATCTCGACGAGGCGATTTCGAGAATGGCAGAGGGCGCCTCGGTGAATCAACTCCAGTTGACCCGGTTGAAAAAGCGCAAGCTCAGGCTCAAGGACCAGATCGCCTGGTACGAATCCAAGCTGATTCCGGATCTCGACGCCTGATTCACCCGCGCCGATGCAGCATTTCGCCAGCTTCGGCGAGCGATTGACGAAGGATTGGGACGGCCCCATACTGTAGCGTATGGAAGCGATCAGAAGCCTCAACAACCACGAAATCCGGCGACGCCAGATATGGACGGACGACGGCGTTCGGCTGGACGTGCGCTACCTTGGCCATGAACGTGCCCCGTGCGTGCTGCTCGCGCACGGCTTCGGGCAGACCCAGTTCGCGTGGGCCGAAACCGCCCGCCAGTTGGCCGCCAGCGGCTGGCAGGCGGTCAGCTACGACGCCCGCGGGCACGGCAACTCCGACCGGGCGCCTTCGGGCCGATACATCTTCGAGCAGTTCGTCGAGGACTTTCGCCGGGTGTGCGCGTCGCTGCCGCATCCGCCGCTGCTGGTCGGCGCCTCCATGGGCGGCCTGACCGCGCTGCTGGCGCACTCGGAGAAACCGATTGCCGACCTCCGGGCCCTGGTGCTGGTCGATATCGCCCCGCGCTGGGACGACAAGGGCGTCGAAGCGATGCTCTCGTTCATGCGTCAGCATCCCAAGGGTTTCGAGTCGCTGGACGAGGCGCGCACCGCGGTGCGCAATTTCCTTCCGCATCGACGTTCAGCGGCCACCGCCGAAGGCCTCAAGCGCAATCTGCGTGAAGGCGAAGACGGACGCTGGTACTGGCACTGGGATCCGGCGATGCTGGCCCTGGCCGAGAAGAGCAAAAACCTCCAGAGCCGCCTCAAATCGGCCGCGCGCAAGCTCAAGAAGCCCACCTTGCTGATTTCCGGCGGCCAGAGCGACCTGATTTTCGACGAGCACGTCGAGGAATTCCTCAAACTCTGCCCCCACGCCGAGCACGTTTCGGTAGCCGACGCCGGTCACATGGTCGCCGGGGATGTCAACGATCGATTCCTGCATGCGGCGGTGCCGTTTCTCAAGAAACACACGCCCCAAGGAGATTCCAGATGACCACGCTTCTGTTCTTCCTCGTCCTCGCCGCGGTTGCGGTGACCTGCAGTTTCCTGCGCACCTCGCTGGCGGTCTGGACCGGCGCCACCGCCGCGGCGCTGCTGGCGTTCACGCTGGCCGGTGAGCCGGGCTGGCTGCTGCTGACGCTGGCCTGGGTGGTCTTCGCAGCCGTCGCCGTTCCGTTGAATCACCTGCCGTGGCGGCGCGAGTTCGTCACCGCGCCGGTGCTTAAGTCGTTCCAGAAGATGACGCCGGAAATCTCGGAAACCGAGCAGATCGCGCTCGACGCCGGCACCGTCGGCTTCGAGGGCGAGTTGTTCAGCGGCGACCCGGACTGGAAGAAGCTGATCAACCAGCCGCTGCCGGAACTGACGGTCGAGGAGCAGGCGTTCATCGACGGTCCGGTCGAAGAGCTGTGCGGCATGATCGACGAGTGGGAATTCACACACTACCGGATCGACCTGTCCGACCAGGCCTGGGAGCATCTCAAGAAGAACAAGTTCTTCGGCATGATCATTCCCAAGGAATACGGCGGGCTCGGATTTTCCGCCGTCGCGCACCGCGCCGTGCTGGAGAAGGTCGGCGGCATGAGCGCCACGGTCGGCTCGGTCGTCGCCGTGCCGAACTCGCTGGGCCCGGCCGAATTGCTGCTGCACTACGGCACCGACGAACAGAAGAACCACTACCTGCCGCGGCTGGCTTCCGGCGAGGAAATCCCGTGCTTCGGGCTGACCTCGACCACCGCCGGCTCGGACGCCACGTCGATTTCCGACTACGGCGTGATCTGCAAGGGCGAGTGGGAAGGCAAGGAAGTGCTCGGCATGCGGCTGACCTTCGACAAGCGCTACATCACCCTGGCGCCGGTCGCCACCGTGGTGGGACTGGCGTTCCGGCTCTACGATCCGGAAGGCCTGATCGGCGATACCGAAGACATCGGCATTTCGCTGGCGCTGCTGCCGCGCGACGTCCCCGGGATGGACATCGGTCGGCGCCACATGCCGCTCAACAACCCGTTCCCGAACGGCCCGATCCGCGGCCAGGACGTGTTCGTGCCGCTGGAGTTCCTGCTCGGCGGCACCGAGTACGCCGGCAAGGGCTGGCGCATGCTGGTCGAGTCGCTGTCGGTGGGCCGCGCGATTTCACTGCCGTCGTCGACCACCGGCGGCGCCAAGCTCGCCTGCCTGGCCACCGGCGCCTACGCCCGCATCCGCAAGCAGTTCGGCCTGCCGATCGGCCGCTTCGAGGGCGTCGAGGAAGCGCTGGCGCGGATCGCGGCCAACACCTACGCGATCAGCGCGCTGTCGCGCCAGACCGCCTCGGCCGTGGATGCCGGCGAGAAACCGGCCGTGCCCGGCGCGCTGGCCAAGTACCACTGCACCGAGCTGTCGCGCGAGGTGATCAAGGACGCCATGGACATCCACGGCGGCAAGGGCATCATCCTCGGGCCGCGCAACTACCTCGGTCGCGGCTGGCAGGGTTCGCCGATCTGGATCACCGTCGAGGGCGCCAACATCCTGACTCGCTCGCTGATGATCTTCGGCCAGGGCGCGATCCGCTGCCACCCGTTCGTGCTCAAGGAAATGGAGGCCATGCAGCTCGAGGACGAGGAAGAGCGTCTCGTGCAGTTCGACAAGCTGCTGTTCAAGCACATCGGCCACAGCATCTCCTGCGCCTCGCGCTCGCTGGTGCTGGGCCTGAGCCTGGCCAAGTTCGCCGTCGTACCCGGTGATCGCCAGACCAAGAAGTACTACCGCAAGCTCAGCCGATACACCGCGGCGTTCTCGCTGATGGCCGACATCGCGCTGGTCACCTACGGCGGCAAGCTGAAGATGAAGGAGAAGATCTCCGGCCGGCTCGGCGACGCATTGAGCTGGCTCTACATCAGCTCCGCGATGCTGCGCCGCTTCGAGTACGAAGGCCGTCCGGCGGCCGATCAGCCGATTCTGGCCTGGGCCTTCCACGACGCCATCTACCGGATCCAGGAAGCGCTCAAGGGCGTCATCGACAATTACCCGTTCGCGTTCGTGCGACCGATCCTGCGACGCGTCGTGTTCCCGCTGGGCGCCAACGAGCGTCGTCCCAACGACCGCCTCGGCCACAAGGTCGCAGCACTCATGCTCTCGCCGTCGGAGACCCGCGAACGTCTGACCCGCGGCTGCTACAAGACCGATCGCCCGGGTCACGTGCCGGGCAACATGGAAACGCTGCTGCCCGACGTCATCGCCGCAGAGCCGGTCGAGCGCAAGCTGGTCAAGGCGGTGCGTTCCGGCAAGGCGGGCGGTCTGACCTATCGCGAGCAGGTCGATTCGGCGCATGCCGCGGGCGTGTTGACCGACAAGGAAGCCAACATGCTGCTGAGCGTGCGCGAGCGCGTGATGGAGATCGTTGCCGTCGACGACTTCGAGATCGAGGAGTTGCAGGCGGGGTTAACAGAAAAAGGCGAAACAATCCGCGACGCCGCTTAGGGCTACTGCGCGAACCGCTGACGGCGCCCTGCGGTGCTCGGCATCCTCGCGTACTGAAATGTACGCTCCGGGGTCCTGCGCTCCGGAGGTCGACGTCAGCGGTCCGCTCGCTACGCCCTCAAAAATCGGCTCAGGGCTACTGCGCGTCCCGCTGCCGCTGCCCGGTGGTGCTCGCGATCCTCATGTACTTGTATGTACATTGCGGTCGCTGCGCTCCAGCGGTCAACGCCAGCGGGCCGCTCGCTACGCCCTGAGCCGATTTTTCCGGTATCCAATAGCGGCGCCCTGCGGTGCTCGGAATCCTCATGTACCCAGTTCGTACACTGCGGATCCTGCGTTCCGGCGCCCACCGTCAGCGCGCTGCTCGCTACGCTCTAAAGCGATTTTCCCTGTAGGAGGCCTCTCCGAAGGCCGAGGGTTCTTGTCCGAACCAGCTTGGCTCAAAAGCTCGAGGCGGCGCCCAAACTTGAAAAACCAATGCCCAGCGAATAACCTGTAGTTCACCTCTGTTGGGGCAGGGGCGAGTGTTCTTGGCGTTGGACAATCGAGAGGTTGGTAATGAACCGTTCCCTTCTGAGCAGGGCTTGCAATCGCGAGTCCGCGATCCTGTTGCTGTTGACTGCGGTCTTGATCTGGCCGTTTGGTGGATTTGCAGAGGCGGCTCCGCATCGAGGCGCCGGGCAATCCGATGTTCCGATTCTCGCCTTGTGCCTCCGTTGCGATTCCGGCGCACGCTATGCGAACGCCGCGGCCCAGCGCGTCCTGGATTTCAAAGCCGACGACCGATTCGAGCCGGTTCCGCAGCTCGTCTACGTCGTCAACATCGCCGCCAAAGAGGCACCGGCCTATCGCGTCAGCCGAATCGTGCGCGATCCCGATCCCGGCCGGCTGGGCGACGAGACGGTCGACCTCGACGTGGTTGCCATCGACAGCGATCCGGTGTTCGTCGAAGAACTGGTCGGTGCCATGGACGTGGTCCTTGGCCTCTGGGGAAACGTGTATCGCCGCCTTTCGCCCGAAGAGCTCGAGTTGCCGGACCGTATCGACTCGGCCATCGATCTCATCGGCCCCGGCCCTGCGGCAGTCAACCGACGAATCATCGAGAACGCGCTTTCGGGCCATTACGAAGACCTCTGGCAGGAGAATCTCGACATGGTCAGCACACCGGTGCTCGAGGCGGTCGAGCTCTTCATGCACAGCCATGGACTCGCGCTTCGCCACGGCGGCGGAGAGCCTCGGGGCGCTGCCATTGTCGACTTCGCAGACGGTACGGAGGTCTTCATCCCAGTCACATCGATCGGTCAGCACTCTCTGTCAGCTCCCGAGAAGCTTTACGTT
>CAYPZP010000133.1:0-9048 GCA_964415285.1 uncultured Halomonas sp. | reverse complement strand
GGCTTGTAGCGTCGGATCAATCTTCAGCGCCTTGGCCTGAACGGTTCTGCCGTCAGGAGATCTGGCACTGCCGGCATTGGCCTGCTCCGCGCACGTGACGCAGTCATCCGGGTTCGATCGAGAACAGAGCCGTTCTACCAGGACGCGCCGAGTGCCAGCAGGATTGGTTACCTCGAGCCATTCGCATCGGTTCTCGGAGAAACGGGGGCTGAGTGGCTTAATCTCGAATTGGGTCGTTGAACTCGAGGTCCGCCTCTCCGAGCTGCAGGAACGCTTCGTGGACCAGCGCGGTGGGCTGCAGCGTGTGCCCGTCGGACTCGCCGGCGAACTGGCGCGCGGCGATCCGGCGCAGCTGCTCGTAGACCGCCGACATCAGCGCCTCGCTGTCGGCGGCCGGACCTTCGCCCCAGCGCTTCAGCAACTGCGTGATCCGGCGCGGATCGTTGCTCATTGTCGCGACCCCTTCTGAAATTGCTGCGCCACCCCTCCGTCACCGGGTCCGTACCGGCGCAGAAGTTCGCAATCTGCCGCAGCTCGCCGCCCATCCCCCGATTCGCGCGAGCCTTCAGCGGATTCGATCCTACCCGATGTGTCCACGCCCGCGTCAAGGTCGAGGGCGCCGATTTGCGCTGCGGCGCGGCAGCCCCCATCTACGCCTGCACGACCCGAAGGCAGGAGCACTGCGCCCATGAACCGACTCAATCGAATCGTTGGAACCGGCCGACGGCGGATCATCACGCTGTCGTTGCTGGGATTGATCGTGCTGTTCGGCGCGGTGATGTTCTACGTTGATCACGAGCCGGCGGTGTTCGACGTCGTGGCCCGGGCCGAGGCGCGCGCGGACCGAAACGGCCACGAGCCGGTAACCGGCTACGTCACCACCGCGACGCTGGTCGAGGTCATGGACACGATGCTGCACAAGCGCGGCGGCTACCTGAACAACGACGTGATGCCGCCGTTCGTGTTCCTCGACAACATGCCGAGCTGGGAAACCGGCGTCATTGTCCAGGCGCGCGACCTGGCGCGCGCGATGCGCAACGACTTCAGCCGCTCGCAGACCCAGTCCGGCGAGGACCCGGACCTGGCGATCGCCGACCCGCAGTTCTCGTTCGACTACGGCTCGTGGCTCCTGCCTTCGACCGAGCGCGAGTACCGCAAGGGCATGCGCGCACTGGAGGGCTACCTGGAGCGGCTCGGCAACCCGGATGCGGCCGACGCGCGCTTTTATGCGCGCGCCGACAACCTGCGCGAGTACCTGTCGCTGGTCGAGAAGCGGCTCGGCAATATCGGCCAGCAGCTCTCGGCCAGCGTGGGCGAGCGGCGCCTGAACACCGACCTCAGCGGCGAGCGCGCGGCATCGGAAAACACCGATATCGGCTCGGAGGTTCGCGTCAAGACGCCGTGGCTCAAGATCGACGACGTGTTCTACGAGGCGCGCGGAACCACCTGGGCGCTGATCCACTTCCTGCACGCCATCGAACACGACCTCGAATCGGTGCTGGCCGACAAGAACGCCAAGGCCAGCCTGGCGCAGATCATTCGCGAACTCGAGGCGAGCCAGAAGCCGTTGTGGAGTCCGATGGTGCTCAACGGCGGCGGCTTCGGCGTGTTCGCCAATCACTCGCTGGTCATGGCCAACTACGTCGCCCGGGCCAACGCCGCGGTGATCGATCTCAGGCGCTTGCTGGAACAGGGCTGAGCAAACCGGACCGGGACCGGCTGGCGACAGCGCCCCGACCGGCCATGACTCAGGTCAGGGCGACCGGAGAACGAAACCTCTAGGGTTGAAGACAGCACGGGCCCGCGAGATCGCCCATCGGCGATCTCGCGGGCCCTCCTCCCGCAAACAGAAAGTGGAGGCTGTCATGAAGAACGTGTTCGTCTCCGGACTCGACGCATTCCACAAGAAACTGCTCGACACCATCGCGCCGGACGAACTGCGGTTCCTGCCGTTGTTCGACTACAGCGAAATGGTTCACGCGCCGGACGACCGCTACCCGCCGTTCGATGCGTTGATCGATCGGGCCCGCGAAACGTTCGCGGCGCAGCCAGGCGGCGCCGACGCGGTGATCGGCTACTGGGACGCGCCGACCTCGCTGATCGTGCCGCTGGTTGCGCACGAGGCCGGGTTGCCGGGCGCACCGCTGGAGGCGGTTGCCCGGTGCGAGCACAAGTTCTGGTCGCGGACCTCGCAGCGGGAAGTGCTGCCGGACATGGTGCCGGGCTTCCAGGCCATCGACCCGTTTGCCGACGACCCGCTCAGCCAGGTCCGGCTCGACTTTCCGTTCTGGCTCAAGCCGGTCAAGTCGCACTCGTCGTTTCTGGGCTTCTTCATCGACGGTCCGGAAACCTTCAACGCCCACCTGCCGGAAATCCGCGACCGGATCGGCATCATGGCGCGGCCGCTCAACGAGTTCATGGCCCACGTCGACGCGCCCGAAAGCGTGCGCGCGGTCGACGGCTATCACTGCATCGCCGAGGAGATCGTCTCCCAAGGCTTCCAGTGCACGCTGGAAGGCTACGGCTTCGGCGACGATGTCGAGATCTTCGGCGTCGTCGATTCGATCCGCTCCGGCAGACACCATTCCTGCTTTTCCCGCTACCAGTACCCGTCCAAGCTCCCGCCGCCGGTCCAGGCGCGGATGATCGATGCGGCGAAGCGCTTCATCCGGCATATCGGCTACCACGGCGCGGCGTTCAACATCGAGTTCTTCTGGCACGCCGACGACGATGCGATTCACCTGCTCGAAGCCAACGCACGCATCTCGAAATCCCATTCGCCGCTGTTCCTGATGGTCGACGGTGCGGTCAACCAGAAGGTCATCGTCGACCTGGGGCTGGGCCGGCGTCCCGAATTCCCGCATCGGGAAGGACGCCACGCGCTGGCCGCGAAGTTCATGCTGCGTTATTTCGAGGATGCCGTTGTCGAGCGTGCGCCGACGTCGGCCGACATCGAGCGCGTGCACGCGGCTTATCCCGATGCGCTGCTGCGGGTGTTTGCCGATGCCGGGATGCGGCTCAGCGACCTGACGCTGCAGGACAGCTACAGCTACGAGTTCGCCGAAATTTTCCTCGGCGCCGATCACCAGAAAGAGCTGCTGGATCGATACCAGCACACCTGCGAACTGCTCGACATCCGCACGCGACCGACCATCGGTGAAGGAGACGCAGCGTGAACATCGTCGAACAGCTGCCCTGCGAAGTGCAGGAGGAAACCAACGTCTTCATCCCGATGGCCGACGGCGTTCGGCTGGCCGCGCGAATCTGGCGTCCGGTCGATGAACGGCCGGTGCCGGCCGTCGTCGAGTACATCCCCTACCGCAAGCGCTTCGGGACGACCGGCCGCGACGAGCCGATGCACCGATACCTGGCCGGCCACGGCTTTGCCTGCGTACGCGTGGACTTGCGCGGCAGCGGCGAGTCCGACGGCGTGCTGGAAGACGAATACCTGCAGCAGGAACTGGACGACGGGCTGGCCGTGCTGAAGTGGCTCGCGCGCCAGGAATGGTGCACCGGCGACTGCGGCATGATGGGCATTTCCTGGGGCGGCTTCAACGCGCTGCAGATCGCGGCGCTGCAGCCGCCCGAGCTCAAGGCCGTGGTCGCGGTCTGCGCCTCGGACGACCGCTACGCCGACGACGTGCACCACATGGGCGGCTGCCTGCTCGGCGACAACATTTCCTGGGCTTCGGTGATGTTCGCCTACAACTCGATGCCGCCCGACCCGGAACTGGTCGGCGATCGCTGGCGCCAGATGTGGTTCGACCGGCTGGAGGGCAGTGGCCTGTGGCTGTCGAAATGGCTCCGGCGGCAGCGCCGCGGCGACTACTGGGCCCACGGCTCGGTATGCGAGGACTACGCGGCGATTCGCTGCCCGGTCTATTCGGTCAGCGGCTGGGCCGACGGCTACTCCAACGCCACGTTCCGGCTGATGGAGCATCTGAAGGTGCCGCGCAAGGGCCTGCTCGGGCCCTGGAGTCACCGGTACCCGCACCTCGGCGTCCCCGGGCCGGCGATCGGGTTCCTGCAGGAGCTGGTGCGCTGGTGGGATCACTGGCTCAAGGGCAAGGACACCGGCCTGATGGACGAGCCGATGCTGCGCGTCTGGATGCAGGACTACATCGACCCGGCCGCTTCGTACCAGGAGCGCCCGGGCCGCTGGGTGGCCGAGGCCGAATGGCCAACCGACCACGTTCGCCGTCGCGAATTCGGGCTGGCCCGTTACCGGCTGATCGGCCAGGCCGAGGAAGCCGAAGCGCACCGGCATACGGTGCAGTCGCCGCTGACGGTCGGGCTGTTCGCCGGCAAGTGGTGCTCGTACGGCACCGGACCGGACATGGCCTACGACCAGCGCGAGGAGGACGGCGGATCGCTGGTCTTCCAGAGCGAACCGCTCAAGGAAGACTTCGAGATCCTGTCGTCGCCGATCGCGGAGCTCGAGGTTTCGGTCGACCAACCGGTCGCGATGATCGCCGCCAGGCTTTCCGACGTCGCCCCGGATGACAAGGCCACGCGCGTGACCTACGGCCTGTTGAACCTGACCCACCGCGACGGCAGCGAGCACCCGGCGCCTTTGGAACCGGGCTCCCGGTATCGGGTGCGGGTCCGGATGAACGGCATCGCCCACTCGTTCCCGGCCGGCCACCGGATCCGGCTGTCGCTGTCGACTTCGTACTGGCCGCTGGCGTGGCCGCCGCCGAAGCCGGTTCGGCTGACGCTGTATACCGAGCATTGCCGACTCGTGCTGCCCGAGCGGCCGGCGCGCGACAGCGATCTCGAGCTTCGCGAATTCGGCCCGCCGGAAGCGGCACGAGGACCGGCAACCACCGTCGTCGAGCCGTCGCACCACAACTGGGAGGTTCACCGCGATCTGGCGACCGACCGCTCCGAGCTGGTCGTGACCGACCACCGCGGCACATTCCGGCTCGACGGCATCGATCTGCTCGTCCACAGTCGCGCGACCGAGACCTACTCGTCGATCGCCGACGATTTCGATTCGGCGCGCGCCGAGGCGGTCTGGGAACGCCGCCTCGAACGCGGTGGCTGGAAGATCCGCACCGTCACGCGCACCGTGCTGACCTCGACGCCGACGACGTTCGAACTGCACGCCAACATCGACGTCTACGAACAGGGCCTGGTCGGCGAGAAGCGGATCTTCTGCAAGGACTGGGACGAGTCGATTCCACGCGATCTGGTCTGAACGGCAGCGCGGCCGGGCGCGGAGTCGACGCGGGTCGGCCGCGTCGGGTTGACGTGGCTTACCGCCCGATGACGAAGCGAGTCGTTCCGGTTCAGTCCGGTGCGCCCAGGTGTCCGGTCTTGACCCAGATCGTCGTCTCACGCTCGACGCGCGGATGGTGCTGGCTGAGATGCGGCGACCGGATCCAGGTGCCGGTCGGATAGCGGCCGTACTCGTCGATGAACTCGCCGGACAACACCAGGATCTCCTCGCCGCCGTAGTGACGATGCGGCTGGAAGCGCTCACCGGCGGGCCACTTCACCAGCGCGACGTTCTCGCTGCCGTGGTTGTGCAGCGGCATGACCTCCAGCCCGCCGATTCCCGGCTGCCAGGCCTTGCGGGCGGTATCGACGCACACCGTGGCGCGGTCGTCGGGATCGAACTGGTGCAGCTTGACGAACAGCGTGCAGCCGTCGCGGCTGAACGGGGCATGGCCGCTTCCCGGCGGATTACGCAGGTAGGTGCCGGCCGGATAGTCCCCGGTCTCGTCCGAGAACGTGCCCTCGAGCACCAGGATTTCCTCGCCCAGCGGATGCTCGTGACGCTCGAAACGCGAACCCGGTCGGTAGCGAACGATGCTCGTGGCGTGCCCGCCCTCGGCTTCCTCGCGCGCCAGCGGCTTGCGCTGCACTCCGGCCGCGGGGCTGTCGACCCAGGACTGCGATGCGGTATCGACGACCTGGCGAACGCCGAAGTCCATGCGCAGGCCCTTCGGGGCAAGCGAGGCGGTCGAGGCGGAACCCATTTCAGCGCGCCCGTGCTTCGGCCGGCACGCGCTGGTAGCGCGCCCTGAGCGCCTCGTCCGCATCCGGGCCGGGCACCATCGCGATCTCGTCGGCGTCGAGCACCCGGCCGTTTGCCGACCGAACCGCGACCGCCGGGATTTCGCGCCCGGTGCGGCGCTCGACGAAGCGCGTCGCCGTGGAACCGTCGCAGAGGCAGTCACCGGCCCACTGCGCCAGCGCCACCAGCGCCGGCATCAGGCCGCGCCCGGAATCGGTGAGCCGGTACTCGAACGACCTGCGATCGGTCTCGGACTGGAGGCGCTCGAGCACCCCTGCCTCGACCAGCTTTCGCAACCGGACCGACAGGATGTTGCGCGCGATGCCCAGCTCACGCTCGAATTCGTTGAAATGCCGCGTGCCGAGAAAGGCCTCGCGCAGCACCATCAGCGTCCAGGGCTCGCCGATCACCTCGGTCACGCGGGCCATCGGGCAGTTGCAGTCGAACACGTTGGTTTTCGTCATGGACGATATTGTCCCAAACCGGGTTGCTTTTTGCAACTCTTTCCGGTATCGTGTGATTCAGGTTGCATTTTACAACCTATATTTCCCAGCGTCCATGAAATCGAAAAACGGGAGTTCACCGATGTTCATTTCCTCCGGCAACGACAAGCTCACCATTCGCCGCGCGCTCGCCCTGGTCGTGGTCTATGCCGCGTTCCTCGGCCTGGCCTTCCTGGCCTAGGCCGGATGATTCATGAAATCGGCTGCGGCATCGCTCGATGCATGATCCGGGCCCGGGAAACGCTCGATCACTCGGCGCGCAGCGCGATTCACCCGGACGCGTCGCAGCTCGCGTGGTGCCGCTGGTCATGGCCTTCGGGCTCGCTCATCCGGAATCACCAGGCTCCGCTCACCGAAGCCACAACGAGTTTTCCCGATAGGGCTCGCAAGCGCACGCGCTGAGTGATCCAGCGTTTCCCTGGAACATCGCGGCGCGCCGGCGGATTGATCAGTCGGGAAAAACCGGGTGCAACGGGCCGAACCCGCTCCCGCCGAACCGAGCGGGCTACAACGAAGCCTCGAAGCCGTTTTCGAAGACGAGGTCCGCGTCGACACCGGCCAGGACGTGCGTGGACTGCACGTCGGCGACGGTGCGCTCGAAGGGCTCGCCCTGCACCACGTCCGGCCATTCCTTGGTCACCGCGATCGCGCGCCACAGGCGCCGGTAGATCACCCGGGTGCGCACGTCGACGATGTCGCCCGGGCTCGCGTCGGCGGACAGCTCGAACGTGAACACGGCCGGGCCGACCTGGCCTGCCGGGATCTTGGTCTTGGCCAGCAACGTGTCTGCGTCGATGAACGACACCGGGCTGACCGGATCGCCGAGGTCGTTGATGCGGCCTTCGAGCGCCTTGGCGTAACCGCGCCCGGCCAGCCCGCCGTAGTCGCCTTCCTGCCGGCCGTCGACGTCGTCGCTGGCCCAGCCCGGCACCTGGTCGCCGTCGAGCTGCGCCAGCGGCTGCCCGGCCAGGGAAACCTCGACAACCAGAAAGGCGTTGCGGAAATCGACGCCGGTGGGCCAGTCGTGACCTTCCACGAGGTTCTGGACCTCCGTCGCCACGCGCAGGTCGCCGCCATCCTGTTCGACCGTCACTCCGGCCGAAACGGGTCCGCCGAAGACGCCGGAATACACGCCGGGAAAACTGTGGTCATGGCGCTGTTCGGCGGGTCGCGTCACGCGCCTGACCGTTGGTGGAGATGGTGCCGGCGACCGCGGCAATCGGCATGTGACAGTCCTGGCAATGAATCCCTGCGGCTGCCGCAGGCGACTGCTGCCACTCCTCGTAGGTCTCCTGGCCGGGCGCGCCGGTGAACGGAAAGCGGAACTCGGCTTTGCCGAGCAGGTGGATCGCCTGCACGTCGTCGGCAATCCGGTGCAGCTGATGGCAGCTGGTACAGGTCACGCCGTCCAGCCCGGGCTCGCTGGCCACCTGGTCGAACCTGACCGCGGCGCCGGAATGTTTCGACTGCTGCCACTGGTTCCACTGCTCGGTATGGCAATTGCGGCAGCCGTCGGTGGAGACCACCGGCTGGCACTCGGTGTTGTCGAGGCCGGGGATCGGGTCGAGCGGGATGAAGATGTCATCGCCGTCGGATGCGCTGACGACGTCGGTGCGGTAGTTGAAGGCCGAGTCGGGATCATAGGTCCGTGCCGCGGCCACCTCGATATTCGAAGCGCCGGCCGGCACCGGCAATTGAAACCGAACCTGGGCGTTCGTGATCACGATCTGCGCCGTCGGCGCGGCCTGTTCATGCACCCGCGCTTCGGCGATCGGCTGACCGCTGTCGGCATCGACGACAGTCCCGGTGATCATGCCGCCGGTCTGCGCCGAAGCCAGGCCGGCAAGCGCGACAAGGGACAGGATGAAACCGCGGAACGAAGGGACTACGGGGTGCGGGCAGACGGCACCGGGAGCGGGTAATGGCATGGTTGCGATCTCCTGGGCAACCCGACACCACGATGCCGACTATTAGTGTTTCCGAATGGAGATCGAGCGCATCACCGTCAGCCGTCGAACACCAGCTTGCGCGAGAACAGGAAGTTGAATGCCATTCCCACCATGCCGCCGATCCATACGCCGATCAGTGGCAGCACCGAGTTCCAGAATCTCGTCAGCTCGGCCTGTTCGCCGATGAACACGATCAGTGTGAACACGCCGAAGTTGAGCAGGCCGCCGACCGAATGCACGCTGAAGAACCGGAGCAGCTCGTCGACCAGGGTCCGACTGCTGTCGATGTGGTGGAACGTGAAGTGGCGGTTGAGGAAGTAGCCGGTGGTCATCGCCGCGCCGTAGGAAAAGACCCGCGCGATGTAGACGTTCATGCCGGGCAGGTCCTTGAGCAGGTACAGCACCCCGGCGTCGATCAGCGAAATCGTGACACCGACGCAGGCAAAGCGGAAGAACGCCGCGCGCGAACTGTGGGAACGGACGCCGCGCTCGAGCAAGCGCACTGATTTACGGACCGGAATGGCTCAGTCCTCCCCTGCTGCAACGGCTCCGGTCATGCACCGGGCCCGCCCGC
>CAYPZP010000132.1:0-9116 GCA_964415285.1 uncultured Halomonas sp. | reverse complement strand
GATTTCCCCGTCGCAGACGTAGTCGGCGATCTGCTGAATCAGCGTATCGGGCTCGGGTCGCCTGGCGGCGCGAATATCGGGTGCGGACATGCTTGGGATTCCTGTTGGGTTCTGGTGCGGAAAACCGGATATTTTACCAGCCCCCTGCGCTGCGAAACCGGCCACCCGCTCTCGGCGCATGACACGGAAATCATCCCGATCCGCCGCGGTTGCGGTGATCACCGCCGGACCCGCCGGCCCGGGTCGACGAAACACCCAGCGCGGTCACCGTGATCAGAACCACCGCCATGCCGATGATCTGCAGCCCGACGAGACGCTCGTCGAGCACCACGAAGCCGAACAGCGTGGCCGTCACCGGCTCGACCATGGCAACCATCGCGGCGATGGCCGGCGCCGTGCCGTTCAGCCCGACCACGTAGAGCACGAACGACAATCCAGCGCCCAGCACGCCCAGCGCGGCGAACATCACCCAATCCGGCGAACCGAGAACCGCTGCGGCCTGGCCCGGATCGGCCGCAAGCGCCAGAACGACGACGAACACGGCAAACGCGATCGTCAGGATGGACTGCGGGCTGGCGTGGGGCGTCGCGTATTTAAATCCGAACAGGAAAATCGAATAGCAAACGGCCGAAAGCAGGCCGGCTGCGATGCCGAGCGGTGTCACCACATCGGCATCGATGTCGTAGACCCGCGTCAGCAGGACGATTCCGAACATCACCAGCGCAACGGCCAACAGCTTCGAGACGCGGAGTTTTTCCAGCTTGAGCAGGAACGAGACCAGGTAGACGAACACCGGCGCGCAGTACATCAGCGTCGCCGCGACCGCAACGCTGCCCCTGGAAATACTGATGAAATAGAACGTGAAGTTCCCGGCAATGCCGAGGCCGGCGATGATCGAACCCAGCCACACCCGATGATCGTACAGACCGGAGTCTCGCGGGCTTCGAGCCAGCCACGCCAGAACGAACAGCAACCCGATCGCGCCGCGATACAGCGAAACCGTCGTTGGATTCCAGCCCTGGGCGATGAGAAGCGCGCCGATGCCGCCGGAGATGCCCCAGAAGAACGCAGCCAGCACGACCAGGTGCGGGCCGGCACCGCGCAGTCTTTCGTCTCGGTTATCGATGATCGCTGACCTGCCTCCCCGGTGCATCGAGGGAACCGGGACTCGAAGGATATCGCGTCACGCCCGGCGCATTCAGGCTTGCAGCGAGCGGCGGCGGCAATGCCGGCGTGGCGTCCCGACCGGCGTCCTCAGTTCCGGGCGCGCCTTTCCCGCCCGGCCCAGGCAATCGCGAGCGCCAGGACGAACGGGATCAGACGCTCGGCTGCGTCGCCCGGAGCGCTCGGAAACAGGCTCAGCGCCACGGTCAGACCGAAGCCGGCAAGCATGGCCGCGAGGCGGTACCCGGGCCGGACCGGTCCCGCAAACAACAGCACCAGCAGCAAGGGACCGAAGCCATTGCCCAGACCCTGCCAGGCAAACAGCACGCGATCGAAAATGCTCGCCGGGAAGTACAGGGCCAGCAGCACCGAGGCGACGCCGATCACCACGATCACCGCACGATCGGCGGCCAGCGAGAAATTGCCGCCGCGCAAGTCGTGGCTGACCGCCGAACCGGCCACCAGAAGCTGGCTGTCGGAGGTCGACATGATGGCGGCCAGCACGCCGCCGGCGATCAATCCTCCCAGCACCGCCGGCAGCAGTTCGGCGCTCAGCGCCAACAGCGCGGACTCCCCGTCGGCAAGGTCCGGCATCAGGACGCGCGCCGACCAGCCAAGCACCACCATGCCGATGTAGATCACGGTCGCCCAGCTCAGCGCGACCGTGCGCGCCAGGCGGATCGATTCGGCCCGCTCCAGCGCCATGAAGCGGTTGACGACGTGCGGCTGACCCGGATAGCCCAGCCCGATTCCGAACAGTCCGAAAACGAACAGGATGGCCATCAGCAGGCCCGGCTGGTCGACGATTCGCGCCAGCGACGGGTCGCCCAGGGCTCGCAGGCCTTCGAGCACGCCGGCCGGGCCGCCCGCAGCCACCAGCGCCACCACCGGCAGGATCAGCGCCACGAACAGCATCATCAGGCCCTGCAGCGCATCGGAAACGCTCGCAGCCCAGAATCCGCCCATGAATACATACGCCACCACGATCACGGCACCGGCGACGATCGCCCAGGTATCGCTGATCGGCAGCGCAGCCTCGATCGCGGTCCCGGCGGCCTGGAACTGCGAAGCGATGTAGAAGGTAAAGCAGAACAGGATAATCCCGGCACCGGCGGCCCGAAGCCGCCGGCTGGCCGCGTCGGGAACGTCGTCGGCAAGAAACTCGACCAGCGTCAGCGCGCCGCTGGCATGGCTGGCCGGTTGCAGCCTGGGTGCGACAAAAACCCAGTTGATGAAGAAGCCGGAGACCACGGCCGGCACCAGCCACATGGCCTGCAGTCCCCAGGCATAGGCTGCGCCGCTCATGCCCAGCAGCGTCCAGGCCGACGACGAACTGGCGGACGCGCTCAGCGCCGCCACATACGGCCCCATGCGGCGCCCGGCCAGGTGGAAATCCGAGGTGTCGGCGGTACGTCGCTGCGCCCAGACGCCAATGGCCAGCAGCGCAATCAGGTAGAAGATCATCGTTGCGGTCAGCATCGGTGCATTATCGCCGCGCAGCCCGGGCCTGTCGAACGCTCGGCTCGCGCGCGCGGCTCGATGTTGCGATAATCATTGCGATCATCGTTGCGACAATCGTCGTTGCGATAATCGTCGTCGCTCGGATCGCGGTCTGGGTACCGCGACCGGACATCAGGAATCGAATCACCGTGGGAGCATCAGGACGCAGCATGACGGAGGCTCGCCCGAACTGGCGCCAACTGGCCTGGCTGGCCGTGCGACCGCACACCCTGCCGCTGTCCCTTTCACCGGTTCTGGCGGGCTGCGTGGTCGGCTGGATCGAGAGCGGTGCGTTCCGGCCCGATATCCTGGCCGCCGCCGGGCTGTCCGCGGCGGCCATCCAGATCGGGACCAACCTTCACAACGACGCGATCGATACGCTCAACGGCACCGATACCGACGCGCGCGTGGGTCCGGTACGGGTCTCGCAACGCGGCTGGGTGACGCCGCGGCAGATGCTGCGAGCCGCGTATGCCAGTTTCGCGTTCGCGGTCCTGGCCGGACTGTGGCTGATCGTACTCGGCGGCTGGCCGGTGCTCGCGATCGGCCTGGTATCGATCGTCGCCGCCTGGGCGTACTCCAGCGGACCCTGGCCGATTTCGCGCGGTCCCTTCGGCGAGCTGTTCGTGCTGCTGTTTTTCGGCATCGTCGCGGTGGCCACCGTGGCCTGGCTGCATAGCGGCCGAGTCACGCTGGCAGCGCTGCTGACCGGCTTCGTGATCGGATTGCCCGCGATGATGGTCCTGCTGATCAACAACGCCCGCGACGTGGAGAGCGATCGGGCCGCGGGGCGCCGAACGCTGGCGATCCTGCTCGGAAGACGGGCCTCGCTGAGGCTGTGTGCGGTCCTCCCGGCCGCGATCGCCGCCGGCCTGATCGGCCTGGCGCTGCTCGGCGACCCCTGGTTCGGCGCGCTGGCCGGCCTGGCCGGCCTGGCGTTGCTGTGGCCGGTTCGGCATTTGATGGCCGAGGCAACCGCCCCGGAAGTGTTCAACCAGAGCCTGAAACGGGTGGTCCGATTCCAGCTGGTGCTCACCACGGCGCTGTGCATCGGCCTGGTCGCTGCGGCGATTCTGGGCTGAAGCAATGACCCCTGCCCTGCCATCGGTCATCCATGCTCCTCGTCAACGCCTCGCTGCGGCCGAAGCGAGGCGAAACCGACTTTGACTTTCGATTCTGACTTCGACTTTAACGTTTCAGAGGAATCCAACAACCGCCCCGGCCCGGGCAGCGAAATCGCCTTTGCTTTGTAATTTTTGATATCGAAGCGAAGTGGTTCGTCTCGAAAATCGAAGTCAACGGCGTTTCGACCCGGTCAAGACCCGTTCGATTGCCGATTCAAGTTGATGCAGCCAAGCCCACACCCAAACCGCGACTGGAACCGAAAACCAAAATCAATGCAGCGCAGCACGCTGCTCGTCGGAAGTCGCCCGCACCGGAATCGATTTCAACTCGATCGCCGCGCCATCGAATCAGAAAACCGGCGTCAGTAGCGCCCACCGCGCTTGTAGACGTAATTCGCCAGCTCCTGCGCTTCCTTGTTCATCCGCATCAGATTGACGTGGGTGATCCGGAACAGCGCACGCATGACCTTGTACACCAGCCGCGGCTGCGACTCGATCTGCGATTCGAGATCGGTGGGCTCAAGGCCATAGACCACCGCGGGGCCGCGCGCGCGCAGCGTCGCCTGGCGTGGCACCGCGTCGACGAAGGCGCGCGTGCCGGCGAATTCACCGGGGCTCATCAGGTAGACATGCTCGAGTTCGCCGTGCTGTCGACTGAGCACCTCGACGCGTCCGTCGGACAACAGGAACAGCCGGCGATCCGCATCGCCCTCGTCGACCAGGGTCTCTCCGTCATCGAGAGAATGAACGGAAAGAATATCTTGCATGATCTTGATTTCGCTTGAATCCAGCTCCTGGCCCAGAAAGGAATCCTGGAGCTTCTGCGCGTCGATTGCCTCGGTCATGTTCGAATCCGGAAATGGTGGTTGGCTCGCGCCGATAATGTAACAGCAATCCGGCCGCAGGGACGGCCGGAGCGGCTCAGAACGGCATGCCGCCCCCGCCGCCGGGCATTCCTCCGCCGCCGCCCGGAAGGCGCTTGAGCAGCTTCTGCATCGCCACCTTGCTGCCGGCCTTCTTCATCATCTTCTGCATCTGCTTGTGTTGCTTGAGCACCTTGTTGACGTCCTGGATCTGGGTTCCCGAACCTTGCGCGATGCGCCGTTTGCGCGAACCGTTGATGGTGTCGGGGTAGCGCCGTTCCTTCGGCGTCATCGAGTTGACGATGGCGATCATGCGCCGCGTCCGGCTGTCGTCGAGCTGGGCGCGCGCTGCGTCCGGGAGGTTGCCCATGCCCGGCATCTTTTCGGCCAGAGAGCCGAGGCCGCCGAGTTTTTCCATCTGTTCAAGCTGGCTCTTGAAGTCGTCCAGGCCGAAACGTCGCGACGCCTTGCCGACCTTGCCGGCCAGTTTGCGCGCCTGTTTCTGGTCCACCTTGCGCTGAACGTCCTCGACCAGGCTGAGCACGTCGCCCATGCCCAGAATCCTGGAGGCCAGGCGATCGGGATGAAACGGTTCGATGCCGTCCAGTTTCTCGCCGGTACCGAGGAATTTGATCGGCTTGCCGGTGATCTCGCGCACCGACAGCGCGGCGCCGCCGCGCGCATCGCCGTCTGCCTTGGTCAGCACCACGCCCGTCAGCGGCAGCGCGTCGCCGAACGCCTTGGCCGTGTTGGCCGCGTCCTGGCCGGTCATCGCATCGACCACGAACAGGATCTCGGCCGGCTCGACGGCTTTTTCGATC
Source organism: uncultured Halomonas sp. (assembly GCA_964415285.1). Classification (GTDB taxonomy): domain Bacteria; phylum Pseudomonadota; class Gammaproteobacteria; order Xanthomonadales; family Wenzhouxiangellaceae. The sequence goes on along the minus strand of CAYPZP010000132.1, from coordinate 3,644 downwards.
CGGCCGATCTCGTCCATCATCGCTTCGTCGACCGCCAACCGTCCGGCGGTATCGAGAATCAGCACGTCGGCCACGGCGCGCCGGGCCTCGTCCACGGCCGCACGGGAGATTTCCACCGCGTCGCGGGTGTCCGGGTGGCGATAGAAATCGGCGCCGGCCTGCGAGGCCACGGTTTCGAGCTGATCGATGGCGGCGGGACGGTAGATATCGGCCGATGCCAGCAGCACGCGCTTGCCGTCGCGCTCGGCGATCAGGCGCGCGAGCTTGCCCGCCGTGGTCGTCTTGCCGGCACCCTGCAATCCCGCCAGCAGCACGACCACCGGCGCCGGCCGGTTCAGTGCCAGCGGTGCCCGGTCGCCGCCCAGCACCTCGACCAGTTCGTCGTGAACGACCTTGATCAGCGCCTCGCCCGGCTTCAGGCTCTTGAGCACCTGCTGGCCGACGGCCCTGGTCCGGACCCGCTCGATGAAGGTCTTGACCACGGGTAACGCGACGTCGGCCTCGAGGAGCGCGCGCCGGACGTCACGCAGCGCATCGGCGATGTTGTCTTCGGTGAGCTTGCGACCGCGGAGACGGTCGAGCGAATCACCGAGACGCTGACTGAGCTGATCGAACATGCGTCTTGTTTTGGTTTTGTAGCCTGTGGCGATTATACTGACGCGTCGAGCCGGACTGAGCAGGCACGCCGTTGAATCTGTCCCACTTGCTGCAATTCATCGTACCGGGCATTTACCTGGTCGCCGCCATCGTGATCGCCGCCGGGCTGCATGCCGGCCGTCGTGCACTGACGCGCGCCGGCGTCGGGCTGGCGATCGTCGGGACGCTGGTCCATGCCTGGGCCTTCGTTCTCGAACTGTCCGCGATGGGCGGCCCGTCGGCCGACTTCTTCAGCGCCTTGTCGCTGGTCTCCTTGCTGATCGTGATCGTGCTGCTGGTCAGCCTGGTGCGCTTTCCGATGGTGGAATTGCTGCCGCTGGCCCTGCCCGGCGCAGCATTCATGGCGCTGCACAAGGCGATTCTTTCGCCGGACCCGGTGGCGCTGGAGACCGGCTCGGTGGTGCTCGACGTGCATGTGACGGCTTCCTTGATCGCCTACAGCCTGTTGAGCATCGCGGCCATTACCGCGCTGGTGATCGCGGTCCTCCACAACCTGCTTCATCGGCATAAGGGGGCCGCGCTGATCCAGATCCTGCCGCCCCTGGTGGTGATGGAGAGCCTGCTGTTTAAGATGATCGCAACCGGCTGGATCGTATTGTCGGTCGGCCTTGCGACCGGACTGCTGTTCGTCGACGACCTGTTCGCCCAGCACCTGGCGCACAAGACCTTCCTGTCGCTCATTTCGTGGCTGGTGTTCGGATTGCTGCTGGCCGGACGCTGGCGGTTCGGCTGGCGCGGCATGCGCGTGGTCCGCCTGTGCCTGATCGGGATGGCCATCCTGGTGCTCGCCTATTTCGGCAGCAAGGCCGTGCTGGAGCTGTTGCTGGACCGGCGCTGGCAAGCCTGACGCGTTCGGCCGACTGCGTGGACGATATCGGCGCAAGCCCTCAGCGAACGCTTGACCCGGCGCCGGCATCTCCCGGCCTGGCGGCGCTGATCAACCCCCTGAGTTTTCGCATGAGCCTGCGCGACCGCGCTGAACGCAGCGCAGCGCGCGTCAGCGGGCGCGGCGGCGCGGTGTTCGAGGTCACCGACCTCGACGAAATCGAGGCGGCGCTGGAGCAGGCCACGAAAAAGGCGGTATCACGGCTCGTGATCGCCGGCGGCGACGGCACGCTGCAGGGCACGGTGTCCTGGCTGGCCCGGAACCTGGCGCGCGACCGCCTGCCCGAGTTGATCGTGCTCAGCGCCGGGCGCACCAATTACGTCGCCGGGGATATCGGCAGTCGACGCCATTTCCCCGATACGCTGGAGACCATCCTGTGCGCGGATCCGGCGTCCCTGCACCCGGTCGAGCGCGCCACGCTCGAACTGCGCCATCCCTCACTGGGACAGCAACACGGTTTCTTCATGGCCGGCGCCACCGTCGACGAGATCATTCGCTACGTCCATCGCTGGCAGGCATCGAGGGACAATTGGTGGCGCCGTCGGCATGCCGCGTCCACCCTCGGCGTGCTGTCGCTGGGCGCGCGCTGGGCGGCGCGTCAACACCACTTCGAGCTGCCCGAACTCGACGTCGAGTGCGACACGCTCGGTCGCATGTCCGGCGCGTGCCGGTTCCTGCTGCTGACCACGCTGACGCACGCCGGAAGTCCGGTCGATCCATACGCCGAGCGCGGCACCGGCGCGCTGCGGCTGACCGCGGTCCGCCACCGGGCGCATCGCCTGCCGCTGCGCATCTCGCGACTGGTCCGCGGCGCCTTCAGCCCGCCCATGGACCGCGCCCACGGCTATCTGTCCGGCCGCTGCAACGCGGCGCGCGTCGGCAACCTCGCTCGCATCACGCTCGACGGCCAGGAGTTCGATCTCGACCCCGCGGCCCCGCTCGAAGTGCGCCCCGGCCCGACCTTCCGGTTCCTGCGCCCGTGACGCCGCTGGTATCGCACATGGCCGGCGACCTGGCGACACCGGCACCGCCGGGGCTGGAGCCGCTGCTGGCCGCGCTGCGAACGCGCCTCGGACCGGCGCTGCAGGCCGTGGTCCTCTACGGCTCGACCCGGCGCAGCGACAACCTCGAGGACGGTCTCGTCGATCTGATGGCCGTGGTCAGCGACTATCGATCGGTGCACGCGAAACGTCTCCCCGCGTTTCTCAACCGGCTGCTGCCGCCCAATGTCTATTACCTCGAGGCCGGCGACGAAAGCGCGCGCATTCGCTGCAAGTGGATCCTGGTTTCGCGGCGCACGCTGGACCGGCGCATGCGCGGCGGGCTCGACGGTTACTTCTGGGCCCGATTCACGCAGCCTTGCCGATGCGTCTGGGCGGTCGACGACGACGCGCGCGTCGAACTGGCCGAATACCGGGCCGCCGCGGCACGGCATTTCGCCCGGCGCGCGACCGGTCTCGGATCCGGTCGCTTCAGCGCGGCCGGATTCTGGCGCCGCGCGATCGCGGCAACCTACGCCTGCGAACTGCGCCCGGAACCGCCCGAGGCCGCCGATCGGCTGGTCGCCCGGGATCCGGCATTCTGGGAGGCCCTGAGCCGTGAGCTGCTGCCGCAGATCGACGAAGTGTTCGAGACCTCGCAGGGCGATTATCGAGTGCACCCGTCTCGGGCGGCGCGCCTGCGCGCCGGGTTCGAGTGGCGCGTCCGGAGGATCTGGAGCAAGTCGCTGAACCTGGCGCGCTTGCTGAAGGCGACCGGCACCTTCGCCAACGGCGTCGACTACCTGTGCTGGAAGATCGAGCGCCACAGCGGCGTTCGCATCGAGCCCAGCGAGCGAATGCGGCGCCATCCACGCCGGGCCGCCGCCGGGTTGATGTGGAAGATGTGGCGTAGCGGAGCGTTGAAATGAGCGCGGGCGAGCCGTCCATCGACCGCGGCGCCGCCGGCATGCTGGGCAGCCTGTTTCGCCGATATCCCGGCCGCAGCCTGGTCGTTCTCGCCGCGCTGCTCGTCGCCAGCCTGCTCGACGGCCTGGGACTGTCGACCCTGCTGTCGATGATCTCGCTGACCAGCCAGGCCAGCGACGACAGCCAGGCCGTGC
>CAYPZP010000131.1:0-9216 GCA_964415285.1 uncultured Halomonas sp. | reverse complement strand
CGCGGTATTCCTCGAACGTGGTCGAACCGATGCAGCGCAACTCGCCGTTGGCCAGCACCGGCTTGATCAGGTTGGACGCGTCCATGACGCCGCCCGAAGCAGCCCCGGCACCGATGATGGTGTGGATTTCGTCGATGAACAGCACCGAGTTGGCGCGGTCGCGCAGTTCGGCGAGCACCGCCTTCAGGCGTTTTTCGAAATCGCCCCGATACTTGGTGCCGGCCAGAAGGGCACCCAGGTCCAGCGCCCAGATTTCGGCATCGGCCAGCACCTCGGGTACCGACTGCTCGACGATGCGCAGCGCCAGGCCCTCGGCCAGCGCGGTCTTGCCAACGCCCGACTCACCGACGTACAGCGGATTGTTCTTGCGTCGGCGGCACAGAATCTGGATCGTTCGCTCGAGCTCTTTTTCGCGTCCGATCAGCGGGTCGATGCGGTCGGCCCGCGCCCGCTCGTTGAGATTGGTGGCATAGGACGCGAGCGCCGATTTCTGCTCGCCGCCCTCGGCCTCGGTCTGTGCCGTTCCGGCCGACGAGGCATCCTGCGCCGGCGGCTCTTCGCTCTTGGTGATGCCGTGGGAGATGAAATTGACCACGTCGAGCCTCGAGACGTCCTGCTGCCCCAGCAGATAGACCGCGTGCGAGTCCTTTTCGCTGAACATCGCCACCAGCACGTTGGCGCCCAGGACCTCGCTGCGCTCGGCCGACTGCACGTGGTAGAGCGCGCGCTGCAACACGCGCTGGAAACCGACCGTGGGCTGGGTATCGCGCTGATCCCCGGCCGAAAGCACCGGGATGGTCTGGTTGAGAACCTGCTCGAGATCCGAGCCCAGCCGATCCAGGTCGACGCTGCACGCCAGCAGCACCGAGCGCGCCGACGGATTGTCGAGCAGCGCCAGCAGCAGGTGCTCGACGGTCAGGAACTCGTGTCGCCGGCTGCGCGCGGCATGGTATGCCTGAGAGATTGAAAGTTCGAGGTCCTTGCTGAACATCTAGACGCTGACTCCGGGCCCGGTTGCGAGCACTCCTGGTCTGGATTCCCCGGTCGAAGCGGCGATGCTGCGCCGGCTGCGGCCTGCGAGGATCCGAATGGGCAATCCTGATGATTGCATGAATGAATGGACCGCGGCCGGCCGATGCGGGTTCAGCGGATCGGCACGCCGCGTCACGACTCCTCCAGCGTGCACTGCAGCGGGTGCTCGTGCTCGCGGGCGTAGTCGTTGACCAGAATCACCTTGGTTTCGGCGATTTCGAACGTGTAGACGCCAGCCACGCCGCGGCCCCGGGTGTGCACGTTGAGCATTACCTGGGTGGCCTTTTCGTGGGCCAGGCCGAAGAACTTCTTGAGCACGTCGACGACGAACTCCATCGGCGTGTAGTCGTCGTTGAGCAACACGACCTTGTAGAGCGGTGGCTTTTCGACCTTCGGACGAGACTCCTCCAGCGCCAACCCGTCCCGCGGGTCTCCAGATTCTCGAGATGGATCGCTCATGGCGTTACGGCGATTCGGTTGACCACGTCAGGAATGGTAACCCAATCGCGACAAGGCGAAGGCATGCGCTGGGCGAAGAATTCGCGACCGGACCGGCACGCGCCGGGTCCTTACCGGGAGCGATCCGCCAGGCGGTGCCCGCGGCGGCCGCGGGCATCACAAACGAAGCGGCTCAGGCCGACTCGCGGAACTGCTCTTCCTCGGTCGAACCGGTCAGTGCGCCCAGCGAAGACTGGCCGCCGGAAATCGCCTGCGTGAGCTGGTCGAAATAGCCGGTTCCGACCTCGCGCTGGTGGCGGGTGGCCGTGTAGCCGTCCTTTTCGGCCGCGAACTCGGCTTCCTGCAGTTCGACGTAGGCCTCCATCTGGCGGTCCTTGTAGCCGCGCGCGAGTTCGAACATCGAGTAGTTGAGCGCGTGGAAACCGGCCAGCGTGATGAACTGGAACTTGTAGCCCATGGCACCGAGTTCGCGCTGGAAGCGCGCGATGTCGGTTTCCGACAGGTTCTTCTTCCAGTTGAACGAAGGCGAGCAGTTGTAGGCCAGCATCTTGTCCGGATACTCGGCCCGGATCGCCTCGGCGAACTGCCGCGCCTCGTCGAGGTTCGGCGTCGAGGTTTCACACCAGACCAGATCGGCCACCGGCGCATAGGCCAGGCCGCGCGAAATGGCCTGCTCCAGGCTGGCCCGGACCCGATAGAAGCCTTCGACGGTGCGCTCGCCGGTGGCGAACTCGCGATCGCGCTCGTCGATGTCGGAAGTCAGCAGGTTGGCGCCCATCGCATCGGTGCGCGCAACGATGATCGTCGGCACGTCGGCGATGTCGGCCGCCAGGCGCGCGGCAACCAGCTTGGCCACAGCTTCCGAGGTCGGCACCAGCACCTTGCCGCCCATGTGACCGCACTTCTTGGCCGAGGCAAGCTGGTCCTCGAAATGGACGCCGGCGGCGCCGGCCTCGATCATGCCCTTCATCAATTCGTGCGCATTGAGCACGCCGCCGAAACCGGCCTCGGCGTCGGCGACGATGGGCGCGAACCAGTCGATATCGCCGGATTCCTCCGAGTGCTGGATCTGATCGGCGCGCAGCAGCGTGTTGTTGATGCGCCGAACCACATCGGGCACCGAACTGGCCGGATACAGCGACTGGTCGGGATACATCTGGCCGGCGTTGTTGGCGTCGGCGGCAACCTGCCAGCCCGACAGGTAGATCGCCTTGAGTCCGGCGCGCACCTGCTGCATCGCCTGGTTACCGGTGAGCGCACCCAGCGCGTTGACGTAGGGCATCTCATGCATCTGGCGCCAGAGCTTTTCGGCACCCATGCGCGCCAGCGTGTGCTCGACCGTGATCGAACCACGCAACCGGAACACCTCGGCGGCGTCGTAGGGACGCTCGACGCCTTTCCAGCGCGAATCTTCGGTCCATTGGCGCTCCAGTTCGATGATGTTGCTGACGTTCTTGCTGTCGTTCATTTCCTTGCACTCCGTTGGCTAATCGATCATTTCGTAGGCGGGCAGCGTGATGAACTCGACGAACGCATCGTCGGCGGTCACCTGGTCGAGCAGCTCGGCGGCCTGCTCGAATCGGCCGGCGGCGAACGCCTCGCTGCCGACCTGCCCTCGAATCTCTTCCAGCGCCTCGCGCTGCCACTCGCGCACCAGCGTCAGCGTGATGTCGCGGCCGTCGTCGAGCCGACCGGCCGGGTGGCGAATCCACTGCCACAGCTGGGCGCGCGCGATTTCGGCGGTGGCCGCGTCTTCCATCAGGTTGTTGATCGGCACGCAACCCATGCCGTCGAGCCAGGCGGCGAGATAGCGGATCGCGACCGAGATGTTGCCGCGCACGCCCGCTTCGGTAATCGTCCCCTGCGCCGGCTCGACGAGCCGGGCGGCACTGACCTGAACATCACGGCGCGCCTTGTCGAGCTGGTTGGCCCCGTGCAGATATTCGTCGAAGATCTTCATCGCCAGCGGAATCAGACCCGGATGCGCCACCCAGGTGCCGTCGTGACCGTCGGCGGCCTCGCGCTGCTTGTCGGCGCGCACCTTCGCAATCGCCGCTTCGTTGGCCGCCTCGTCGTTCTTGATCGGAATCTGCGCGGCCATCCCACCCATCGCGAACGCGCCGCGCCGGTGGCAGGTCCTGATCAGCAGCTGCGAGTAGGCCTTCAGGAACGGAACGGTCATCGTGACCTGTTCGCGATCCGGAAGCACTTTGTCAGGATGGTTTCGGAAACGTTTGATATAACTGAAAATATAGTCCCAGCGACCGCAGTTGAGACCGACGATGCGCGATTTCAGCGCATGCAGGATCTCGTCCATCTCGAACACCGCCATGATGGTCTCGATCAGCACGGTGACCTTGATCGTGCCCGGTTCCAGCCCGATGCGTTGTTCGATCAGGCTCAGCGCCTCTTCCCACAGCGCCGCTTCGTGGCGATTCTCCAGCTTGGGCAGGTACAAGTACGGCCCCGAGCCCTTTTCCAGCAGCGGTCGGGCGTTATGAAACACGTAGGTGGCGGCATCGAACAATCCGCCGGGCAGCGGCCGGCCGTCGACTTCGACGTGCTTCTCGTCGAGGTGCCAGCCACGTGGTCGCGCGATCAGCACCGCCGGATCGTCGCCCAGCGCGTAGTGCTTGCCGTTGTCGGCCGTGAACTCGATCGAGCCCCGGACCGCGTCATGGAGATTGCGCTGGCCGTGCATCATGTTGGCCCAGCTCGGCGTGCTCGAGTCCTCGAAATCGGCCATGAACACCCGCGCGCCGCTGTTGAGCGCGTTGATGATCATCTTGCGATCCACGGGTCCGGTGATCTCGACGCGCCGATCCCGCAGATCCGCCGGAATCTCGGCCACGGTCCAGTCGGACTCGCGGATCTCGCGGGTTTCGGCGGGAAAATCCGGGGTCTCGCCATCGTCCAGTCGCCGCTGCGTTTCCTGCCGCGCCGCAAGCAGCCGGTCGACCGGTGCCCGGAACCGCCGACCCAGCGCTCCCAGCAGCGCCAGCAGTTCTTCGTCAAGCAGATCGGCGGTGGTTTCCGGGGGCGGAACCCGAACCTGCGCGGGTCGACTCTCGGCGTCCGCGGTCATGACATGGTCTCCTGGATTTCACGTAACCGAAACAGCGTAGAACCCGGCCTGATATTTGACAAATTAAATTAATTGAATCGCAGTATTTGATAAACTGATAATGCAGCGCATTCAGGCACTCCCGTGCGATGGGCCGGCGATACGCCCGTGACCGAGGCCGTGACAGCGCCTCGAGACCGGTCGAACCCGGCACGAGGCCCGAAAATCCAGCCAATTCACGAGGCCATGTACAAAGGCAATCTGCTCAAGCACCTGCGCGCGTTCTGCCAGGCCGCCCGGCTGGGCAGTGTGTCGGCGGCCGCCGATTCGCTGTTCCTGTCGCAGCCCTCGGTCAGCCAGCAGATCCGCGCGCTGGAGGCCGAGCTCGGCCAGCAGCTTTTCGAGCGCCAGGGTCCGCGCATGCACCTGACCCCGGCCGGCAAGACGCTGCTGGAACTGGCGCGGCCGCTGGTCGATCGCATGGACGCCCTGCCCGACGAATTCGCGCGCGCTTTCGGCCGGCTCGACTCCGGCGAAGTCCGGATCGCGGCCGGGGAATCGACGATCCTGCACCTGCTGCCAAGCCTGGTCCAGCGGTTCCGGCAGAAGCACCCCGGCATCTTTGTGCACCTGGACAACGTCACCGGCGCCGACGGACTGGGCATGCTCCGATCCGACCAGGTCGATTTCGCCGTCGGCTCGATGATCGACGTGCCCGACGATATCCGCTATCGCCCGATCTACAGCTTCCGCCCCGTGCTCATCGCCAGCCGCGACCACCCGCTATCCCGGCGCAGTGCGCTGTCGCTGGCCGACATCAGTCCCTACGGCCTGATCCTGCCGCCCAAGCGGCTGACGACCTACACGCTCATCGACCGCGTGTTCCAGAAACATCGGCTGCCGTTCCGCGTCACCATGGAAGTCGGCGGCTGGGAGGTCATCAAACGCTACGTTGCCCGAGGGCTGGGAATCTCCATTGTCACCAGCATCTGCCTGACCGAAGCCGACCGCGACCAGTTGATTACCCGCGACGTCAGCGAATGGTTTCCCAAGCGCACCTACGGCGTGGTGCTGCGCAAGGGCGCCTACCAGACGCCGCAAGCGCGTCGCTTCATCGAGCTGATGTCGCCTGAACTGTTCCCGGAACCGGCGTTCGAGCCCGTAGCCGCTTCGGCCTGAGGTCGCGAGCCGGCCCGGAGCGCCCGCGGGAGGGCGGCTCGACCAGCGGCCGAACCCGCTTCCCCCGGGCAGCCCGGCGGCTCACACGCAACGAGCGCCGGCCCGCTTGCGATCCGTCCCGCCCCGCCCCATCTTGGGAGCCATGAGCGATCTGACCATGGTGGCGATGTCCGGCGGCGTGGATTCTTCGGTGACCGCGCTCCTGCTCAAGGAGTCCGGCGCCGAGATCGCCGGGCTGTTCATGAAGAACTGGGAAGAGGACGACGCCGTCTCCGGCTGCAGCGCCGAGGAGGACGCCGCCGACGCGCGCGCCGTGGCCGAGCTTCTGGGCATCCCGTTCCACGCGCGCAACTTCGCGCCGGAGTACTGGGACCACGTGTTCGCCGAGTTCCTCGCCGAGCTCGAGGCCGGGCGCACGCCCAATCCGGATGTGCTGTGCAACCGCGAGATCAAATTCAAGGTGTTCCTGGAGCACGCCCGCGACCTCGGCGCCGAGGTCATGGCCACCGGTCACTACGCGCGGCGCGACGTGCGCGACGGGCGATTCCGGCTGCTCAAGGGCGTCGATCCTGGCAAGGACCAGAGCTACTTTCTCTACATGCTCGACCAGGAACAGCTCGCGCACGCGCGATTCCCGGTCGGCGAGCTGAACAAGCGCGAACTGCGCGACATTGCCGAGCGTGCCGGCCTGCCGACCGCGGCGAAGAAGGACTCCACCGGCATCTGCTTCATCGGAGAGCGCGATTTCGACGCCTTCATCGCCCAGTACCTGAAGGCCGAGCCCGGTGAGATCCTGACCACGGACGGTCGGGTGATCGGCACCCACGCCGGCCTGATCCACTACACGCTGGGCCAGCGCAAGGGGCTGGGCATCGGCGGCGTGCGCGGCTACCCCGAGGCACCCTGGTTCGTCGTGCACAAGGATCTCGAACAAAACCGGCTCTACGTCACGCAGGATCCCGAGGATCCCCACCTGCTGTCCTCGCAGCTCAGCGCGAAGCGCCTGACCTGGGTCTCCGGAACCGCGCCGGAGCCCGGCCGCAGCCTGACGGCCAGGATCCGCTATCGGCAGCCCGATCAGGCGGTAACGGTTGCCGAACTCGATCCGGCCGGCGATTCGATGCGCCTGGTTTTCGATCGGAAACAACGCGCCGTGACGCCGGGACAGTCCGTGGTTCTGTACGATGGCATCGAATGCCTGGGCGGCGGCATCATCGCCGATAGCGATCGACGCGTTCCGGAGACGCCATGAAAGCCCCACTGAAGGAACAGACGGTCGCTTTCGCCGGCGTGCTCCAGGCCGGCGAGCTGGTGCGACAGATCGCAACCGGCGGCCAGTGCAGCCAGTCCTCGGCGCGATCCAGCATCGACAGCCTGTTCGCGATCGAGCCGGAGTCCACCGAAGCGGTTTTCGGCGGCATCGCCGGCGTCGGGCTCGGCCTGACCATGGCCAACGAAATGGCGACCCGGGGATCGGCCGATTCGCAGCAGGCGATGGGCTACGCCAGCGGCCTGCTGCGCCTGGCCGTGATGCTGCGCAAGGACGAGTCGCGCCAGCAGTCGATGCAGCGCTCGCTCGAGCTGGTCCAGCCCGCCTGGCGCGACGCCGACGACGCGCTGGATCCCAGTGTCATCGCGCAACTGGCCGACATCTACAAGACCGAGATCTCGACGCTGCCGATGCGTATCCAGGTGCACGGCAAGCCGGACTTCCTCAAGCAGACCGACAAGGTGTCGCTGATCCGCGCGCTGCTTCTGGCCGGCATCCGGGCCGGATTTCTGTGGTTCCAGCTCGGTGGCCGCCCGTGGCGACTGCTGTTCCAGCGCGGGCGGATGTTCCGCATCGCCGCGGAGCTTGCCGGCTGAAGCGGTTGGGTGCGATCGGGCGCATGCTAAAATGGGGGTTTCCGGTCCGTCTGGACCGAAAGCAGATTTTCAAGAACCTGGAGACCCTCCCATGCGAGACGCGCTCAACTGCCGCGATACGCTGTCGGCCGACGGCAAGACGGTCCACTTCTACAGCCTGCCGAAACTCGGCGAGCAGCACGACATCTCGAAACTGCCCTATTCGCTGAAGATTCTGCTGGAGAACCTGCTGCGCCACGAAGACGGCGAGAACATCACCGCCGACGACATCGCCGCGGTCGCGAACTGGGATCCAGACGCCGAACCCAGCCAGGAAATCGCGTTCACGCCGGCGCGCGTTGTGCTCCAGGACTTCACCGGGGTTCCGGCCATCGTCGACCTGGCGGCGATGCGCGACGCGGTCAAGACCCTGGGCGGCTCGCCCGGCAGCATCAACCCGCTGTCGCCGGCCGAACTGGTTATCGACCATTCGGTGCAGGTCGACGAATACGGCCGAGCGGATGCGCTGGATCTGAACAACCGCATCGAGTTCGAGCGCAACAAGGAGCGCTACGCGTTCCTGCGCTGGGGCCAGGGCGCGTTCGAGAACTTCAAGGTCGTGCCGCCGAACACCGGCATCGTCCACCAGGTGAACCTCGAGCACCTGGCGCGGGTGGTGTTCAGCAAGGACGTGGACGGTGAAACGCTGGCCTACCCCGACACCGTGGTCGGCACCGACTCGCACACGACCATGATCAACGGCCTGGGCGTGCTTGGCTGGGGCGTGGGCGGCATCGAGGCCGAGGCCGCGATGCTGGGTCAGCCGATCTCGATGCTGCTGCCGCAGGTCGTCGGGTTCAAGCTCAACGGCAAGCTGCCCGAGGGCGCAACGGCCACCGACCTGGTGCTGACCGTCACCGACATGCTGCGAGACCACGGCGTGGTCGGCAAGTTCGTCGAGTTCTTCGGCGACGGCCTGAGCCACCTGCCGCTGGCCGATCGCGCCACGCTGGGCAACATGTCGCCGGAGTTCGGCTCGACCTGCGCCATCTTCCCGATCGATGCCGAGACCATTCGCTACCTGAAATTGTCCGGGCGCAGCGACGAGCGCGTCGAGCTGGTCGAGCAATACGCCAGGGCGCAGGGAATGTGGCGCGAAGACGGCGATGCGCCGGCCGACTACACCAGCGTCATCGAACTCGATATGTCCACCGTCGTCCCGTCGCTGGCCGGTCCGAAGCGCCCGCAGGATCGTGTGCCGCTGACCGAGGCGAAGCATTCGTTCATGGCCACCTGTGCCGAGATGACCCGGGGCCGGGATTCGAACGACGAAGGCCGTTTCGCCGATGAAGGCGGCGGCACCGCGGTCGGCCACGACGTCCCGGGCGTCGCCGAAGTCGAGTACAAGGACGAGAAGTTCGTGCTCAAGGACGGCGCGGTCGTGATCGCCGCCATCACCTCGTGCACCAATACATCGAACCCGGCCGTGATGCTCGGCGCCGGGCTGCTGGCAAGAAATGCCCGCAAAAAAGGCTTGAAGGTCAAGCCCTGGGTCAAGACCTCGCTGGCGCCGGGCTCCAAAGTGGTCACCGACTACCTCGAGGCCGCCGAGCTCGACGACGACCTCGAAGCGCTGG
>CAYPZP010000130.1:0-9266 GCA_964415285.1 uncultured Halomonas sp. | reverse complement strand
CTGCACGGCGCGGAACCAGTTGGCGTTCTGCTGGGTCCAGTCGCGCACGCGATAGAAGCCCGGCAGCGAATCGGCCAGCTCGACGGCGATCGAACGAGCGCGAAACAGGTCATTGAACTCCAGACGCACGCCGGTCACGCCTTCTCCGGTGCGAAACAGCGCCTGGGCGTCGCGCCAGTGGATCACCGCCAGCGCGCTGTCGAATTCGTGAACACCGGCCTCGAATACGCCAGCCACGGTGAATCGTCGGACCTGCGGCACGACCCCGGCCGCGGTGGCACGGATTTCCGGCGCGAAGATGGTCACCGGATCGCCGGGACCGACCGCCAGGCGCGCCGCCAGCTCGACGCCGAGCACCACCTGCCAGCGCTGGTCGTCCAGCGCGTCCAGGCTGCCGGCAATCATCTGCTGGTCTAGATCCGACACGTCGGGCTCCAGTTCCGGCGCGATCCCGCGCACCAGTGCCCCGGAAACGTCTCGCCCCTTGAGCAGGGTTTCCTGCTCGACGAACGGCGCGGCACCGATGACGTCCGGGTGCTCGCGAGCGTTTTCGATGAGTTCGGGCCAGTCGTCGAACGGACGGTCCCAGGTCGACACCGTCGCGTGAGACACCATGCCGAGAATCCGTTCGCGCAGCTCGTTCTCGAAACCGTTCATCACCGAGATGACGGTAATAAGGATCGCCACACCGACGGCGATCCCGGCCATCGAGATCAGCGAGATGAAGGAAATGAAGTGGTTGCGTCGCTTGGCGCGCAGGTAGCGCAAGCCGATCGCGACCGATAGCGGCTGGAAGATCAACTCGATGCTCCGGGGATTTCAGGACAGTGCATCGAGCACCTGTTCCAGTTCGTCGGGCAAGGGCGAGCAGAATACCTGATCGCAAGGCCACGCAAGGCGAAGGTAACCGGCGTGCAGGAACAGCCGGCGCAGCCCGTCCGGCGGCACGGCCGGGTTGTAGCGGTCGTCGCCGGCCAGCGGCGCGCCCAGCCAGGCGGCGTGTGCGCGAATCTGGTGCGTGCGGCCCGTTTCGATGCGCACCTCCACGAATTCTCGCGCGCCCAGTCGACGCAGCCGACGGAACTCCGAGCGCGCCGGCTGGCCGTCGGGCGCAACGATCACCCGGCGCTGCCCACCGGCATCGCGAATCTTCTTCAGCGGCTGGTCGATGACCACCCGGTCCTCGGCAAGCGCGCCGTCGAGTAGCGCCAGGTAGCGTTTCTCGACCCGGTTTTCGCTGAACTCGCACTGTAGCGCGCGCGCGTTGGCGGTCCCCCGCGCGAAGATCATCAGGCCACTGGTTCCCCGGTCCAGGCGATGGACCGGCAGCGAGTCGGGCTCGATCTCGGCGACCAGGTCGGTGAGACCGAAAGCCAGTCCGCTGCCGCGCTGCGATGCCAGGCCGGACGGCTTGTCGACGACGACGAATTCCGGCTGCCGATGGATGATCGCTGCGCGGACCTGCTCGATGCGTCCGCGCGGCAGCCGAACCGGCGCGGCGCCATCGGCGCGAAACGGCGGAATGCGCACCCGATCGCCGGCGGTCAGCTTGCGCATCGGCTTGGCGCGACCGCCGTTGACGCGCACCTGGCCGGTGCGGATCAGCCGATACACCAGCGCGCGCGGGACGGCACCCAGTTCGCGCGCAAGGAAATTGTCGAGCCGCTGGCCTTCGCGATCCGGTTCAACGATCGTTTCACGCAGCTTTCGAGTCGCAGAATCCATGCTTGCCGTATGCTTGGGGGCGCGCCGTTCTTCGATACCTGTGAACGGAGCAAATTGCCGGAAAACGCCAGATAAAGTATACTCGGCGCGGCACAAGGCAGCTTGCCCCCCAAACCGCTTGCGGCCCGGATTCGGCACCGGCAACAGGGACTGTTCCGGACGATTCGGGAACTCGGCCACGACCGCCACGAACCGTGCGGGTCGCGACCGGCAACGGCATTCCGGAGAGAATGCGCGGGCGGTTCGGGCAATGTCGGAAAGCCAAGAGACATGAATCGGGCCGGAACCAACGCATCGCTGCCACCGCGGCGGGGCGCCGTCCGACCCGAAAAAGGAAATCGCGTCGCCGATTCGGTTCGGCCGATTCGCGCGACTACCGAACACAACACAGACGCTCCCGGCGACTATCACGAAACAGAAAGATCCGGGAGATTCCGGGCGCATTGCGCGCCGGACCCGGCCCGGCTTGACCGGCCGCGAGCGTGCTGTTCAGGACGAACGACAACAATGAAACGAATGCTGATCAACGCGACTCAACCCGAAGAGTTGCGTGTCGCCATCGCCGATGGCCAGAACCTGGTCGACCTCGACATCGAGGTCCCGGCTCAGGAACAGAAGAAGTCCAACATCTACAAGGGCCGCATCACGCGCGTCGAGCCGAGCCTCGAGGCGTGTTTCGTCGAGTTCGGCTCCGAGCGCCACGGATTCCTGCCGCTGAAGGAAATCTCGCGCGAGTATTTTTCCGAGTCGGCGATCAAGGCGCTGGAGTCCGGCGAACGCGTCGAGATCAAGGATGCGGTCCAGGGCGGACAGGAAGTCATCATCCAGGTGGAAAAGGAAGAGCGCGGCACCAAGGGCGCGGCGCTGACGACCTTCATCAGCCTGGCCGGGCGATACCTGGTGCTGATGCCGAACAACCCTCGCGCCGGCGGCGTCTCCCGCCAGGTCACCGGCGAAGACCGGAAGACCATCCTCGACGCGCTCAAGCAACTCGAAATGCCCGACGGCATGGGTTTGATCGTGCGCACGGCCGGCGTCGGTCGCGAAGCCGAGGACCTGCAGTGGGATCTCAACTACCTTCTGCAGCTCTGGGAGGCGATCGGCGCTGCCGCTGGTGCGCGCAAGGCGCCTTTCCTCATCTATCAGGAAAGCAACGTGATCATCCGGGCGCTGCGAGATCACATGCGCGAAGACATCGGCGAGATTCTGATCGACGCCGAACAGGTCTTCGAGGACGCGCGTGAATTCCTGCAGCAGGTCATGCCACACAACCTGCGCAAGTTGAAGCGCTACAGCGATCCGACCCCGCTGTTCTCACGCTTCCAGATCGAAAGCAAGATCGAGTCGGCCTTCGCGCGCGAAGTGCGGCTGCCTTCCGGCGGCGCGGTCGTCATCGATCACACCGAGGCCCTGCTGTCGATCGACATCAATTCCGCGCGCGCCACCAAGGGTGCGGATATCGAGGAAACGGCGCTGCAGACCAACCTCGAAGCAGCCGAGGAGATCGCCCGCCAGCTCAGGCTGCGCGACCTCGGGGGACTGGTCGTGATCGACTTCATCGACATGAACAGTCGCGAAGCGCAGCGCGAAGTCGAAAACAAGCTTCGCGACGCGATGCGCGCCGACAAGGCCCGCGTGCAGATCGGCAGGATTTCGCGGTTCGGGCTGCTGGAGCTTTCGCGCCAGCGCTTGCGGCCGTCGCTGGGAGAGTCCAGCCACATCACCTGCCCGCGCTGCGAGGGCTACGGTTCGATCCGGTCGATCGAATCGCTTGCCCTGGCCATCATCCGCCTTTCCGAAGAAGAGGCCATGAAGGAAAACACCGGCCGCGTGATCGTCCAGGCGCCATTGGCCGTTGCCAATTTCCTGCTCAACGAGAAGCGATCGACCGTCGAGAGCATCGAAAAGCGCACCCGGACACCGCTGACCATCGTCGCCAATCACCTGATGGAAACGCCGCGCTACGAGATTCAGCGCCTGCGTACAAGCGAAGCCGTGGAAGAGCCTTCCTACGCGATGCCCGGCGGCGACGAACTCGAACCCGTGGTTTCGGAACAGGAAGTGCAGGCAGCCGTCGCGCCGCGCGAGGAGCCCGCGGTGCGGGCGATGCGACCGTCACAGCCCGCGCCCCAGCGCAAGACCTCGATCTGGGCCGCGATCCAGTCCTGGCTGTCGCAACTCTTCCAGTCCGGGGATGACAGCGACGCGAGCCCGAAGCGCCCGCGTCCGGCCGGAGGCGGCGGCAAGAAGCGCACGCGAAAATCCGCTTCCGCGCGCGCCGGCAGCAAGCACTCGGCGCATCGCTCGAGCAAATCCAAGGGTCAAGGATCGAAGGGCCGGAGCGACGGCGGCGGTTCGTCGGGCGGACCGGCCTCGAAGAAGTCCGGCGCTTCGGGCAAGCCCGCGACCGACGGCGGTGGCAAGGGCGGCGGACCGTCCGGCGACCCCGGTGCCGGCAGCAAGAAAGCCGGCAAGAAAAAGCGTCGGCGTCGCGGCGGCAAGAAGCGCAGGAACAAGTACTCGACCGGGGAACCGCAGGGCAACCAGAGCAGCGATACGCCGGATTCCGGTTCGGCGAAATCCAACGGCGCGGGCAAGCACGGCGACGACAAGCCGCGCAGGGCCGGCACGAAACCCGCTCGACCGCAAGACGACGCACCGAAGTCCGCCGCACCGAAGTCCGATGCACCGAAGTCCGATACGCCGAAGTCCGATGCGCCGAAGTCCGACGCCACGAAGCCCGACGCCGGGAAGTCCGACGCCGCGAAGCCCGCCGCGTCGAAGTCGGACCCGTCGAAGTCGGACGCGCCGAAGTCCGATGCGCCGAAGTCCGACGCCGCGAAGCCCGCCGGGCCGAAGCCCGATGCGCCGAAGCCGGCCGAGCCGAAGCAGGACGGAACGAAACCGGCGCGAGATCGGGACGGACCCAAGTCGGATGCTTCCGGGCAGCCGGCTCCGACTCGTCCGGCGAACGACCCAACGGCGAGCGGCGACTCGGGTCGGCGCGACTCCGATGCCGGGACCCGCGATGAACGGGCCAAGCCGGCCGGCCGGGCCGGATTATTCCAGGTCGATACCGACGACAAACGCGACCCCGGCCCGAGCACCGGTCAAGGCGATAAGGACGGCCGCAGCGATACGTGATCGAGAGTGCCGGGCGAGCGCGTTTCACGCGTTCGCCCGGTGAGTGCGCGCCGGTCCGTGCCGGGAGAGCCTGAAGAATCGTCGACGAACCCCCGTCCGGGATTCGCAGCGACCGGTCAGTCGTCTTCGGCCTCGATCACACCGTGGCGAAGCGCTTCACGCAGCAGCGCCACTTCACTGTCGATGCCGAGTTTTTCGTAGATCCGGTACTTGTGGGTCGAGACCGTCTTGGGACTGACGTTGATCCTCTTGCCGATTTCCGACGGTTTCAGACCGCGGGCCAGCATCAGCGCAACTTCCAGTTCTCGCGGCGTCAGTTCCTGGAACGGAGAGCGAGGCGTGCCCGGCAGCAGCGACATGGCCAGTTGCTGAGCGATCTCCGATCCGATGTAGCGCTCCCCGGCGTGTACTTTCCGGATCGCGGTCACCAGCTCAGCGGCATCGCATGCCTTGGTCAGATACCCGGCCGCGCCCATGTCCAGCAGTCGCGCAGGGAACGGTGGCTGGGCGTGCGCCGTGAGTGCGATGATCCGGACCTCGGGCCGCGCGGCCATGATCCGTTCACTGGTCTCGAAGCCGGACAAGCCCGGCAGACCGATGTCCATCAGGATGACGTGCGGCTGACGCTCCCGATTGAGCTGGATCGCGCGTTCGCCGCTCTCGGCCTCGCCAACGATCTCGATGCCCCCGGCATCACTGATGATGTTTCTCAACCCGGTACGCACCAGGTGATGATCTTCGACAATCAGAAGCCTGATCACGAAATGCCCTCCCCCGCCAAGAGTGAAGCTGTCTTTACAACGCCAAATCGGATCGTGAGATCCGAAACATTACTTTAACGCATTATTCACTCTCTGGTGCGGCCAATGGGCGGAGGTGCCGGGGCGCGGCGTGCCGGAGGAAGCCCGTAGCCTTCGCCGAAGTCGGGCCCGGGGATCCGGGCTGCCGGATTCGGATCCACGGCGGATTCCGGGCGGCGAACCGCGCTACCGACGGCTGTCGATCGGCTGGTAGCCGTCGCGTCGACCCTTGGTGACGATGGCGACGGCGTCGTGCGGATGCAGGCTTTCGAAGTGGCTGCAACGAGCCCAGTAGTCGAGGATTCGCTCCTCGCTTTCCAGTGCCCGCTTGACCCGTCTGCCCGCATCCTCACAGAACATCAGGTTCTGACCGTTGAGGCGGGCGAATTCCTGTTCATCCTCTCGTTTGACAGCGGTCTGGACCGGCGTCTTCAGCGCGTTCTCGATCAGGTCGATCAGATGTTCGTACGGAAACGCCTCGAAAGTCGGAGCCAGCTGCAAGCGGATATCGGCGATCGATCGCTGGCTGTGCGGAGTCGCCATGATGCCCTTCTCCGAGCCCAGCCACTGCAGCACCGCATCCCGATCCAGCGGGCTGGCCGGATCGAAATCGTTTTCGAACTGCCGCTGGATCAGCTGCCGCGCCAGCGCGGCCGAGCACGGACACGTACTGGAGTAGGTGACCTCGTAGGACAGCTCGAGATTGAATTCCTTGCCCTGCAGCGAAGCAATGATGCTGAACGGATATCCGCGCCAGCCCGAATTGTCGCTGGCCAGCGCGTTGCGCCGCGTCAGATATTCGAAGTCGATGCGCACCATGGCGCGGGTACTCAGGTCCTGGTGGGAATCGAGGAAATCCCGCAGCAGGTGCCGAAGCGCCATCGGCGTCAGAACATGCTCGGCAAGCGCGCGATCCAGGTGCAGGTAGAGCCGGGACATGTGGATCCCGCGAGCGTCCGACTCACCAAGATTCACGAACGCGCTGACGCGCGCCGGCGTCTGCACCACGTTGCCGTCCGGCGACGCGACGCGCACCGGCACCTCGATCTCGTTCATGCCGACCCAGTCCAGCTCACCGGCGGCCTGATCGTGCGGCTGAGAGGCGATATCGGGAAGCGGAGTCACCGGGGATTTGCTGTCCATGCGCTATTCCTGGGGATGCAAGATTCGAAAACAAGCAGGCCAGACAGTATGCCCCCGCGCCATCAACGCCGAGTGAGAAGGTCGCGACCTGCGGACCCGAGGTTCTGGAAAAGGAAAATGGTCGGAGCGGGGAGATTCGAACTCCCGACCCCCACAACCCCATTGTGGTGCGCTACCAGGCTGCGCTACGCTCCGACCGGACTGCAGATTATAGCGGATGGAAACGCCTCAGCGCCGCAGAACCTGGAGGACTTCCTCCAGTTCCCCGCGAAGCTGGCGCACCAACTGCTGGCTGCGCGACACGTCGTCCTTGGCGACTTCGCCTTCGAGTCGCTGCCGGGCACCGAGGATCGTGAAGCCCTGCTCGTGCAACAACGACCGGATCTGGCGAACCATGATGACGTCATGGCGCTGGTAATAGCGCCGGTTGCCGCGCCGCTTGACCGGCTTGAGCTGCGGAAACTCCTGCTCCCAGTAGCGCAATACGTGCGGCTTGACCGCACACAGTTCGCTGACTTCACCGATCGTGAAGTAGCGCTTCGCCGGAATCGGCGGCAGTTCGCGATTACTTCCGGGGTCCAGCATACGCTTCCACCCTTCCACGGAGCTTCTGCCCCGGCTTGAACGTCACCACCCGACGCGCGCTGATCGGAATCTCTTCCCCGGTCTTGGGGTTACGTCCGGGCCGCTGGCTCTTGTCGCGCAGCTGGAAGTTCCCGAAGCCGGACAACTTCACGTTCTCGCCCGCTTCCAGCGCGTCGCGGATCGTCTCGAACCAGGCATCAACAAACTCCTTGGCCTCCCGCTTGTTGAGCCCCACTTCCTCGAACAGAGTATTCGCCAGGTCGGCCTTGGTCAAAGCCATCCGTCATCACCCTCTTAATCGTGCGTTACAGCGCTGTTTCAGCGATTCGACCACCGTCAGCATAACCGAATCCACCTCAGCATCGGTAAGAGTGCGCGAAACATGGCGCAAAATCAAGCCAATAGCGAGACTTTTGTATCCCGATTCGATTTCCTTGCCCTGATACCGGTCGAAAATCACGCATCCGCTCAGCCAATCGCCGGCCGCTTCGGCCACGGTGCGCTCGATATCGGCCGCCGGAATGGAATCCGGCACGATCAGCGCCAGGTCGCGTCGCACCGTCGGATAGCGCGGGACCGGCGCGTATTCGGGCAGGCTCCGGGCGCGCATCGCGAAAAGGTCCAGTTCGGCCACGAACACGGGCACGTCGAGATCCAGTTCCGCCGCCACGCCGGGGTGAAGCTGGCCGGCATGCCCCAGCGCGCGCCCGTCGAGTTCGACCAGCGCCGACTGACCGGGATGCAGCCAGGGGCGGATGTCGGCGCGCATCCCGATTTCCGCCGCGTCGTGCCCCAGCAGGCGCGCCAGCTGCTCGATTTCGCCCTTGAGATCGAAGAAATCGAAATCGTGCTTGGCCGCGTGCAGGCTCTCCGGCCGCGCGCGACCGGCGAGCAATAGTCCCAGGTGCTCGCGTTCGGTCCACTCGTCCCCGGCCAGGAACACGTGTCCGGTTTCGAACAGCTTGAGCCGGGCCCGCTGTCGGCGAAGATTCGTCGCCGCGGTCCGGAGCAGTCCCGGCAGCAGCGTCGTGCGCAGCGATCCCATTTCCTGGCTCAGCGGATTGGCCAGCGGCTGGGCCGAATCGGCCAGAGACAGGCGCTCCAGATCGTCGTGCGACACGAAGCTCCAGGTCATGATCTCCTGGAATCCGCGGGCATGCAGCACCGAGCACAGTTGCGACATCGCTGCCGATCGCTCGCTATCGACCACCGCGACCAGGCGTCCACCGGGCGCATGCGAAGGCAGCGAATCGTAGCCGACCATGCGCGCGACCTCCTCGATCAGATCCACTTCCAGCGCGAGGTCGCGGCGCGCGGCCGGCGGTCGCACGCGCAGCACGTCGCGATCGGAATCGACCTGCATGCCGAGGCGCGTCAGGATATCGATGATCGCCTGCGGCTCGAGCGAAGTGCCCAGCAAATGGTTGACGCGCTCGCAGCGGAGTTCGATCACCGGCGACGACGGCAGCGAAGCCGCTTCGCATTTCTCGATGACCGGCCCCGGACTGCCGCCGGCGATCGACCGGATCAATTCCGTAGCGCGCTCGATCGCCGCGACCTGCAGCTCCGGGTCCACGCCGCGCTCGAAACGGTGCGAAGAATCGGTACTGAGCCCGAGACGACGTCCCTTCCCGATGATCGACGCCGGATTGAACCAGGCCGACTCGAGCAGGATGTCTCGCGTCGTGGCCTCGACCGCGGAATCCTGCCCGCCCATGATGCCCGCCAGCGCGATCGGCCGCGCGTGGTCGCAGATCAGCAGCATGTCGTCGTCGGGTTCCACCCGCTGGCCGTCGAGCAGCGTGATTTCATCGCCGGACCGGGCGCGACGCACGCGGATGCCGCCGCTCAGACGATCCAGATCGAACG
>CAYPZP010000129.1:0-9362 GCA_964415285.1 uncultured Halomonas sp. | reverse complement strand
CCGGCTGATCCCGCAAAGACACCGTCGCGCCCGTGCAGAGTGATTCAGAGGTTCCTTAGGTGTAGAAGTCGATCAGCGCGCGGTTGACCGCCTCGGGCCGCTCGGCCGTGCTCATGTGGCCGCTATCCTCGATCGTCACCAGCTTCGACCCGGCGATGCGCCGGTGCATGTTCTTCGACTTCTGCGGCGAAGTCGCGTGATCGGAGTCGGCGGCGATGATGAGCGTCGGCAGCCGGATGGTGCCGATGTCTTCGAGGATCGATCGACGCGAGACCACACCGCGCACCGCGCGGGTGGCGCCGATCCGGTCGTTGGCGGCGACCATTTCCAGCCAGCGCCCGCGCTCGGCCGCGCAGCCCGGGTCTTCGATGAAGCGGTCCGAGAACAACAGCGGCAGGATCTTCGGCGCGACCTTCTCCAGCCCGATCCAGCGCGCGGCCAGGTTGAGCAGCGCAAACCGCGGTCGTTTCGACCACCTTTCGCGCTCGGCCGAGGTGTTCATCAGCACCAGCGAGCGCAGCAGTTCCGGGCGCTTCAGCGCCACGCGCTGCGCCACCATCGCGCCCATCGAAAAGCCGAGCAGGTGCACGGGGCCGGCATCCAGCTGCTCGATCAGCGCGACCACGTCGCCGGCCAGCGTGTCGAGGTCGTAGCCCGAGCGCGTCACCTCGCTCTCACCCTGGCCGCGGAAGTCCATGCGCACGCAGCGGAAGCGCGAGCCCAGCGCCTCGACCTGGGCGTCGAACATCCGTTGCGAGAACAGCAGGCCGTGCAGCAGGACCAGGGTTTCGGAACCGGCGCCGTTTTCGACGACGTTCAGTCGGACGTGGTTGAGCGTCTGGTGGGGCATGTGATGAACCTCGGCGGGAGTTGGGGTCGACGCGGTCGGATCCCGGAGTCGGCCGGCCACCGGATTCTGCACTACCCGCCACGGCCATTGCCAGAATGCGTTTGCGCCCGAGGCCGGGATGATGCAAGGTGGCCAGGGTGCGCCGCGGCGCGCGGCAGGCCGGAAACGCAAGAAGTCCGGATCGTGACGTCTCGCCTTGGTCGTGGGCCGGGTTATTGCAAGGCTGTCCGGGTTTCCGCGCTATCAAGCCGATGCCGATGGGCGTTGCAGACAACAGGGGCCCGGTCTGAGAGGTGGGCAGCCGGTCTCGTCGCGGGTCCGCCCGATTTGCCCGAGCACCCGCCAATGATCGACGGAGTCCGCCATGTTTTCCGCAGCGTTCATTTTCAGGCCCGGAACCTACGATGACGATTTTCATTCACTGGATCGGCAGATCCATGAAGCCGCGGTTTCCACCGATGGCTTCCTCGGGCGGGAGATTTGGCAGTCGCCCAACGGTGCGCTGATGAACGTCATTTATTACTGGCACAGCATGCAAGCGCTGGAGACGTTCTCGAAGCATCCGAAACACCTGGAGGCGAAGCGTCAATACCGCAGGTGGTACGAAGGATTTCACGTCGTGGTTTCCGAAGTGCGTCACGCATACGGAGACGGTCGGATCTCCCATGTGACTCGCAGCGCCGGTTCAGAAAGCGACTGACACCGCGGGCTTCCGCCTTGAAATTCCCGCGCGGTTCGCGCGCAGGGCCGCGGAACCCACCATCCGTATCAACCCCGCTTTCCGACAGCGAGCAATCGGGCGTCGGTCGGTTACGGGGTCGCTACTCGCCTGCCGGACTGGCCGCGATCAGATACTTGCAGAACGCCAACTGGCTGGCCAGGTAGCCCTGGTGCTTCGGCAGCCCGTCTGCGGCATCCTCGATCCGGGTGTTGTAGAAGAAATGTGCGATCGGCTCGGGAAGGGCCGCCTTGGCCGGGTGCATGGCGCGGGGCACCATCGTCAGTTTCGGCAGCAGCGGGGCGTGGAAGGTTTCGATCGCGGGCGCGCCGCAGCTTGCGCATTTACCGCGCTGTACGTTGGGCGGCGGTTTCAGTGTCGTGAATTCAACCGTGCCCGGCGGCATCTCCACGTCTCGGGCTCGATAGATCAGCACGTCGGCGAACGGGGCGTCGTTGAAGCGCTGGCAGAGCGTGCAGTGGCACAGCATCCGGAAGCGCGGCGCGGCCCGGGTCCGGAAGGTCGTGGCGCCGCAGGTGCAGGAGCAGTCGGTGGGATTCATGTTCTTTTTCCTCGTGAAGATGCAGCCGCGTCTTCAGGGTCCAGTCCAGCCTGACGAACCAATAACGAACCAGCCAACTAACGAATTACCGGTCCAGCGCGCTCGGCGTCCACAGCCCGTTGCGCGTCGCGGCGTCCGGCCTTCGCCGCATCCGGCCGCCAAGCGTCTGCACGCCGCCGGTGGCTACGCGCCAGACCTTGCGGCCCCTGGTCGTGAAGGTTCGCTCCGAAAGCCCGTCCGGGCCGCGGCGGAGCATCTTCAGGCCGATGTCTCGGTAGACGCTGCGCGCGGTCGCGATGGCCCAGGCGGCGCGACCCGGCAGCGCGCGCTCGCCGACTCGGGCCGAGGCGTAGTAGGGCTCTGCGGTCTCGACCAGGCGCCGGACCATCGGAAACGTGCCGTGCGCGAAGTCCGGGTCGTCGAGCTGCTCGTCGCTCAGGCCCGCCTCGGCGAGCCACTCGGTCGGCAGGTAGCAGCGCCCGGTGCGCGCGTCCTCGGCCACGTCCCGGGCGATATTGGTGAGCTGGAACGCCAGCCCCAGGTCGCTGGCGCGCGCCAGCGTCACCTGGTCGACGACGCCCATGATCCGGGCCATCAGGATGCCGACCGCGCCGGCGACGAAATAGCAGTATTCGAGCAGGTCGTCCAGCGACTCCGGACGCCAGCCCGCCACGTCGCGCTCGAACCCGGCCAGGTGATCGGCGACGACCGCCACCGGCAGGTCGTGGCGGGCGCTGACCTCGGCCAGCGCTCGAAATGGCACCGCGTCGCGGGGCTCACCGCTGCAGGCAGCCAGCGAGTCGGCCTTGAGTCGTTCGACGGTCTCCACGTCGGCCGGCTCGTGCCGGCCCTGGCCCAGGTGCTGGCCGTCGGTGACGTCGTCGCAGTGGCGGCACCAGGCATAGAGCAGGACCACGTCGCGACGCATCGCCGGACGGAACAGCCGTGCCGCGGCGGCGAAGCTCTTCGAACCCTCGGCGATCGTGTGCTCGGCGTGTTCGCCGATGTCGCCGCCGCCCACCGGATTGAATGGCGTTCGGGGCGCGTCCATCGTTCGATCCTGTGCTGTCCGCCGGCGCGCCGCGCTCAGCGCGCCTGCGGTGGCAGCCCGAAGTCCTCGAGCATCAGGCCGGCCGTGGCGCGCGCAGACCCGACCACGCCCGGAATGCCGGCGCCCGGATGCGTGCCGGCGCCGACCAGGTAGACGTTGGAAATCTTCTCGTCGCGGTTGTGCGGCCGGAAGAACGCCGATTGCCACAATACCGGTTCGACCGAAAACGCCGAGCCGAGGTGCGAATTGAGTTCGTCGCGGAAACCGAACGGCGTCAGCGTGCGACAGGTGACCAGGTCCTGCTTCAGCCCCGGCAGATAGGTCCGCTCTAGATCGTCGAGAATCCGGTCGGTGTATTTCGGACCGACCTCGTCCCAGTCCAGGTCGGCCTTGCCCAGGTGCGGCACCGGCGAGAGCACGTAATAGGCACTGCAGCCCTCCGGCGCCAGAGACGGGTCGGTCAGCGTCGGCGCGTGCAGGTACAGCGAGAAATCGTCGGGCAGATCCGGGCCCTTGAAGATATCGCTGATCAGCTCCTTGTAACGCGGCCCGAACAGGATCATGTGGTGCTTCAGGTCGGTGTGGACGCGCTTGAGCCCGAAGTAGATCACGAACAGCGACATCGACCAGCGCTTGGACTCCAGCGAACGGCGCTTCTTCTGTCCCTGGTCCGTATGGCCGAGCAGATCGCGGTAGGTATGCAGCACGTCGCCGTTGCTGGCCACGGTGTCGAAGTCGCCGTGCCAGCCGTCGTGCGTGGTCACGCCGGTGGCCTTGCCGTCGGCGGTATCGATTCTGGCCACCTCCGCGTTCAGCCGGATCGTTCCGCCGAGGTCCTCGAACAGCTGGACCAGCCCACGGATCAGCGCGCCGGTGCCGCCCCTGGCGAACCACACGCCCCATTCCCGCTCCAGCGCGTGGATCAGCGCGTAGATCGAGGAGGTCTGGAACGGGTTGCCGCCAACCAGCAGCGGGTGGAACGAGAAGGCCTGGCGCAGGTGTTCGTCGGTGATGAATTTCGCGACCTGCTTGTAGACGCTGCGATAGGCCTGGAGCTTCATCAGGTCGGGCGCGACCTTGACCATCGAGCCGAAATTCAGGAACGGTTTGTGGCCGAGTTCCAGATAGCCCTTCTGGAACACGTTGTAGGAATATTCGAGGAAGCGCTTGTAGCCGTCGACATCGGCCGGGTTGAAGCGCCGGATCTGGTCTTCGAGCCGGTCGGGGTCGTTGGAGTAGTCGAACACCTTGCCGTTCTGCCAGCAAAGCCGATACATCGGGTCGACCGGCAGCAACTCGACATAGGCCTCCATCTTGCGGCCGGACAGCTCGAACAGCGCGCGCAGCGCCGACGGATCGGTAATCACCGTGGGGCCACCGTCGAACGTGAAGCCTTGATCTTCGTAGACGTAGGCCCTGCCGCCGGGCTTGTCGCGCTTTTCGAGAACGGTGGTGTCGAATCCGGCGGATTGGAGCCGGATGGCCAGGCTGAGGCCGCCGAATCCGGAGCCGATAACGGCGGCGCGCTTGGGGCTGTTCATCGTGGTCTTTTCAATCCTTGGGTAGAAACGGGCGTTCGGGCACCAGTGTCAGCGCCTTGAAGAAGGGTACGGGCGGTTTTCCGACCAGTATCCGGGCCTTTTGCGGCAGTGTGAGTCGGCTGGCGTAAAAATTCGTGATGAGTGGCTCGGAAAGCCGGTAGAAGCGCTGCATCACCAGGTATCTGCCTTCGGGGCGTCCGGCGCGGAACAGCATCCGGTTGAGCAGCCGGAACAGGCCGGTGTCTTCCCAGTAACGGCGCACGAAATCCCGAGTGAACGACGCCAGTTCGTCGGCGTCCATGGGCCAGTGCGCCACGATGGCGTCGGCCAGGGCCAGTGCCTGGGGCAGGGAATAGCCGGTCGTCGGGTGGAACAGCCCCGCGCGCAGGCCGGCGCGCGCGGGCGCGTCGGCGTCGTCGGGCCAGAAGCGTTCGAAATCGCCCGCCATCAGGATCGGCAGCACGCCGTTCTCCTCGCGCAGCGTCTCGGCGATCTGCCATCCGTGGGCCTCGGCGTATTCCTGGATTGCCGCGGTCAATTCGTCATGCGACAGCGCATGGCCGTCGCTGTAACGCGTGTCCTCGATCAGCAGCGTGTCGGCCGAAAACGGCAGCAAATAAACGAACCGGTAGCCGTCGGCCTGCGACACGGTCGCGTCCATGATCACCGGCCGCTCGACGCCGTGCGGCCGCTGGGTGCGGACTTCGAGCCCGAGGAACTTCTGGAAACCGAGCAGCAGCCCGTCGGACCGGTCCGGGCCGCGGCCGTCGACCACTGCCGTGCCCTCGATCCGCTCGCCGGTCCCGGTTCCAACGAAACGGCGGGTGACCTCGGTCGCCCGCGTGTGGGTTTTCAACTCGATGCCGCCGGTTGCCGCGATGCGTTCGGCCAGGGCGCTGGACGGGATGCTGCGATAGCCGGCATCGATGCGGCGGACGTAGGCGGGAAAGCGGACTTCCTGCGCCGGCCATCGATGTTCCACCATGGGGTCGAGGAACCGATGCTGTTCGTTCGACAGGTCACCGGCGTGGAACGACCAGGTGTGGTTGCCGCCGGCAGCCGCCCCGGCTTCGATCATCGTGATCCGCGTGGCCGGATGCGCCTGGCGCATGCGCAGCGCGATCAGGCCGTTGGCCAGACCGCCGCCGGCCAGGATCAGGTGGGGCGAGGCTGCTGTCATGGCGCTATTGTGCGCCAATCGTCGTGAGTATCCGGCACCGAATCGCGCCGCTGCAATGCTTCGGTGTTTCCGTCCGGGTAGTGC
The DNA here is from genome assembly GCA_964415285.1 of uncultured Halomonas sp. Lineage (GTDB taxonomy): Bacteria > Pseudomonadota > Gammaproteobacteria > Xanthomonadales > Wenzhouxiangellaceae. Next base: position 3,376 of record CAYPZP010000129.1, on the reverse strand, counting down.
GGCGGCGCCGCGCCGGTTATGATGCCCGCGCACCCGCGCTCTCCAGCCTGTTGGCCCGCGGTGCGGTGTTCGCTGATTTCTGGAGCCGGAGTATGGGAGTGATTGTGGACGCGGGCTTCCGCCGCGAGCGGGAATCCAGCCGCGAATTGGCAATGCAGCGCATCGAGGCGCAGCGTGCGCGCATCGACGACCGTCTCGGCGATCTGCTCGACGGTCACGACGAGGCCTGCCCCCGGCTGGTCGAGGCGATGCGCTACAGCTTGCTTGCACCGGGCAAGCGGGTGCGCCCGCTGCTCGCGGTGCTGACCGCGCTGGACCTCGGCCGATCGCCGGATGCGCTGCTGGATTTCGGCTGCGCGCTGGAGCTTGTCCACTGCGCTTCGCTGATGCTTGACGATCTGCCCTGCATGGATGACGCCGGAACGCGGCGCGGCCAGCCTGCAGCCCACGTGAAATTCGGCGATGCGACGACGACGCTGGCCGCGATCGGATTGCTGAATCAGGCCTACGGGCTGCTGGCGCGCTGCACGGCCGTGGAATCTTCGGTGCGCGCCCGGCTGGTGTCGGAGTTGAGCGAGGCGGTCGGTACCGCCGGCCTGGTTTCGGGCCAATCCCGTGACCTCGGCGAACGCACCCGCCGTCTGGACGGCAAATCGCTGGACCGGATCAATCGCCAGAAGACCGGTGTGTTGTTCGAACTCGCCGTGGTGGGCGCGGGCCTGATCCTGGATCTGCCGCAGAGCCGTTTGGCAGCATTGTTCAACTACGCCGGTCACGTCGGCCTGGCATTTCAGGCGGCCGACGACCTGATGGATGCCGGTCGGATGGCCGTCGACTCGGGCAAGGACTGCGACGTCGACGTCGGCAAGGCCGGATCGGTCCACCAGGTCGGCGAGACCGCGCTGCGCGAGCGACTGGTCGCCGAATTGTCGGCCGCCGACGCACGCCTTGCGGAACTGGAACTCGACGATGGCCTGCTGCAGTATTTCGTGCGCGCGCTGTTTCGCAGTCTGCTGTAGCATCCGGCCGCATGCAGCAGCCGGCCACCGAACCCGTTCTCGAAATCGAAAAGCTGGCGTTTGCCTATCGCGACGTCGAAGTGCTCAGCGATATCAACCTGGTCGCCTCCGGCGGCGCCGTGCTCGCGTTGCTGGGCCCCAACGGCGCCGGTAAGTCGACGCTGATCCGCTGCATCTGCGGCCGGCTCTCGCCACGCGACGGCCGGGTGCGGGTGGCCGGCGGCGACCCGATCCGCAATGCGTCGGTGCGATCGAAGATCGGACTGGTGCCGCAGCAGATTGCGCTGTATCCGCATCTCACCGTTGTCGAGAACCTCTCCGCGTTCGCGCGCCTTGCCGGCGTTTCGGCCGACGCGCTGCCGAAGTCGGTCGAACGAACGCTGGAACTCTGCGACCTGGCCTCGGTCGCCGATCGGCGCGCCGGCCGGCTGTCCGGCGGCTGGCAGCGGCGCGCCAACATCGGCTGTGCACTGACCCACGAGCCGCGCCTGCTGATTCTCGATGAACCGACGGTCGGCATCGATCCGCCCGCGCGCGAGGAGATCGAGCGGTTGCTGCAACGCCTGGCGGGAAACGGTATCGGGATCCTGATGACCAGCCACGACCTGGCGCAGGTCGAGTCGATGGCAGATTCGGTGGCGTTCCTGGCTGGCGGACGGATCGTCGCGACCGGACGCCCGGACGGGCTGATCCGCGAGTTCTTCGGATCGAGCCGCGAATGCCGGGTCGTGTTCGCCGAGCCGCCCGACGACGAGGCGGCGCAGCAGCTGGCGTCGCTCGGTTTGAACGCAGTCGGCGAGCGCGGGCGTCGCTGGCTGGGCCTGGTCGACGGCGAGCGCGCCGACCGGATCGCCGACGAATTGCCCGGGCCGCTCGAAGTCGTCGAGTTGCGAGTGCGTCGGCCGGGCCTGGATACGCTTTGGGTCAAGCTGTTCGGCTCGGAGCCCGGGCCATGATCGCGACGGTGGCGAAGATCATGTGGCTGGCCATCTGGCGCGATCGCGGCGCGCTGCTGCTGGCGTTCGTGCTCCCGCCGCTGATGTTCCTGGTGTTCGCCGAGGTGTTCTCCGGAGCCGGGGAGAGCGATCTGGAGATGCGCGTCGCGGTCCACGACAGTGCCGGCACCGAGTTGACCGGGCGCATCGCCGAGGCGGTGGGCGGCCTCGACGGTGTCCAGGTGCTGCAGCAGCACGAATCCGAAGCCCCGTCTTCGGCGGATGCGGTCGGCCATCAGGCGTCGCTGGAGCGGCTGGTGCGGCAAGGCCAGGCCGACGCCGCGGTCTGGCTGCGTGCCGAACCCGACGGCGACCTCGATGCGGACGCGCCGATCGTGGTCATCGGCGATGCCGCCCGGGCACTGGCCGCGAGCATCGTCGTCGGCCGGGTCCAGCGCATGCTCGCCGCGGAGTTTCCCGAGCTGGGGATTCGCCGTGCCGCGTCACTGGTCGATGCGCTGGCCGGACCGTATACGGCCGACCAGCAGGATGCGCTGGACCGGGCGCTGGAAGAAATCGGCGAGGAAGTCGCCGAAAGCGACGAAGATCGGGCGTCGCAGGACGGCCTGGTGGAACGGCGCCTGCTCGGCGGCGGCCGTTCGCTGGACGACGGGGTCAGCTACTACGCCGGCGCCGTGGCGATCCTGTTCCTGATGTTTGCCGGTATGCAGGGCGGGCTGTCGCTGATCGACGAGCGTTCGGCTGGAATCGTCGATCGCCTCATGGCCGGGCCCGGGGGTTACGGTGTGGTCGTGATCGGCAAGGGCCTCTACCTGACGGTCCAGGGGGTCGCCCAGGCCGGCTTGATTTTCGGCGTCGCGTGGTGGCTGTACGGGCTCGACTGGCCGGGTCATTTCGGCGTCTGGCTGGTGACCGCGGTGCTGGCCGGCGCGCTATCGGCTTGGCTGGGCCTGCTGCTGGCGTCGCTGTGTACCTCGCGTCAACAGGCGCAAACGGCGTCTGCATTCGTGGTGCTTATACTCTCTGCGATCGGAGGCAGCATGATGCCGCGCTTCCTGATGCCGGGTTGGCTGCGTGAACTCGGCTGGTTGACGCCCAACGCCTGGGTGATCGAGAGTTGGCACGGCATGTTCTGGCGCGGCGACGGGGTGGCCGAGCTGTGGACCGGTTGGATGGTCCTGGCCGGCGCGACGCTCGCGGCAATGCTGGCCACCATCGTGCTCGCCCGGATGCGGGCGCACGCAAGCGACTGAGACGCAATGGAGATCGTGGAGTAATGGAAATCGTCTTCAATCTGGGGCTTCTGCTCGGTACGCTGGTGGCCATGGAGGGCGTGGCGTGGTTCGCGCACAAGTACATCATGCACGGCTTCGGCTGGAACTGGCACCGCTCGCACCACGA
>CAYPZP010000128.1:0-9403 GCA_964415285.1 uncultured Halomonas sp. | reverse complement strand
TGTGGCGCAATGCGACGCCGGCGCGAATGATGGAGGCGTCCATCTCATCACCCACGATGCGTACGAAATTGCCTTCGGAGGTCCGAGACCTTCGCTTAAAGGCGGAGGTCGTGTATGCCCTGATCTTGGCCGAGGCGATGTACCGTGGGCGTGGTCGGAGGGGAGGGCGGTCCTCCGATGCATTCCTCGCAAGCGCTCGGCGAGTTCGCGCATGGTGTCAAGCGGGCCGATGAAGCGATGGCAGCGGGCCTGGTTGGCCTTCCGGATGAAGCAGAGGCGGCGCTTCGCTGGGTGCTCGCGCTGCTCGCCCGCCCACCGAAAAGACGGGTCCAGGCCCGGACCCGCCGGTAGCGGGCGCGGGCCCGCGATCGCAGTTCGGGCTAGTCGGTGACCAGGTTTCCGTTGGTCAACAGGTCTTGAAGAATCAATTCGTCATTGCCCAACACCGTCAGATCGATACCTTCGAGGACGATGCTCAAATCCGCGCCCGATCCGTCGCCATCGGCATCGACAGCCACCAGAGTATCCGCACCGTTCAGCGAGAAATCCAGATAATCGTCGAGAATTGCCGCATCGGCACTCTCGCCAACCAGGATTTCCGATAGGTCGATCACATCGTTGCCGGCGCCGAGTACGAACCCCGCTATGGTGTCTTGTTCGCCCGCTTCGTAGTCGCGCCAGACAAAAGCGTCTTGTCCGGCATCACCCTGCATGCGGTCGTTTCCGAATTCAGCGAACAGGATGTCGTTACCAGCTCCTGCGATGAATTGGTCGTCGCCCGGCCCCCCGGCGATGACGTCATCTTCCCCTGCGCCGGTGAGCGTGTCATTGCCCGGGCCGCCATCGATGACGTCGCTCCCAGCCTGGGTATCAACCGTGTCATCCCCGGCACCGGCAACGACGATGTCGTCGGAAGGTCCGGTTGTGATGTTGTCTTCCTGCGGCGTTCCGTAGGTTGCGTCGTCGCTGCCGATCAGATCGGTGTCGATCGAGCTGATCAGATCTCCCAATCCGTCTACGGCAATACTGAGATTCCGGCTTGTAGACGCCTGGTCCCCGTTACCGCTTTCTTCGGCTACAGCGGTGACGACAAGGTCGAACGTACCCGTGAACCCTGACGGCGGCAAGATCTGAATATTTTCGTGGGCCCAGCCAAGGATACTGGTTGCAGTATTGCCCGCCGAAGCGCTGAATGCGTTTACGCCGTCGGTCAAGACGGCACCCACCGGAATGTCCTCGATGATCAGGTCGACGATAGACTCGGACCCGTCGAGGTCGGCAGGATCGGAGGCGATGCCGGAGATTTCGATGTTATTGCCCTCGACGCCGCTGTTGAGCACCAGGGGGAAGTAGCCGCCATCCGGGTTCTCACCGCCGGGAACGAAAGCGCCGAATTGTCCATTCACGGACACCAGATCTTCGACGCTGGAATAGATGTTGAAGTTCTGCGCATTCAGCTCCCGAGGATCCTGGCCATCGACGATGAGGTTCACTGAAACCTGGCCGGGACCCGAGAAGTTGGCTGCATAGACCTCGACCGTATAGAAGCCGTTTTCAGTGGGCGTAAAACTTTCGCCATCCAATCTTACCTGGAAGCGAATCTGGGGAGCATCGGGCCCGTAGTTGCCCCACGAATCCCCTGTCGTGCTGATCAGGGTTTCACCGCCCAATTCCATACGCAGAATATCGTCACGGTAACCCTGGAATTGATAGCTGCGTCCGGCCTCCAGATAGATCAGACCGGTAATCGAAAATATATCTGTCGCATTCAGGCGAATCGTCGATCCATCGGTCTGCACCGAGGCGCTGAACTGTACCTTCGGCGTACCGAATCCGTCGACAGTTCTCGCGCTTTCATCTGCCGCAACAGGATCGACGACAGCTTCCACATTCGCTGCGTTCCTGTCCGTGCTGATCAGCCCGGAATAGGCGCTCCCGAACAGTCCTGTCGGCACCGGCAGCGCCGCTTTGGGACGCCCGCTCTGAGCGCTGACCGGGCTGCTGTCAAGAACCAGTATCGGCGCGTCGGCTTCGGCCGTGACCGACAGGATGGCGGTATTGGCGCCGACATCCGTCCCGACTGCATAGTCGTAATTGAACGATGGGTTGCCGCTCCAGTCAGCGGTCGGTGAGAAGCTCCATGAACCATCAGGGTTATTCGTTACCGTCCCCTCACCGCTAGTCAGGACAAAATTGCTGACCGAGACGGTTTCGCCGGCGTCCAACCCCGTGATCCCGGCGGCAAGCGTCGTCTCCGTGACCAGAATATTTCCGTCTTCAGGTATTGAACCCAGATCGACCTGAACAGGAACCGGGACTTCGTCAACATCGGTCAACGTGATGGCGAGGTCCTGCACATCGCTCAGGCTCGGCGTGCCGTCGTCGGTCGCCGTGACCTGCACCTCGTAGTCATTGTCGGTGTTGGCGTCGCCGGGGGCCTCGAAGTCCGGTGCGCTGTTGAACGTCAACACGCCCGACGTCGGGTCGATCGAGAACAGCGCCTGATCGGCGCCGCCGCTGATCGAAAAGGTCAACGCCTGCGCCGGCACGTCCGCATCGGTCGCGGTTACGGTGGTGACCGAAGTCTGATTCTCGGGCGCGTCGACGGTCGCCGTGGCGCCGCCGCCGTCGGACGTGATCACCGGGGCCTCGTTGGCGTCCGTGACGGCGATCGTGATGTCCTGCACGTCGCTCAGGCTCGGCGTGCCGTCGTCGGTCACCGTGACCTGCACCTCGTAGGCATTGTCGGTGTTGGCGTCGCCGGGGGCCTCGAAGTCCGGTGCGCTGTTGAACGTCAACACGCCCGACGTCGGGTCGATCGAGAACAGCGCCTGATCGGCGCCGCCGCTGATCGAAAAGGTCAACGCCTGCGCCGGCACGTCCGCATCGGTCGCGGTTACGGTGGTGACCGAAGTCTGATTCTCGGGCGCGTCGACGGTCGCCGTGGCGCCGCCGCCGTCGGACGTGATCTCCGGCGGGCTGTTATCGATAAGCAGATCAGTGAAATCGACCCGAAAATATACGGTTTCACTGGCTCCGTTCCCCGGCTGATCCGGCTGCGCTGCAAAAACAGCAACGATATCGGTTGCTGACTGACCGGCCGTCGCGTCCCCGGCGGGGTCGGTTACCAAGGGCGGCACGCCAGCCCAGTCATCAATCTGTCCATCGGCGATGAACGCCGCCCCTGCGACTGCGGTGAGTACGACGCCGCAAAGCAGGACCGAGGTCAGCAGTCGCTGTCTGCGAAGTGCGAAAAATGCGATACCAGCAACTGCAAAGGCGAGAAGCAACAGGCTGACCGACCCAAGGGATGGAACAACAACGGGCTCTCGTCCGAAAAGCCCCGAGGCGGTCCCATCGGCCCCGCTACCGTTTGTTGCGACTGCGGCAATCTGCAACACGGGGCCGGTTGGCAACCGAATTCGATCGACCGCTAGTTCAACGACGTCCGCGCCGTTGATGCCGACATTGTCTCCCAAAGGCTGGCCGCCACCGATGGAAACGGGTGGTCCAAACGTGTCGCCGGAGCAGGTGCTCAGGGTCACCTGCGTTACTTCCGAGGCCACCCGATCCAAAGATGCGCTGATCAGCGCATCGATGCCACCGTATTCGTCAACGCCTTCTATCGAGACCAGGCACCCCGCGCCCGTCGAGTCCTTGACGAGAATCTGGAGATCCACGGTTTGACCGTGCGCGCCGTGCATGGCGAGAAAAAGAACTACCGCGATAATTCGGCGCATTGGAACCGACCCTTTGAGAAAATTCATTATTAATCAAGCAATTTACGCGGGGCGGGCATCCACAGTCAATCGATATCATGAAAATATCCGCCATTGTTCAGGCACAACCGGAACAACGCCGCCAGGGGCAATGCGTGACGGACGACCGACCAGGAGCCCCCGCTTTATCGAGATTCTGCTGGACGCCGACATGCCGAGAGCGGGAGATCGCGCGTAGCCGCCGGGATGAAACCCACTGGAATGGAGCAGTTCGGGTTCTGGCGCGCCGGAGCACGACGTTCGTGAGGTATGGTTCGTCCCTGAACGAATTGGGCAGGACCCACATGCAACGATTCAAGGCGGTACTCACGCTCCTGGCGGCAGTCGCGTTTCTGCTGTCGCCGTTCTTTTCGAGCGGCTTCAATGGATTCTCCCCCGGCCAGTTTCCGGTTCCGCAGGTCGATCCGCCGGTGCAGCCGGCCGGTTACGCGTTTTCGATTTGGGGACTGATCTACCTCGCGCTGCTGGCGGGCGCGGTCTACGGCCTGCTCAAGCGCGCCAACGATGCCGACTGGAACGCGATGCGCTGGCCGCTGATCGTCAGCCTGGGCGTCGGGGCAGCTTGGATTCCGGTCGCCAACCAATCGGTGTTCGGCGCGACGATCATGATCTGGCTCATGCTCCTGACCTCCGTGCTCGCGCTGGTGACTGCCGGCAAGGGCGACCGGGTGTGGCTGCGCTCGCCGATCGCGCTCTACGCCGGCTGGTTGACCGCGGCCAGCTGTGTCTCGATCGGCTTGGTGCTGGCCGGCTACGGCTGGCTCGGCGGCACCACGGCCGCCGTCCTCTGCATTGCGCTGGCGCTCGTGATTGCGGTCTCGGTCCAGATCGCGCGCTCCGATACGCCCGAATATTCGATGGCGGTGATCTGGGCCCTGGTCGGCGTCGTCGTCTCGAACACCGAGCCGTTGAACTGGCCGGTGCTGGGGCTTTCCGGCGTCGGCATCGTCACGCTCGGCCTGATTGCTTCCAGGCGATCTGCGGGAGCGTCCGGGGCCTGACTCCGGCAGCAGCGGTAAAGACCTGGTTCAGGTCCGGCAACGAATTCGGACAGCACCTACGTTTATCCCAACACCATGGCACGCAACCGGACGCAATTGGAGAGCCACCGACCCTTGCTGGCATGGGCGACCGATTACGCGGGCGATATCCGCATGCCGGAGCACGAGGATGGCCGCTCGCATCTGAGCCTGGTGCTGGCCGGGCGGGTGAGGGAGTCCTTCGGCGGTCGTGAGGTGAGCCAGGAGACGTTGGGCGTGGCGCTCAAGTCAGCCGACGCGCGACACGTCACGCGGTTCGGGCCCGAGGGCGCGCGGATCGCTTCCATCGATCTGCAGGCGCTATCCAGGCAAGAACGGGGCGGTTTCGGGTTATCGTCCTTGCCCGCATGGCGCTGGCTGCCGGGTCGGCAGATTCTCCCCGAAGTGCGCGCGACCATCGCGGCGCTGGTCGACTATCGACATTGTCCCGACTGTCCGCAGGCGCTGGACGTGCTGCGCGAGGCGGCGCTGTTGTTGACCGACGCATTCCGCGACGGCGCATCGACCGAGCGCGCAAAGATCGACGGCTGGCTCCGGACGGTGCGTGAGCACATCGACGACGAGCCGTCGCAGAGGGTCCCGGTGGCCAGGCTGGCTGAGCAGGCCGACGTCTCGGCCACGCACCTCAGCCGTCGTTTCCGGGCAGCGTTCGGCGTGTCGGTAACGACCTATCGCAATCTGCGACGCGTCCAGATGGCGCTGGTTCGGCTGACGCGGTCGGAATCGCGCCTGGCCGACGTGGCCGCCGACTGCGGCTTCCACGACCAGAGCCATTTCACCCGCCATTTCCGCCGCCTGGTCGGCGTCACGCCGGGCGCCTGGCGTGATCACGTTCGCGAGCGCTGACGATCGCGCGGTCCCGGCGTCTCGCCCAACAGGTCCTCGGCACCCGGGTTCCGGGTTCGATTCGTACAAGACGAAGCGGCGCGATCGATGCGATGCTGCACCGAATCTTCACGATATTTCTCGAGGAACACCCGATGTCCCGAACGATTTGCGGCTTTGTTGCCGCCCTCTGCCTTGTCGCGATTCCTGCAAGCACGCTGCAGGCGCAAGCCACGCCGGGCGGGCACTGGCGCGACGATGTGGGCGAGTACGCGCGCCGCCTGACCGATGCCGGACGCGTGCCGGGTCTGAGCGTGGCCGTGGTCGTGGACGATCGCGTCCTTTTTGCCGAGGGCTTCGGCCTGGCCGATGTCGATAGCGGACTGCCGGTCGACGCCGATACCCGGTTCTACATTGCTTCGAGTTCCAAGGCGCTGACGGCCACGGCCGTGGTCCGGCTTGCCGAGGCCGGCATCCTCGATCTGCAGGCGCCGGTGACGCAATACCTGCCGGCCCTGCGGTTCGGCGAGGGGATTCGTGCCGACGAGGTGACCGTTCACGATCTGCTGAGCATGACCGAAGGACTGGCCGACGAGGCGCCGGTGATCTTCCGGACCGCCTACTCGGGCGAGTTCACGCCAGGGCAATTGATCGATCTGCTGGCCGATTACGATGCGGCCGAATCGGGCAGGGCGTTCGACTACAGCAATCTGCCCTACAACATCCTGGGGCTCGTGCTCGACGCCGTCGACGACGGACAGCTCGAACCCGGCGGTTGGAAGGCGCCGGTGCGCGAAGCTGTACTCGATCCGCTCGGCATGCGCGAGACCACGGCCTTGGTTTCCGGGCTGGAGGCGAACCGGATCGCGATGCCGCACGCGCTGGCGCCGTCGGGCCGCTTTGAGCGAATCCGCCTGGCCAAGGCCGATGCGAACCTGCACGCCGCCGGCGGACACTTCAGCAGCGCGCGCTCGCTGGCGCGCTTCGTCGCCGCGCACGTCAGCGGCGGAACGCTCGAAGGGCGTCGTGCGATTTCGCAGGAGGTGATCAAGTCGAGCCATCGCCGGCACGCCGAGCAGGATCGAAGCTTCGGACCGTTTCAGCGAGACGGCTGGGGCTACGGCTGGGACCTGGCGGAGTGGAACGGTCGACGCTTGATTCAGCGCTTCGGCGGCTTCGCCGGCTACTACGCGCATATGTCGTTCATGCCCGAGCACCGAATCGGCGTCGTCGTGCTGTCCAACGGCGTGTCGGGCATGCCGGCCGCCGACCTGGTTGCGCTCTATGCCTACGACCGCCTGCTCGGCCGCGAGGACCTCGAAGCCGAATACGACGCGCAGTTCGACGAGATCGAAGCCATCCATCGCCAGCGTGCCGAGCAAGCCGGGCAAGCCCTGGCCGAGCGGGCGCAGCGTCTTGAACCGCTGCCGCGCGAACTGTCGGCGTACGCGGGCAGGTATCGAAACGATTCCATCGGCACGATGCACTGGCAGGTCGTCGCCGGCGGTCTGGAACTCAGCATGGGCGTGGCGCACAGCCGTGCCGAAATCTTCGATGCATCCGGGAACCTGCTGCGAGTGGCGCTGACCGGCGGCGGCACGGTCGTTCGATTCGAGTTCGCCGACGGCGAGAAGGCCACCGCCGTCACCTGGAACGGCGAGGTGTTCAGCCGCCTCGACCCCTGAGTCGGCGGACTCGGCGCCTCGCCGGTCGACGGCGGGACGCCGCCCTGACCGGAACCGCCGGCTTCGGAAAAGTCGGGCGTTCGCATCGACGGTTCTTGCGGTGATTCGCCATCCGTGCGGGCGCGAACGCTCGAATTCCTTGAGGACGGTTTCGTAGTAGCCCGTTTCGATCTACCCGTGCGGCGGCAGAGACGAGGAGCATCGTGAGCGCGGGAGGGAGGTTGATGCCTCACCAGGAATTCGACAAAGCTCATGAAAATACCCGTTTTTGCAGGTTGCGCGCGTCCTTCCGTTCCGGTATCCGGCTGACCACTGGCGCCAAGTCAAGCGATTTCTTCGAAACGATTCGCGCGGGCAGCGTCTGGACCGGCGGCAAGCGCCGTGAATCCGCGCATCCTGGACTCGTCGTCCGGCCAGTCGCCAGCAGGATGCTCGGACGCTCTTGACCGAAGCGGTGTACCGTGTGAGAGGTGGGAAGAACGAGCGGCCTTCTGACCCGTCCCTTGGCGCCGCTCGAAACAGGGCAGGACCGAGATGCAGCAACTCAAGGCGGTACTCACGCTCCTGGCGGCAGTCGCGTTCCTGCTGTCGCCGTTCTTCTCGAGCGGCTTCAACGGCTTTACGCCCGATCAGTTCCCGATCCCGCAGGTCGACCCGCCGGTGCAGCCGGCCGGTTACGCGTTTTCGATCTGGGGGCTGATCTACCTTGCGCTGCTCGCCGGCGCGGTCTACGGCCTCGTCCGGCGCGCAAACGACGCCGGCTGGAACGCGATGCGCTGGCCGCTGATCGTCAGCCTGGGCGTCGGGGCAGCTTGGATTCCGGTCGCCAATCAATCGGTGTTCGGCGCGACGATCCTGATCTGGGTGATGCTGGTGGCCGCCGTGGTCGCGTTGATCGCCGCAGGAAAGGACGACCGGGTCTGGCTGCGCTCGCCGATCGCCTTCTACGCTGGCTGGCTGACCGCGGCAAGCTCCGTGTCGATCGGCTTGGTGCTGGCCGGCTACGGCTGGCTCGGCGGCACCGCGGCAGCGCTCGTGTGCATCGCGCTGGCGCTCGCGATCGCCGTCACGGTCCAAGTTACGCGCTCCGATACGCCGGAGTACGCGATCGCGGTGATCTGGGCCCTGATCGGCGTGGTCTTCTCGAACCTCGACCCGTTGAACTGGCCGGTACTGGGGCTGTCCGGCATTGGTATCGTCACGCTTGGCCTGATCGCCTTCAAGCCGCGGGCCCGAGCCTCTGCGGTCTGACTCCGACAGCAGCCAGCGCTGCCCGGATTGCAATCTCGCCCGTCACGGAAACGTCTCGAACCGGTGCCGGAACAGGATCACGGGCGGCGGCCGCATGCTCGTGGACTCGGGCCCGGAAAGGTCGTTTTCGTGCGCGCCCCTGAACTTCCGGATTTCCAGTCGAGCGAAGGGCGCACGCGACTGGATGCCAATGTCGCTCTGATGAAGCAGAAGCCAACACTCGCGTCCCCCGACGGCTGCAACATCGGGAACGGAACGACGTTCCGTCGCTTCGCGCCCCGAGTCTGCGACTCGCTCACGTCATCCGTTCTCCAAGACCCGCCGCATCGGCTGCAGCTTCCAGTAGGTCAGCGAGCGCCACAGCCACTCGGCCGGACCGAATCGGAAACGGGCCAGCCACCAGCGACTGAACAGCACCTGCACGGCAAAGAACGCGAGCGCTAGCGGCACCTGGGCCGCGCGCGGCACTTCGCCCCACAGTCCCAGACCGTAGCCGAACAACACCCAGGTCCAGAAGATCGACTGCAGCAGGTAGTTCGTCAGCGCCATGCGGCCTGCCGGCGCCAGGAACTTGAGCCGCCGCCAGCCCAGCGTGACGGCGGACAGGTAGCCGAGCGGGACGAAGACACCGGCGAGCCCAGCCAGCGTCAAGCCGGCGGCCGACCGCATGGTGGGCATGATCAGGTCCTGGCCGTGCATCAGCCAGACCGCGACGGCGGCCAGCGGCAGGCCAACCGCGAGCCCGACGACGCGCCATCGACGCAGCCAGGGCGTATGAACTTCGGGCCGGGTCAGCTTTCCGGTGGCGATCATCCAGCGTCCG
>CAYPZP010000127.1:0-9669 GCA_964415285.1 uncultured Halomonas sp. | reverse complement strand
TGTTCTTTTCGGTCGATCTGACCGCCCGCGATCCCGAACGCCGGAGCATCGATCGAAATGTCTACGTGCGCAAGTTCCTGCAGCGCTCGCCGGTCCGGCCCGATCACGTCGAGATCATCGCCGGCCTGCTCGACTATCCCGGCTGGCCTCCGATCGAGCGCGCGCTGGTGCGCTTGATCATGAAATGGACCGACGGACCGACCGATCCGGGTACCGTGACCGATTACACGGACTGGGACCAGGTCGACCGCCTGGCCGACACCGTCAGCGCGCTGGCCGGCTCCGACCGAGCCTCCGATTCACTCGAAAGCGACCGACCAACATGACGCAAGCAGCCATTTCCGAGTTGTTCGATGCCGACTACTGGCAGCCGGCCGCCGGCTTCGCGGGGGACGAAGTCACGTACCACGTGGCGCCGGACTGCCGAAACCGCGGTCGCCGCCTCGCGCGCATCGCCTTCAATCGCCCCGAATGCCGTAACGCGTTTCGGCCACGCACCGTCGATCAGCTGATTGCGGCGCTCGATCACGCGCGCGCGCAGATCGACATCGGTTGCGTACTGCTGACCGGCAACGGCCCCTCGGCCCGGGACGGCGGCTGGGCGTTCTCGGCCGGAGGCGACCAGGCTGCCCGGGGCCGCGCCGGGTATGAGTACGACGACCCCGGCAGAACCGGCCGGTTGCACATCCTCGAAGCCCAGCGGCTGATCCGCTTCATGCCCAAGGTCGTCGTCGCCGTCGTGCCCGGCTGGGCTGTGGGCGGCGGTCACAGTCTCCACGTGATCTGCGATCTCACGCTCGCCAGTCGCGAGCACGCGCGTTTTCTGCAGACCGACCCCGACGTCGCCAGCTTCGACGCGGGCTACGGCTCGGCATTGCTGGCGCGCCAGATCGGGCAGAAGCGCGCGCGCGAGGTGTTCTTCCTCGGCAAGACCTACTCGGCGGAAGAAGCCGTGGCCATGGGCATGGTCAACGAGGCGGTCGACCATCTCGATCTGGAGCGCCGCGCGATCGAGATCGGCGAGACCATCAACAGCAAGAGTCCGACCGCGATCCGGATGCTCAAGTACGCCTTCAATCTGCCCGACGACGGCCTGGTCGGCCAGCAGTTGTTCGCCGGGGAAGCGACGCGGCTGGGCTACGGCACCGACGAGGCCCGCGAAGGCCGCGACGCGTTCGTCGAAAAGCGCGAGCGCGATTTCTCCGATTTCCCCTGGTTCTATTGAGCGAGATAAGGAACAGCCGATGACCGCCCGATCCGGCAGCGACGCGCACGGTGCAACGGACTCGAGCCCGGCCGCCAACGTCAACACGCTGTGGGCTCGCGTGCTGGTCGACGAACTGGTGCGCTGCGGGCTGCGTCACGCCGTGATCGCGCCGGGCTCGCGCTCGGCGCCGCTGGTCTTCCAGTTCGCCGAACGCCGGGAAATCGACGACCGATCGATCATCGACGAGCGGTCGGCCGCTTTCTTCGCCCTGGGCATGGCGCGGTCGCTGGGCATGCCGGTCGCGTTGCTGTGCACCTCGGGTACCGCTGCGGCCAACTTCTACCCCGCCGTTTGCGAGGCCGGCGCCGACGACGTGCCGCTGATCGTGCTGACCGGCGATCGGCCCGTCGAGGATCACGACTGCGGCGCGCAACAGGTCATGGACCAACGCGAACTGTACGGCAACCAGGTGCGCATGTTTCACCAGCTGGCCCAGCCCGAAGCCGACAGCCGCAAGCTGGCCTATCTGCGGACCACTGCCTGTCGCGCCTGGCACAGCGCGACGGGACCGCGCGCCGGACCGGTGCACCTCGACCTGCCGTTCGACAAACCACTGGAGCCGGTCAACGCGCTCGCCGGCGACCGGGGCCATCTGGGTCCGGACGCGCTGCGCTTCGATGCACCCGCCGTCGCCGGCCGTCCCGAGGGCAGACCGTACCTGGCGCGCACGCAGCTGAGCGCGGGCTTCGACCCCGGCGACCTCGAACGGATTGCCGAACGCATCGACGGCAGTCAGCGCCCGATCCTGCTTGCCGGCGCCGACCGCCGCGGACCGTCCTACCGCCAAGCCTTGAGACGCTTCGCCGAGCGCGCCGGCATTCCGGTGCTGGCCGAGGCCGCTTCCGGTCTGCGCCACTGGGACGCGCGCGGCGACCACGTCATCGGCAGCTTCGAGCTGCTGGCCGAAGCCGGTTCGGTCGCCGAACTGGAAGCCGACCTCGTGCTGCGCATCGGCCACCCGCCCCTGACCTGGGCGGCGCAGCGGTGGCTGTCCGAGCGCACCGGTGCCTACCACCTCCAGGTCGACCGCGGCGGGCGAATCCTCGATCCCGACCGCCGGCTCGATGAGCACATCGTCGGCGATCCCGCAGCGATCTTCGAGGCGCTCGGCCAGCACGTTGCGCCTGCCTCGGCCGGGCGTCGCAGCCGGGTCGCGGCGTTACGCAGCGCGGACCGGGCCGCGGCCGAGGAACTGGGCCGCGCGCTGACCGAGCAAGACGCACTGACCGCACCGCGCTTGTGGCACGAGCTCGGTCGGCTGCTGCCCGAGGACGCCGCGCTGTACTTCTCCAGCAGCATGCTGGTGCGCCACCTCGAGACGTTCATGTGCGCTCACCGCAACACCCTCGCGGTGCATTTCAACCGCGGCCTCAACGGCATCGACGGCGTGGTGTCGACGGCCGCCGGCATCGCGGCGGCGAGGCGTGCATCCATCGGGCCGGACGCAGCGCCCACGGTGCTGGTCATCGGCGACGTTGCCCTGCGCCATGACGTCGCCGCGCTGCTGATCGCCATCGAACAGTGCCTCGACCTGACCGTCGTGATCGTCGACAACGGCGGCGGCGAGATCTTCGAATACCTGCCGAGCGCGAATTTCGGCGGCATCCACGAAAAACACTTCGCGACCTCCGAATCGCTGTCGATCGCCGAGATCCTGCCGCGCGCGGTCGAAATGCACGAACCGGCCGACTGGGGTGCGTTCGGCTGCTGCATCACGGCGTCGCTGGCCCGCCCCGGCCTGAAGGTCGTGCGCGTGGCAACCGATCGACGCGCCGACCGCGCGCACCGGAGCCGCCTGATGCAGCGTGCCGCCGATGCACTCGCTCGGCAATTCGCCGCCCGGTGAGGTTGCATTGGACCGCGCGCAGCTCGAACAGTCCTTCCGGCTGACACGGATCGGCGTCGCGCGGCGCCGGTTGTGCTTGAGCCGGCCGCTGGCCACCGGTAGCGCCACCTATCGGCGACGAACCGTCTTCGTGCTCGAAGTCGACCTCGACGTCGGCGAGCGCAGCGTGCGTGGATTCGGGGAAGCATCGCCGCTCTCCGAATGGGCCGGCTCGGTCACTGAAGACCCGGTCGCGGCCTTCGAGCGGGTCGATCCCGGTCTCGAGTTTCGCGACGTCGGACAACTGGACGACCTGCTGCCGTGGATCGATCGATATCCGATCCTGCGCTTCGGTCTCGAGTGCGGCATCCTCGATGCGCTCGCCCGGGCGGCCGGCGTGCCGCTGCGCGGCCTGCTCAACCCGGCATCCACGACTCGGCGCGAGTCGATCCCGGTGCAGTTCACGCTCGGCGCGCTCGATGCAGCCGCCAGTCTGGAATCCTTGCGCCGGGCCATCGCCGAGGGTTTCAGCCACGCCAAGCTCAAGGTCGGCGTCGAAGAACCCGAGCGGGAACTGGACAAGATCCTCCGCCTGGCCGACGCCTGTCCGGAACTGACGCTGCGCCTGGATGCCAACGGGGCGTGGAGCTGCGACACCGCGTTGCGAATGCTGCGGGCCTTGCCGGCGCAACGCATCGAACTGGTCGAGCAGCCGGTGCCGGACGCAGACATGGGCGACCTGCTCGGCGCCCACGACGGCTCCGGTCCCCGCATCGCAGCCGACGAGAGCTGCGCCGATCGCAAGCGCGTGCGCGCACTAATCCGGTCGGGTCGGCTCGGCGCCGTCGTGGTCAAACCGTCGGTGGTCGGCGGCCTGTTGCCGGCGTGCGAGTTGTTCGCGCTGGCGCAGCGCCACGGGGTGCAGGTGATCATCAGCAACCTGATGGAATCGGCGGTGGGGCGCAGCGCCATCGCACACCTGGCCGCGGCGTGGCCGGAACTGCCCGGGCCGCACGGCCTGGCGACCGGCGGCTGGTTCGCCGAAGACCTGGCCGCCGCGCCCGATTCGATCCAGCGCGGCCGGCTGGCGCTGCGTCCGGGCGCCGGGATCGGCTTCGAACCGGTCGATCCGGCGTGACCGGCTGGCTGGCTCGTGCGGCCCGGGCGAGACCCACCGCCGTGGCGCTGATCCAGGGAGCGACATCGCTGGACTATGCGACGCTGGCGTCCCGGGCCGCGCAGCGGGCTTCCCGGCTCGCCCGGATGGGAATCCGACCGGGCGATCGGGTGGTCGTCCCGGTGCGGCGTTCGCTCGATGTCGCCATCTGGCTGCACGCACTGCTCTGGCTCGAAGCGCCTTTCGTCCCGGTCAGTCGCTCGCTTCCGCCGGAGCGGGTCCGCGCGCTCTTCGACGGCCTGCGACCGCGCGCGCTGATCGCGACCGACTCGCGATGGCTGTCGGCCGCCCGGGCCGGCTACCTGCCCGACGCCGACGGGTTCGTGATCGACGCGACCCGCGCTGCGGCGGCCGAACCGGAAGCCCGGCCCGCCACCGACGGCGATCCGGACCGAATCGCGACCATCCTGCTGACATCGGGCAGCAGCGCGGCACCCAAGGCCGTGCCGCTGACGTTCGCCCAGCACGCCGCCAGTACCGGGGCGATCGCGTCTCGAAGCGCTTCGACTGCGGCGGATTGCTGGCTGCTTTGTCTGCCGCTGGATCACGTCGGCGGGCTCGCCATCCTGATTCGCAGCGTGATCCTCGGTAGCAGCGCGGTGCTGCTAGAGCGCTTCGAGCCCCTGCAATTCGCCCGAGTCATCGCGCGCCGGCACGTCACGCTGACCTCGCTGGTACCCGGCATGCTCGATGACCTGCTGCGCTCGAAGGCGCAGCCTCCGGGCAGCCTGCGCGGCGTGTTCGTCGGCGGCGCGCGGATCAGCCCGTCGCTGCTTTCACGGGCCCGGAGCGCGGGCTGGCCGGTGATTCCGACCTGGGGCATGACCGAGGCCTGCTCGCAGCTGGCCACGCCGGCACCCGCCGAAGCCGCGGCAATGCCGTTCGACGACGACGGCACGCCGCGGTTGCCGCCGCTGCCGGGCGTCGACGTGCGCGTCGCGCCGTCGGGACGGCTGCAGGTCCGCGGACCGATGCTGTTCACTGGATATCTCGGCCACATCGCGCCCGGACCCGACGCCGAGGGCTGGTTCACGACCGGCGACCGCGGCACGGTCGAGCCGAACGGCGCGATCCGGGTACTCGGTCGCGCCGACGATGTCATCATTTCCGGCGGCCTCAACGTGCACCTCGAAAGCGTCGCACGGCGACTACTCGAGTGCCCGCTGATCGCCGACGCGGCCGCGATCGGCATCGACGATTCGCGCTGGGGCCAGCGCGTCGCGGCCGTCGTCGTCCCGCGCGACCCGCCGGACCGCGGCGAGGACCTGGTCGAGGCGCTGGAGCGATGGGCGCGCGGCCGTCTCGCGCCCGAAGAACGCCCCTCGCGCTGGCGCGTCGTCGAGCGCATCCCGAGAAGCACGGTTGGAAAGCCGATGCGCACCGCGCTGACGGCGCTGTTCGAATAAAGTACTCATGCCCCAGGCCGGGTCCGGAGCCGGCCACAACGCGAACAAACCACGGAAACGACATGTCGAAGCAGGTCCACGCAATGTTCTCCCGTATCGCCGATCGCTACGATCGCGCCAACCGCTGGATGTCGTTCGGCACCGATCAGTCGGTCCGCCGCCGCGCCGTCGCGCTTTCGGGTATCCGCCCCGGGGACGCGCTGCTGGACTGCGCGGCCGGCACCGGCGATCTCACCCTGCTGTTCTTCGACGCGATGCAAGGTCGAGGCCGGATCGTGGGATCCGATTTCAACGCCGACATGCTGGCGCTGGCCGAGCACAAGTCCCGCGCCCGCGGCGCCGGCATCGAGTGGCGCGTCGAGGACAGCCAGGCGCTGGACTTCGAGGACCAGAGCTTCGACGTCGTCTCCATCGCCTACGGCATCCGCAACGTCGACGATCCGCACCAGGCGCTGCGGAGCATGTATCGGGTACTCAAGCCCGGTGGACGACTCGTGGTGCTGGAGTTCGGTCAACCCCTGGCGCTGCTCAAGCCCTTTTACTTTGTCTACAACCGCTTGATGATTCCATTGATCGGCGGCCTGGCCGGGGGCGACCGCGATGCTTATCAGTACCTGCAGCGGACCTCGGACCAGTTTCCGTACGGCCCGGAATTCGTCGAGATGATGCGAGCCAACGGCGAGTATTCCTCGATCCGGTTCGAACCGGTGGCCCTGGGCGTCAATTACATCTACGTCGGGACCCGCGCCTGAGCGGATTGCGTGGCGGCAAGCCCCGGCGTCCACCCACGCCGGGGCGACCCGGCCCGGGGCCGCACGATCCCGAAGCTGGACACGCTCGATCCGCAGCGACCGAACCCGGTCTGCCGAAGCCGCGCCGGAGCGTCCCGAGAGCAACCCGGGCCGCGCGTGCATAATGAACCCGGGGTCGCGGCGGCGTTCGCGCGAGCGACCTCGAGGCCGCTGACCCTGACCGGAGCAATCTCCATGCCCAAGCTGCCGATCGATGCGCTGACGAGACCCGAGGCCTTCCCCCACCCGGCCGATTCGGTCGAGCGCATCGAAACCCACGTCTCATGGGTTCTGTTGGCGGGTGATTTCGCCTACAAGATCAAGAAACCGCTGGACCTGGGGTTTCTGGATTTCTCCACGCTGGAGCAACGGCGGTTCTATTGCGAAGAGGAGATTCGCCTCAATCGGCGCACCGCGCCCGGACTGTATCTCGACGTGGTCCCGATCATCGGCAGCGCCACGGCACCACGCATCGGCGGCGACGGCTCGCCGATCGAGTACGCGGTGCGGATGCGCCGCTTCGACAGCCGCATGGGCTTCGATCGACTGCAGCGGCGCGGCGAACTCGAGCCCGGACACATCGTCGACCTTGCCGGCCGCCTCGCAGCGCTGCACGCGACAGCCGAAGTCGTCGACCCCGACAGCCGCTACGCGCGCTTCGAACAGGTCGCAGATCCAATGCGCGACAATTTCGATGCGCTGGCAGCCGAAAGCGACCCGGATCGGGGGCGACGCGTCCGGAAGCTGCGGGACTGGACCGGGGCCCGTCTGGGCGAGCATCGGGACCGGATCGAAACGCGCCTGCGGGGCGGTTTCGTGCGCGAATGTCACGGCGACGCGCACCTCGGCAACGTCACGCTCGTCGCCGGCCGCGCCACGCTGTTCGACTGCATCGAATTCAGTCCCGATCTGCGCTGGATCGACGTGGCCAGCGACCTGGCATTCACCCTGATGGACCTGCGCGATCGTGGCGCCTCCGAGCTGGCCTGGCTGCTGCTCGACGAATATCTCGCCCGCACCGGTGACTTCGGGAGCCTGCCCCTGCTTCCGCTCTACGTCGTCTATCGCGCCATGGTGCGCGCGAAGGTGCAGCGGCTGGCCCGGGATCAGGCGACCGATCCGGCGCGGCGTCGGGCCCTGGACGAAGAGGTCGCCGGATATCTGCGCCTGGCCTGTCAGGTCGCCGACGAGCACCGGCCCGGCCTGTTCATTACCACCGGACTCTCGGGCAGCGGGAAATCGTGGCTTGCCGAGCGTCTGGTGCCGAGCGTCGGCATGGTCCGGGTCCGCTCGGACGTCGAACGCAAGCGCCTGGGGGGTTTCACGGCGGAGCAACGAAGCGGCTCGGGCCTGGATGCCGACCTGTATTCGGCGGAGTCGAGCGAGCGGACCTACCGGCGACTGGCGCAAGCGGCCGAGGCCGCCTGCGATGCCGGAATCCCCGTCCTGCTGGATGCGGCATTCCTGCAGAAAGCCCGGCGCGACCGCTTTCGCAGGCTGGCCGCCGATCGCGGCGTCGCGTTCGCGATCCTCCGCTGCAAGGCGCCCGAAGAGACCCTGGCGGCACGCGTCCAAAGGCGGGCGCAGCGCGGCGACGACGCATCCGAAGCCGGACTCGAGGTGCTGTCGCACCAGCAGCAGACCGCCGAAGCCCTGAGCCCGGACGAACTCGCCTGCGCGATCGAGGTGGACACGCGGGATGCCGATGCGGTAGAAACGACGGCGATGCGAATCGCCGGCGTGCTCGCCCCGCGCACCGATCCGGAATTCGAGGATTGACTCAACTCAAACAAACCGAAGCCTCGACGATTACAATTTCCCCCTACGCACAGGAGTATTCCCGTATGCCAGCCAGCACGCCGCAGATCGCAGCCCCCGGCCGGACGGCCTGACGCCATGTGCCTTGCCGTACCCGCGAGGGTCGAAGAACTTCACGAGCACGAGCAGGCGACCGTTGAGGTCGGCGGCGTGCGCAGCCGGGTTTCGCTGGCCTTCCTCGACGGCGTCGAAGTCGGCGATTACGTGATCGTCCACGTCGGACATGCCATTACCCGGCTCGATGTCGAAGAGGCCGAAAAGTCGCTGGCGCTGTTCCGCGAACTGGCCGAAGCAATCGGAGAATCGCCCGATGCGCTACATACAGGGGTTTCGTGACGGCCGCGCGGCGCGCGCCCTGTCGGCACTGATCGCCGACGAGGTTCGCGACGACCGCGACTATCACCTGATGGAGTTCTGCGGCGGTCACACCCACGCGGTGTTTCGTCACGGCATTCCCGACCTGTTGCCCGACAACGTCGAGCTGGTCCACGGCCCGGGCTGCCCGGTCTGCGTTTTGCCGGTCGCCCGCCTGGACATGGCGATCGACCTGGCCGGCCGCGATGACGTGATCCTGGCCAGCTACGGCGACATGCTGCGGGTGCCCGCTTCGCGACGCAACAGCCTGCTCAAGGCCCGCGCCCAGGGCAAGGACGTGCGCATCGTCCAGTCGGCCGCCGACGCGGTGTCGCTGGCGCGCGCGCACCCCGACCGCGAGGTCGTGCTGTTCGCCATCGGCTTTGAAACCACGACGCCGCCGACGGCGCTGGCGATCAAGCAGGCCGCTGAACTCGATCTGGCCAACTTCAGCGTGTTCTGCAACCACGTGCTGACGCCTTCGGCGATCCAGTCGATTCTCGATTCGCCCGAGGTGCGTGAACTCGGCCAGGTCCGGGTCGACGGTTTTCTCGGTCCGTCGCATGTCAGCACCATCATCGGATCGGCGCCCTACGAGTTCTTCGCCGAGGAGTATCAACGGCCGGTGGTGATCGCCGGTTTCGAGCCGCTGGACGTACTGGCTTCGATCCGCATGCTGATTGCCCAGCTCAACGAGGGCCGCGCCGAGATCGAGAACCAGTTCCAGCGCGGTGTGCGTCGCGACGGCAACGAAAAAGCCAAGCGCCTGGTCGCCGAAGTGCTGGAACTGCGTCCGGAATTCTCGTGGCGCGGCCTCGGCGAGGTGCCCTACAGCGGGCTCAGGATCAAGCGCGATTTCGCTCGCTTCGACGCCGAGAAACGGTTCGAGCTGCCCGAGCGCGCGGTGCGCGAGAACGCGGCCTGCCAATGCCCGGCGGTGATCCGCGGCGTCAAAAAACCCACCGACTGCGAGATTTTCGGCACCGTGTGCACGCCGCGCAACCCGATCGGCTCGTGCATGGTCTCCGACG
>CAYPZP010000126.1:0-9700 GCA_964415285.1 uncultured Halomonas sp. | reverse complement strand
TCGATCTCTTGATGGTCATCGCCGGTCAGCGCAATGCTCAGGTTCCGGGCGATCGCCTGGGCGATGTCGCGCTGGATCGAAAAGATCGCCGCGGCATCGAACGGGCGCTCGAAAATCTCGGCCCAGATGTGGTCGTCGGTCGCCGCGTCGATCAGCTGGACATTGACGCGGATTCGGTCGCCGCTGATCTGCACGCTGCCCTCGAGGATAGTGGCGGCGCCGAGCTTGCGGCCGATCTCCGGGATCGAGCGATCGCCGTCAGCGAACGGCAGCACCGAAGTCCTCGAGATCACGCGCAGGTCGGTGATCCGCGACAGCATCGTCAGCAGGTCGTCGTGCAGGCCGTCGACGAAACCGTCGCGTTCGGCGCCCTCACCGAGCGCGGCCAGCGGCAGCACCGCCAGCGTGGTCGGCGCGGCTTCGGCCTCGGAGATGAACGAAAAACCGTCATCGCGCGTAATCAGCGACACGCCCAGCGCCGCGGCCAGCATCGCGATGATCACGTAGCTGAACACGCCGCTCGAATGCGGCGGCTCGGCGACTTCGACTTCCGATTCGCGCCGCCACCCGCCGGCGGTGAACTCGAAGAACCAGGAGACGACGGCAACCACGGGAAAGCCGACGGCCAGCGAGATCACCGTGAACGTCAGCACCCAGCCCGGCAGACCGACGGCCGGGCCCACGACGTCGAGCACCTGGACGATCAGCCATGCGGCCACCAGGTAGGTGGCCATGCTCTTGAGCACGTTGCGCCGGCGAAGCTGCCGAAAGAAAGTGCGCACCGGGGGTCTCCGTGGAGGCTCGAAGACCCGATTCTACCCGTGCGCCGAGAACGGAGAAAGCAACGCGCCGCGCGCAAGCGCTCCGATGCGATCGCCGACAACGATTCCCCGACGACACCGCTCGAACCGGACGGCAGCCAAGGGCGCCGTCCGGCTCGTTCCGATCCGGCTCAGAACCAGGTTCTCAGCGCGAAGTTGAGCACTTCGTCGTTGTCGATCACGCCGTAGGAGGCTTCGATCCCGAACTTCTCGTTGAACCGGAACCCGAGTCCGCCTTCGATGCCCCATTCCCAGGCGTTGTCGTCGAAATCGATTCCGGCCGGCGCCCCGGCGGGAAGATCGACGTCCAGCTCGATGCGCTGGTAGGTCGGCTGGGCGAAGAAATAGGCGCCGTTGGCGACGTCGTACTGGCCGCGCAGCGTAAACCCGAAAATGTTGCTCAGATCCACGTCGGCACGCCCGAATCCCGGCACGCCGAAGCGATCGTCGATCACGCCGATGCCGCCGCGCACTTCCGGCTGCACCGAAAAACCGTTTTCGAGGTCGAGGCGATATCCGAACGAGGCAACCAGCGCGCCGAGTTCGAGATCGTCGACGTCGGGCGCATAAAGCAGTCCGAGGCTGGACGTCACCTGCGCCTGCGCACTGAACGAAGCCGCGACGGCGAGGAGCAGAAACGCGATGAGCTTTTTCATGATCTCGTCTCCTGAATCGAGGGCCAACGCAGACAGGGCGAGTCTCGCAGGAGCGTGACGCGCGCCCTGCCTCGAGATTCAAATTAGCCGAAGGACGGGGGCGACGGCATGATCTGAATCACGCTGTCGAGGCCCCGGAAGCAGGGAAGCGGGTCGCGGTTTCGGGCCACTGCATGCGTGAGCGACCCCGGTCAGGCATTCACGCGTCCCACAGGCGCAGCCCGATCCAGCCGTGTAGCGCCAGGTACGCGCAGGCGATGCCGGCGACCGCGGTATAGCTGATCGCGAGAATCAACGCGGGCCGGCCGGCGGCGGCTCGGGCCCGAATAACGCTGAACACCGCCAGCAGCACGAACAGGGGCGTGAATGCCGACCACAGCAACAAGCCCCAGGCCGCCGGCGTCGGTCGACCGATGAACTCCAGGTCGCCCGTCTGAAACAGGCCCAGCGTGTAGATCACGACGCCGGCCACCGCATACAGCGCGGCCAGCGGCCATGCGCGCAGGCCGACGCCGCCGCGCTCGGCGAGCCGGCCCCGCACCCCGTTCCAGGCGACCAGAATCGCATGCGGCACGCTGATCGCCAGCAGCACGACGAAAGCGGCCAGAACGCCGATCTTGAGCCACATCTCGAGTGCCGGCACACGGCGGTATGCCGCAGTTGCCGTGTGCAGCCGATACTCGCCGTCGAGCGTGATCGACACCAGCTCCGGAACTGCCGCATCGCTTCGTTGCCACAAGCCTTCTCCCACGTGGGTCCAGGTGCCGCCGCGGAACCTCAGCCGATCGTCATCGAGACTCGCGCCTTCCCACTGGGTGATCCCGATCAGACCGGCGAGCAGTTCGCGCCTGGGCGTGCGTACCTGATACTGCCCGATCCAGGCTTCGAACCCGTCCACGGGATCGGCCGGCTCGACCACCGGCTGTGCCGAATCACGCTCCAGGTAGCTCCGGATGCGATCGGCCGCATCGTGGATGGCCCCGGAAGTGGCGTTGGCCATGATGACGTAACCGGCCCCCAGCGTCGGTGCGTAGGCGAAGGTCGAGACGAATCCGTCGATGCTGCCGTCGTGCCCGTGGAACAGGACCTTCCCGCGCGGCATCGCAACGTTGCCCAGGGCGTAACCGTGAACCAGGCCGGCGCGTGCCGCGTCCGGGCTGCGCGGCGTCTCGATACGCTCGACCGAAGCCGGCGCAAGAAGCCTGACCCCGTCCAGCGTGCCCCGTCCCAGCATCAGCAGCGGCAGCCGGGCGAGATCGCGCGCGGTGATGTTGAGCCCGCCACTGGGCCACCCCGGCGTATCGATAAAACGCTCGGGCGTGACGCCGTCGGGGCGATAGCTGGACGCCACGCGCGCCGAAGGCGTCGCTGCGGCATTCCAGGTCGCGCTGCGCATGGCCAGGGGTTCGGTCACGCGACGATGCATGAACTGCTCGAAGGGCTCTCCAGCCGCGATCTCCAGCATCCGCGCAGCCACGATCGGACCCTGATTGGAATAGCTCGTCAGCGTGCCCGGCCGCCAGCGGCTTCGGTACGGGCCGAATCGTTCGACCGCCTCGGTCAGCGGCATGCCGCCGCCCTCGAGAAGATAGTGGCGAAAGGCGATGTCGTTGAAGCCCGCGGTGTGCTCGAGCAGGTGAACGAGTCGAACCGGATCGGTCGCCGCAAACGGGTTCTCGAGGGCCAGTGTCGGCATCGAAGCAAGCGCCTCGGCATCCAGCGCGATCGCTCCCTGCTCGACCAGCATCATCGCCGCGACTCCGGTCAGGCTCTTGCTGATCGAACCGGCGCGAAACACGGTGGCGTCGTCGACCGGCCGACTCGTGTCGCGATCGGCCACGCCGTAGTGGCGGACCCAGGCAATCGCACGGTCTTCGATCACGACGATGCTGGCGCCGGGAATCGGCGAAGACTCCAGCACCGCGGCGATGGAGCGATCCAGTTCGGCCAGTGTGCGCGGCGGCGCCTCGCGCGCATCCAGCCGACTGGAAGGAAGCCACGCGGTGAACAAGCAGGCCAGCGCAACGGCGATCGGCGGCAGGCGGCGAATCAATGTGCGCATCCAGCGGGTTTCGAAGTGGTCTCGGGCCCGAGTATAAGCAAACCCCGGATCGGCACCGATCCGCCCAACGCGCTGAAACCGGGCAGGCAGAACCGCCTCAACGCGGCCCGGGTCCGGCTGGCGTGCAGGATCGAAATCGACGGAGGGGACGGCAACCGGTTCCGGAATCCCCTGCTACAGCGCCGCAGTCGGAGGCGTCATCGCCCCGCACCGCTGTGCTCTCAAGTCGGGGACACGGCGGCGACGCGCTCGCCGGAGCGCGTGCCCGGGCCGATCGTCGCGCGCCATCCCATCCAGGAAACCGCGGCACCGAGCCCGAACCCGGCGCCGATGGTGATCCAGCCCGGGATCCCGGCGTACGCGGCGAACACCGAGCGAACCCATTCGCTGTTCGTTCCGATATACATCGCCGCCGCCTGCAGCAACATCAGCACAGCGGCCACCAGGAACGGCACACCCCACCTGCGCTCGCGCAGGTACATCACGATGGCGAAGGCGATGGCCATGGCCATCGAGATGACGATGGCATCCAGGATCCGCTGCGGAAAGTCGCTGTTGGTGAACACCAGAAACGGCAAGTGGTCGAGCATGATGCGACTGAACGGCGATTCGAACAGCACCAGCGCGGTCGCCAGCATGTAGCCGGCATGAAGCCGAACACTCGTCCGGTTCCGCAGCGCGAGGTAATAAAGGACCAGGTAGGCCAGGATGGCGAACACCATCGAAAGACCGAAGCTCGGCGTGAGGAAGCGCGCAGTGGCGCTGTCGCTGGCAACGAATCGCTCGGCGGACACGTTGACGATCATCACGAAACCGACGATCAGGAACGGAAACAGCAACAGGCTGAAAACGCCCCCGAACTTGTGCAGGCCCTTGCGGCGAGCGTGGATCGACCCGTGCTGGAACATCAGCAGGACGACCCAGAGCGTGGCCGTTGCCGCGTGCACGTGGAACGCGATCGGGACTTCAGCGATCGGCGCGAAGTAGCTTCCCCAGAAGCCGACCACGATCGTCAGCAGGACGAACGCGACGAAATAATTCGCGTGACGGTAAGGCATGAGCGGCTCCCCGGGCTCGATTGTCCGCCGATCATAGCCGCAATCGGACAGCCGATGAAGCAACCGCCGATGGCCGGCATCGGACATGCTGCCGGCCGCAGCATCGAAACCGCAGGCATCGTCACCCGCACGACGGCGGACGTCCCGGCCCGCAAGGCCGGGCCGCTAAAGGCATCGCCGGGGCCCTTTGGTCCGCTTTACCGGTCCGGAGGCGATCCGGATGACTATACTGATCGCGCTTGTCCGAAGCTGGAGGCGTCTTGCCGAAACAGATTCCGCTGATCGACCTGTTGATGTTGCTGGGCGAGACGCAGTCCAACCCGATGCACGTGTGCGGGCTGATGCTGTTCGACAAGCCCGGGGGCCGTCGCGGACTGGTGCGCGAGGTGGTCGATGCCTATCGAGCCGCCAAGCCGACGCCACCGTTCGATTGCGTACCGGACCTGGGGGGCACGCATACGCCGAGATGGCGAGTCCCTGAACGCTACGACCCGCGCTATCACATCCAGCACATCGCGCTGCCGGCCGGGGCGCGCTATGAGGACCTGCTGTACCTGGCTGCAGACCTCCACGAGACCATGCTCGACCGAAGCCGGCCGCTGTTCCGGATCTGGGTCATCGACCGGGTCCCCGGCGGGCGCTTCGCGCTGTTCGTCAAGATGCACCACGCCATCGTCGACGGCGTCAGCGCGACGCGGCGGTTCAATGCGAGCATGCGAACCAGCCGGCACCGGGGCGTGCCGAAGCCGTTGTTCGCGGTCGCCGTGCCGGTGCGCAAACCACGTCCGCCGAAGGCGCTGGTCAAACGATTGATCGGCATGAGCAGTACGGCGACCAGCCAGTACATGGCGCTGCTGGGCAGCCTCAGAAAGGGGCTGTGGAATCGCATCGGGCTCTCGGCCGAAGGCAGCGTGCCGTTCGCCGCGCACCGTGGACCGATGAACGAGCCGATTGCCAACGCGCGCTCGGTGGCCACCTTGTCGCTGCCGATGCAGGAAATGCGGCGCGTCGGCAAGCACTACGGCGCCACGCTCAATGACGTGGCCATGTCCGTGACCGACGCCGGCGTACACCGCTACCTGAACGAACAGGATCAGCCGTTCGGGCACCGGCTGGTTGCCATGTGTCCGGTATCGCTGCGCGACGACGCAGACGCCTCGGACGGCACCAAGGTCTCGGCCGTGTTCGCGCGCATGGGCGCGCCGGAGGCTCCGGCAGCCGAGCGGCTGGTCGAGGTGGCCGAGTCGATGAACAAGGCCAAGGAAGACGTCCGCGGAATGTCGAAGGAAACCGCGCTGGGCTTTGCCGCCGGCATGATGGGGATCGCCGGTCTGACGGCGATCACCCACGCCGACCGCGTCACGCGTCCTTCGGCCAACCTGGTCATTTCCAATATCCCCGGGTCTCAACGCCCGCTCTACCTCAACGGCGCTCGGTTGAAGAGCGTCTACCCGATCTCCGCCATCGCCGCCGGCGTGGGCCTGAACGTCACGATGATTTCCTACAGCGACAGCATGGATTTCGGCTTCGTCAGCAACGGCGCCAGCCTGCGCGACTTGCCGGCGCTGGCCGGGCACGTCGAGGCGGCGTGGCGGGCGTTGCGCGAGTCGACGCCCGGTGGCTAAGCGGGCCTTTCGAATGCCGCCGAGGCACGGCTGAACGAAATCGCAGAACCGGCCACGCCGCGCGGATCGTCGCAGCGGCGCGCGGCGAAGGCACTGCTGGTGAAGCCCGAACGGGCCCGCGCCGTCAGCGAACACGGCAGGCGCGGAACAGCCCGTTCCGAGCAAGGGACCGACCGCGTGAACCCCGCACTCCGCCTGGTATATGATCCATTGCCGATGAATACCCCGCGACAACGAAACTGACGTGGTCAGCTGGCAGACCCGAACCGCCAAGCTGCTCGGCCGATTGACCATCCGCCAGGCGCTGAAGCGCGAGGTGTCGGTCGAGGACATGCGCAAGCAGATCCGGGCCATCGAGCGCTTCTTCCCCGATGTTCCCGACGATATCCGAATCGATCACGAACCCGAACTCGAGCACTGCGATGCCGAATGGATCACACCGGCCTCGGCGTCGCCCGAGCGCGTGATCCTGCACCTGCCCGGCGGCGCGTTCATGACCCGCTTCATCAAGGCCGAGCGCGTCTTCGTCGCGCGCCTGTGCCGCGCCGCGCACGCGCGCGGGCGCCTGGTGTTCTATCGCCTCGCGCCAGAGCACCCCTACCCCGCGGGGCTGGACGACTGCCGCGAAGCCTACCGCCAGCTACTCGATCTCGGCGTCGCGCCCGACAACCTGTTCATCAGCGGCATGTCGGCCGGCGGCAGCCTGGCGCTTTCATTGCTGCTGTGCCTTCGCGACGAGGGCCTGCCGTTGCCGGCCGGCGCCGTGCTGATGTCGCCGGCCGCCGATTTCAGCGAGGGCGAAACAGGCGGGTCGAGAGAGACGAACGAAGGCCGCGACGCGCTGCTGAGCCTGGAACAGGGAGAGCAGATCCGCAAGCTCTACCTGGGCGAGCGAACCGAGCTGATCGACCATCCCTACGTCTCGCCGGTCCAGGGCGACTTCACCGGTCTCCCGCCGCTGTTCTTCCAGGTCGGCAGCACCGAGATCCTGCTCGATGACAGCCGGCGATGCGCCGAGCGCGCGCGGGCAGCCGGCGTCGCGGCCGAAGTCGAAGTGTGGGACCGCATGCCGCACGGCTGGCAGGCGCTGTCGTTCACGCCCGAATCCGGCCGCGCCATCGACCGGCTGGCCGACTTCATCCGCGAGCACTGCCCATGACACGCAACCGAACCAATCCCGACAAGGCCTCGGCCGCGGAATTCATGAAGCGGCTCCGGCGCGACCACGCCGGGCTGTCGCGGATGCTGCGCGCCATCGACGGCACCGTCGACCGGCTGACCGAAGAACCCGAGGAAGTGCGGCCTTTCCTGGTCGAATCGTTTTCCTACCTGCTCGGCTACCAGCACGGCTATCACCACCCGCGCGAAGACCGGCTGTTCGAGAAGATTCGCAGCCACCGACCCGCGCTGGCCGAGACGCTCGCCAAGCTGGCAAAGGAACACGAAACCGGCGAGAGGGAAACCGGCGAACTGGCCAGGGATCTGGCGGCCGCGACCACCGACGCGTTGCGCGGCGCCAAAGGCCGGGCGCTGACCCGGCGGATTCGCGATTACATCGGCCACTCCCGAGTGCACATGCGCGACGAGGAAGCCGTGTTCTACGCGCGCGCCGAAACGGTGCTCGATCCATCCGACTGGGCCGAGATCATCGACCTCGGTGGCGAGCAGGACCCGCTGGCCGACCTGGAGACGCTGGGAAACAAGTATCCCGAGCTGGCTCGGCACTTCGACCTGCCCACGCAGCAGGTCGGTCGGACCTCGGAGCCCGGCGCCCTGCGCCGCCACATCGTCTCACTGACGGATCTGTACGGCGGGCTGATGCACGAGGGCTTCGACCTGACCCGCAAGAACACCCGCCGCCTGCTCGGAGTCCGCGGGCCTTTCAGTCTGGCGTGCGCGGTCGGCGCGATCACGACGGACAACATCCGGTTTGCCGGACGTTGTCTGATCCGGCCGTCGCGCTGGGCGATCGATACCGGCGCCGAACTGCTGGCTGGCCAGCACAGAGCCGACGGAAGATCCTGACCGGCCAGCCCGTTGCCGGGGATCGGAACGCAAGACGTCGATTCGGATCCGGTTTTCCCGGCACGGAGGGCATCCAGGCGCGATGCGCGACCTGGCGCGACGACCCGCCGAATTCCGATCCAGTTTCGCTGCCGGCGGCCCCTGGCGTTTCAGCACTCGTCCGGTTCGCCCGTTTCGGCTTCGCGCATGCGCTCCAGGCGCGCCTCCTCTTCCTCTCTGGCCGCGTCGATGATCGCCATCAGTTCACCGAGGTTCACCTCGTCGAGGTCCGGCGCGTAGACGCCGGTCAGCTCGGTGTCGGCATCGAGCGTGCCGGAGGCGTAGCGCGCCCACATTTCCTTGCCGTATTCGGTGTCCAGTAGATCCGGGGCGAAGCGGCCGAAGAAGCGTCTCATCCGGTCGACGTCTCGCACCAGCATCATCGCCGCGCTGTTGTTGGCCGCGGCATTGACCGCCTGCGGCAGGTCGATGATGACCGGTCCGCCGGCATCGAGCAGTACGTTGAATTCCGACAGGTCGCCGTGGATCAGCCCGGCGGCCAGCATGCGGACGATCTCGGCGATCAGCCGGTCGTGGTATTGGCGCGCCTGCCCGGCGGTCAACGTCAGCGCGTCGAAACGCGGCGCGACGTTGCCCTCACCGTCGACGATCAATTCCATCAGCAGCACGTCGTCGGTGAATCCCAGCGGCTGCGGCACGCGTACGCCGGCCGCAGAGAGGCGGTACAGCGCATCGACCTCGGCGTTGAGCCAGGCTTTTTCCTGCTCCTTCTGGCCATAGCGCGTGCGCTTGTTCATGGCCCGCGCCCGACGGCTGTTGCGCACATTGCGGCCTTCCTGGTATTGCACCGCCTGTCGAAAGCCGCGCACGTTGGCCTCCTTGAACACCTTCGCGCAGCGCACCTCGCCGCCGCAACGCACCACGAACACATCGGCTTCCTTGCCGCTTTTCAGCGGCCGGAGCACCTCGTCGATCAAGCCGTCTTCGGCCAGGGGTTGCAGGCGGGCGGGAATCTTCATGGGCCGGGAGTATGACACCCCGAGCGACGCCGACGTCCGAGGTCGAAGACCCGGATCCGGGAACCAGCTTGTCACGCATGATCCATAGGAACTGTGGTACTACTGATCGCCGCAAATTTCGAGGCGAGGAACCCTGATGAATCGAGCAAGAACCCTTGTAGCGTGCGCTTTGCTGGCTTGCGCCGGCACCGTCGGCGCCGAGTTGACCCAGGAGCAGGCCGAACGAGCGGTGGAAACGCGCCAGTCGCTTCTCCACCTGATGGGCTGGAACATCGGGCCGCTCGGCGCCATGGCGCGCGGCCGCATTGACTTCGACACGGCCCGCGTCCAGACCAACGCGGCGCGCCTGCAGGCCCTGACGCAGATGCTGTCCGACGCCTTCGGTCCGGACACGCGCGGCAACGATGTGACCACCGAGGCCCTGGACAGGATCT
>CAYPZP010000125.1:0-9800 GCA_964415285.1 uncultured Halomonas sp. | reverse complement strand
CCCCTCGAAGCCGATGGGGTCCGGCTGGTGCGTTTCCGGATTCTCTCGCCGCTGCCACGGCCGATCGGGGCTGGGCCGCCACGTGTCGGCCTGAGCGAAGTACGCTTTGCCGGGCAACTGTCGGACATCATTTTCGCAGACAACTTCAACTCACCACGAGGCAACGAGCCGGGCCCGGACGATGTTGTGAACGGCGTCTTGATCTCCGATGCGAGTGATGCGGCAACAAATCCATACTTGATCGGCCCGTTTTTGTCGCCAATTGTCATTTCGGGATCCACCGGGTTTTCCGACGATACGGCCGATGTCTACCAGATCACGGCGGGACCCGGCCCGCTCAGCTTTCAGCTGTTCGGGCTGGACGAAGATCTCGATCTACTCGTCTCCAGCGCGTCACCGATCCTGGACCGTGTCTCAACAAACCCCTGGGACGAGTCCGAGGCGGTCGAAATCCAGGGCTGCAACGACGACAGCTATACAGTGACCGTTGCGCCATTCCTCGACGCACGCTCCGAGTATCAATTAACGATTAGCGGCCAGGCTCCGCTGGGCGCGGATCAGATTCCCGGCGACGCATCGACGCAGGCCGTGCTTCTCGCCGGGATGCCGGCGGAGAGTGCACTGGAAGAATGCAGCGATACCGACTGGTTTCAGGTGCAGCTTCTCGACGACGTGGTCTATACAATCTCGCTGACCGGGGTGACGCTGGAAGATCCGTTTCTCGCGGTGTATTCGGCGGAATCGGAGTTCCTGGTCTCCGACAATGATTCTGGCGATGGCCTGGACGCGCGAATCCGTTTCCTGCCGCCGAGCAACGGTCTTTACTATCTGTCGGCCGAAGGCTTCAATCCTTCGGACGTCGGAACCTACAGCATCGATGCTAAGGGCGAAGCCGTCGGCGAGGACGACGTCATCAACGGCGTTGCCGTTCCGGAAGCCGGAGACACCGGCCCAACGTCAGCGACCATCCCCCCACCAGCATTCGGCGGCGTTGTAATCACGGGCTCGGCCGGCTTCGGCGATGATCTCGGCGACCGTTATCGCTTCGTAGCAGACGCCTCCGGTAGTGCGTCCTTCGATCTTTCGGGGCTCGGAGAGAACCTGAATCTTACGGTGCTGGACGGCAACGGAGATCCGATCGCACAGTCGAACAATGCCGGCGCTAGTGCAGAAAGTATTGTCGTTGGCGTTGCGAACGGCGATACGTATTTCGTCGATGTCTCGCCGAGCGGCAACGCCCGCTCGAACTACCAACTCGACCTGGAGCTTCCCGAGAACCCGGGCGAGGACGACATTACCAATGGAGTTCTGGTTCCGGAGGCCGGCAATACGACGGCGTCGGCTACCGTCGTCGAGTTCGACGCAGTCGAAGAGGCTCTTGTTACCGGCTCTGTAGGATTTTCCGGCGATACCGCCGATGTCTATCGAATCACGCTACGGCCTCTGGCCACGGGCACCCTCGTGGTGGATTTGAGCGGACTCGCGGCCGATCTCGACCTGTACCTGTTGGACAATACCGGAGCGTTGCTGACGTCCTCGGAGCTTTCGGGTGCGGAACCGGAGTCCATTGAAATTTCGGTGGCGGTGCCTCCCGGCTCAACCGGGCAAGACTATTTCATCCAGGTACTTCCCGTAGACTCGGCACGCTCTGGATACAACTTGTTCATCGACGCGCCGATTCCGCAGGAGTTCTAGCGCAGTAAAGCGCTGAAAACGACGCGCCGAACAGCCGGGCCGGGCCGCGCGAGGAGATCGAGGCGCGCATGCCAGGCGATCGTTGGCTTGCGGCGCTTCGGGGAAGTGACCAATCAAAGTAGAAAATGCGCAGATGGTGGATGCGCGCCTCGACGACCCACGCGGCATGACTTCCCGAGCGTTCGCAAGAAATCGTCGGGTCAGATCTTGTTTCATGAGGTCTTGTGTCTGTCCCGAGTTTTCGACAGGCCTAAATGCGTTGGACTTCATCGCGCGGCTAGCCGCGCTTGTGCCGCAACAACGCAGACACCCATTGCCCAAACGCCCATTGCCCAAACGGGACGGCCGCGCAAAGTGCAGGGCCCCTTGTGGGTCTGGCTGTTGGTGGATCGACCTGGAATTGATACGATCGGACACCCAAAGCCCAGGCCCATAACACCGCGCCGCCGTCCATCGTCCGCATCTATTTTCGCGACGGCGAGACGTACCGGCTGTTCCTCACGGACGACGAGCGCTATCTTGTCGACACCCCGGCGAAAGACATTCTCGCTTTTTCCGGGAGTCCGCACGGCGGAGGCGTCGTGACGCTGAATCCGAACGGACCCTGGGCGCTGTCTGCGCCGCGCATCCGAAACTAGGGAACCTCTGAACAAGTCAATGCGGAGCGCGTTTCGGTCGGAGAAGCCGCAGATCGTGCGCGCCGCGACGAGTGACAGTAGCCGTAGCTACGGCCGAGTCGCGTCGCGTGCGAGATACGGCTTCTCCGGCGAAACCCGGATGGGACGGGCCTTTGCGGGGTCTCCGGCACGTCTGGGCTCGCTTATTTGGAACAATCAAACCGCGCTCGCCCAAGCCGAGTCGGAGCCTCCCGCAGAGGCGCCGTCGCGCCCGCGTAGACTTGTTCAGCGGTTCCCTGGGATTCAAGGTGGGTGTCCGGCATCCGATGACCAGGACTGGCTGGCGTCTCTCGAGGCAGCCGGCGCCCTGTCGGCTTGTTTTTTTGCGGTTCGTCGCCAACGGCGTCAACGTCGACGACGCGTGGGCAGCAAATGCCTCGTCCCCGATTTCAATGGCCTAATGATCGGCAAGCGCGCTTGTGCGATAGGCCTGAGGGCTCATGCCTCGAATGCGCTTGAATGCCGCGCTGAAGGCGAATGGTGTCGCGTAGCCGACCTTTTCCGCTACGGTGCTCACCGTCTCGTCGGGCTGGCACAGCAGGTCGGCGGCCAGGGCCATTCGCCAGTTCTTCAGGAAAGTCATTGGGGGTTCGCCCACCAGGTCGTGAAAGCGACGCGCCAGTGATGCGCGCGATGCCCCTGCTTCGGTAGCGAGCTCGGTCATGGTCCACGAGCGCGCGGGATCATCGTGCATCAGGCGCAGCGCGCGCTCGACGATGCGGTCGCCCTGAAAGCGCCACCAGTCCGGCCGCTGCGAGTCCCGTTGGGCGAACCAGGCCTTGAGCACGGCGGTCACCAGCAGGTCGAGCAGGCGGTCGAGCACCGCCGCCTGGCCGGGCTCGTCCTTGACGACTTCGTCGCACAAAAGGGGGACCAGAGGGGATTCCCAATCGTCGCGTGAAAGCGACAGTACCGACGGCAACGCGCGCAGCAGGCGATCGCTGATGTCGCTCAGGTGTTCGTAGGCGCCGACGATAAATACCGTTTCGCCGTCGGGGTCGTTGCCCCAGGTCCGCACGTCATGCGTCATTTCCTCCAGCAGGGAATTGCCTTCCGCGTCGCGGCAGTTCTGGCCCGGATGGATGAAGACCGTCGGCGGCGTCTCGGGTGAGCCCGCGACGTTGTAGTGGTCCGGCGCGCGGGTGACCGCGATATCGCCCGGCCCAAGGCGGATCGGCGTTCCGTCGTCGGGCACGACCCACATCTCGCCCTTGATGCCTGCAAGCAGCGTAAGCGGTGATTCGGCAAGGACTCGCAGGCACCACGGCGCACACATGACCGTGCGCAACGCGAAGGCGCCGCGCGCCCGCGGTGCGTCGAGCAGTCCTCCGAGGGTGTCCATCGATCGATTATAGACGGACGCGTATGCATCTGATCGCGCTGAGGATGGGATGTCGTTCGTGCTGCTCTCAGAATGTTCTTCCGCTTGGCCGTGCTGGCTGGCCAGCTGCGAGATTCGACAAACAATTCATGGAGGCAGCAATGACAATGGCATCTGAAAGGCTGGAAAAGCACGGCGGCACCGTATTGGTACTGGGCGGAACCGGGAAGACCGGACGCCGCGTTGCCCGAAGGCTGATTGCCCGCGGCGTCGAAGCCCGCGTGGTGTCACGGTCGACCGACCCCGCGTTCGACTGGCATGACCCGAGCGGTTGGCAAGCTGCCCTGGATGGCGTCACCGCTGCCTACATCACCTATGCGCCGGACCTCGCCGTCCCCGGGTCGACCGAGGCAATTCGCGCCTTCGTCGAAAGGGCCGTCGCGCAAGGCGTCCGGCGGCTGGTGCTGCTGTCCGGTCGCGGTGAAGAAGAGGCGCAGGCCTGCGAACGGATCATTCAGGAAACCGATATCGAGTGGGTCGTGATCCGTTCGAGCTGGTTCATGCAGAACTTCTCCGAAGGCGAATTCCTCTCGATGGTGCAGGGCGGTGCCATCACGCTGCCTGCCGGCGATATTCCCGAGCCCTTTATCGATATCGATGACATCGCGGATGTGGCGGCCGCGGCGCTGCTCGAGGAGGGACATGCCTACCAGATCTACGAGGTGACCGGTCCGCGCATGCTCACGTTCGATGAGGTCGCAACGGAAATCTCCCGCGCGGCCGGGCGCGAGGTGGTCTTCCAGCCGATCCCGAGCGACGCCTTCGCGGCTGCGGTCGCCGAAGCCGGCGCCCCTCGCGACGTGGCGTGGTTGCTGGGCTATCTGTTCGAGACAGTCCTCGATGGACGCAATGCCTATCCATGCGACGGCGTGCAGCGCGCATTGGGCCGTGAGCCGACCGACTTCTCCACCTACGCCCGTCGTGTCGCCGCTCGGGGGGTATGGAGGCTGGACGAGGTGGCTGCATGAGCACCGCCATGATCTTCGCCGCCGTGGCAACGCTGCTTGGAAGCGCCCTGATCGGCGGCGTGTTCTTCGCGTTCTCGACCTTCATCATGAAGGCGTTGGGGCGCCTGACGCCCGCAGCGGGGATCACAGCGATGCAGTCGATCAACATTGTCGTCCTGAACCCGCGGTTCCTGGGCATGTTCATGGGCACGACGGCCCTGTCGGTGCTTGTCGGCGCGCATTCCGCGATTCATTGGCAAGCGCCTTCGTCTCCGTGGTTTCTGGCCGGCGCGGCGTTCTACTTCGTCGGCACGTTCCTGGTTACCGGGCTTGGCAATGTCCCCCTGAACAATCGGCTCGCCGGACTTTCGACCGCAGACCCGGCCGCTGCTCGCTTCTGGGAGCACTATCTTGATCGATGGACATTTCTGAATACGGTTCGAACCACCGGCGCGATGATCGCGGCCGCCTTGTTCGCGACGGGTCTGATCGTGCAATCGAGTTGACGGCCCGCGCCCCGACGACTGACCGACCACGGATCGAATCACGATTCCCTGGCGGGGATTCCCGACAAGACCGGACAAAGTGGGCGTGCGCGGGAATCTCCCGCTCCGTCAACGACGGGGCTTTTCAATGAATAGTCAAAAAAACTGGATCTGTCATGCGCCATCTTGCTGCTGCTGGCTGCGGAGTTCGCGGCTTGTGAAATGACCAAGTTGGACAAGACGGCCAATGGGCCACTTTTCGACGGTCGATGCGCGCCACATGAATGGAATGCCGCAACGAGGTTGGAATTCCCGGCCGGGATCAAGGTTTTCCTGATGCACGACGAACATTTCTTGTTCGTCTGCGCCGCGGGAAAGGAAGAGGACTACATAGTGCTTGACCTTTACATCGAGAATTCTGCAAGCGGGCAGCTTCACAATCTCCACGCTTCGGCACAACTTCGCGAGCGAATCCTGGTGGACGACGAATGGTCGGAATCCGGCTGGTGGAATCACGATGGATGGGGCGGTTTCTGGGTGCCCTTCGCCGGGGTGACCGCGACGGAGGAAGGGACGCACCCCGGGTTTCTGCGGGGCTCGCACCGCGAGATCCAGGTGCTGAGAAGCAAGTTCTCGGGAGATGCCTGGAATATGACGATCGGCGTGAGCGCAGTCTTCGACGAAGAGAATCGTCGATCCGGATTCTTTTACCCGGAAGGCGCTGCAGTAACGGATGAGTCGACCTGGACGCGATTCTCCTTTTCCGAAGAGTTGGCCAGGGAGGCGGGGCACAGCGGTTCCGGTACGAGCAGCGGGAGCGAACGGCATTGACTTCAATCAGAATCCGACCCAAGGGCGCAGGTCATCACAGTGGACCGGATAGGCCGCGGTGTGACTCTCGGGAACCTGGGCGATCGTCGGTCGGGAAACGGCCTGTCGAAGGACTGCAGATGAAGATTCTCGTGCTGGCCCTGATATTCCTGGCGGTCGGTTCGGCCGCGGCGCCCGGGGTGCTTGCAGGGGGCGCCGCTGACACGGAAGGTGCCGGATCCCGGATGCGTCATGAAAAGTTGGCGGCTGGCGCCGATCGAATTGCGCGCGCCTACGCCGACCTCGGATGGTTCTCGGGCAACGTATTGCTGGCGGAGGGTGGCGAGCCTTTCTTCCAGCAGTCTTACGGGTTGGCCCGTATCGAGACTGGAAACCCGAATACTTCGGCGACCCGATTCAATCTGGGTTCGATCGCCAAGCACTACACCGCGGTTCTCGTTCTGCAACAGGTCGAGCGGGGCGCCCTTTCCCTGCACGACACCATCGATCGCTTCGAGATCGGACTTCCGTCGCCCATTGCCGGCAGGGTCACTATTCTGCATCTCCTTCGTCACCGCGCCGGTTTCCGCGATATATTCACGCCCGAGTACACGGCAGATTCGCTGGCTTACGACACGCTCGAGAAGAAGGCCCGCATTCTGCAGGACCGGCCGCTGCTGTTCGAGCCTGGATCGGACCATCGCTACTCGAACTACGGCTACATCATCCTCGGCCTCATTCTCGAGCGGCTCACGGGCCAGAGTTACGAGCAGCTGCTGACGCAGAACATCTTTCGTCCGCTGGGTCTGGAGAATAGCCACCTTCATTATCAGGCCGGGTCGGCGACGCAATCGACTCGCTACACCTATCCGCTCGAAGGCGTGCTGAAGGAAGTGGGCGTGCTCGAGGTGCCCGGACCGGACGGCGGCATCGAGTCAACCACGGCCGATGTGCTCGATTTCTACCTGGCCCTGTTCGACAGTGATCGACTGCTGGATCGGCAAGGGGCTGCGTTTCGAGCGGTATTCGATCCCGAGGCCGAGAAATGGCAGGCTTTCGGCGGTGGTACGGGAATCAGCGCGGCGGTCGAGTTGAGACTGACCGACGACGTCGAGGTTGTGGTTCTCGCCAACAGCGACGAACTGGTTGCCGAGCGCGTCTCGGGGCGCATCGTGCAGATCATCGAAGGAGACGCCCACGACCCGGTGATGTTGCCGCCGAAGCACTTCGTCTACCGGCAGTACCTCGAGCTCGGACCCGAGCGCTTTCAAGCCGGGTTTCGGCCGGCCTACGACGCCGCCGGCTATGACATGTTCATCGGACGTGCACTCAACGAGGTGGGCATGGCCTTTGTCGAGCGGCGGAGCTGGTCGCAAGCGCAAGATTTGTTCCGGGCCTTGATCGCCTATTTTCCGGAAGCGCCACAAGCCTACGATAGCCTGGCGTTCGCGCTTCAATCCGAGGACCGGCCGGAAGACGCGAAACGAGTGTTCCGCAAGGCGCTTGAGCTGGATCCTGAATTCCGAAGCGACTACAGTGCGATCCACTACCGCGGCGAGCATGAACAAGACGATCCGTGAATCGGGGTCGCGTCACCGATCACGAGTTCAGCCGGCTGCCGGTGGGCAGCGGCGAGAAGGCTTCTGGTGGAATCCACATCCGAGGATGTCCGGTAGGCGATCGAATCATGCACGGGCGCTGATCGCCATTGGCAACAGGCCGTGTGAACTGGGTGCTCCACGCCCATGGCACGACCGTTCGACCTGGATTCGGGTATGCGCTTGAGTTCGCTCGCCCATTCGTTCGGGTGTCGAATGACACCGGAGCAATTGAGCCCAAGGCTCCTGAAGAAAAGCTCGCTGCCCGTCAGCCGGCCAGGGACTCGCCGAGGAAATACGGCCAAAGCACGATCGCCAGTGCGCCCTTGACGAACCCGAGCTCGAGGTAGCCCAGCGTGAACAACCAGGCAGCAAACCACGCGCCGCCCCACAGGGAATGGTGTTCGATACGGATCTTCTTTTCCATCGAGAGAACCTCCTGAAAGCCGATATCGTTCGCGCTGTCCGATTCTAGCCGGCAGGGCTCTTTACCGGTCCTGCCGTTCAACGAGAGATCGGTCTGTCACGACCGATCCGGGGATCGATCGATGGGCATCCGGAATCAATCTTACTGAACTCCCGATTTCGATTGTGGATTTACTCACCGGTCATCAGCCCGGCCCATCCTTGCATGTTCAGCAGCACGCCGATCAGGGCGCCGGCAAGCACTACGGCGCCGAATCCGATCCAGCTGATCCGTTCGACCTTGCCGTGGACAATCTTGTCGTAGATCGGCAGCGCGACGGCGAGGCCGATGTTGATCAACCCGATGATCGGTCCGGCCGCGTCCAGCGGGATGCCGACGTAGTGAATCAGGATTCGTCCGAGCGGGGACGGCATCAGCGACATCGTGGCCAGGTACATCAGGCGCAGGTGCCACGCGGTCCGGCGGCGGTAGACGACCGCAAGGGCGACGGCCGGGATGAAGATGCCCAGACCGCCCACGAAGCGCGCGGTAAAGGCGCCGAGGTTGCCGGCGTCGCCGGGCGTGATCGGCAGCAGGTCGAACTGGATCGCCAGGCCCGTAACTGCAGTTGCGCCCGCGATGAACAGGCCCGCGCGCCCGAGCAGGCGATGGCGATCGAAGGACTTCCGCAGGATCAGCAGCGGCTGGACCAGGAACAGGATCAGCCAGAGCAGCGAGCTGACCACGTGCGCATGCATCCAGGCGCTGGGTGACAGGTAGTTCCCGGAGAACAGCGGACCGAAATATTTCGGCGTAAAGCCGACCAGGGCGATGACCAGAAACACGCTGGCGACGACCGCCGTTGCTCTCGCGTCCTTGCGCGTTCTGTCCAAGATCGGTCCCCCTGGGCTCTGTCTGCTGGAGCGTAGCAGGAAGTTTCGGGCGGCGCACTTTGGGCGCGTCGCGTCGATGCAGCGCCGGATGCGGTCCTGCACATTGGCTGCGTCTCGAGCGCAACGGCCAGGAGCGGCCCAAGTGACTGTTTTAGAGCGGTTGCAACCAGCGAGCACGGATCTGCAACCATCGGCCATTCCGATGAGAGGGGCCGCGCGGGAAGATGACGGCATCCCTTGTCACCGAGTCCGGCCATGCGCCCGAGCCACGCTCTGAACCGCCGATCGATTCGCCTTTTCCTTCTTCTGGCCGCCCTGGCGCTCGGCGTCCTCACCGGCCCGGCCCAGGGTCGGGACGACTTCCGGGTCGGCTCGATCGTCGAACCGCTGGTCGAGGTGCCGAAACAGGCGGCGTTCGTCGACCTGGCGGGCGAGGGAGCGACAAGCGGGCGATCGGCCGCGGGCGAGGCGATTTTCCGGGCCGATTCGGCCGAGGCCCTGCCGATCCGCAACGGCCGGCTCCGGATCGGCTCGGATTCCACGACTCTTGCGCTGGTCGAGCCGATGCAATCGCTGGCGCTGCGCGTCGAGGCCGAGCGGGTCGATGCGGTGGTCGAACTGACGGCAATGCGCGGGCCGCACATGATCGGATCGCAGCTGTTCGCGCTGGACGGCAAGGCGCGTTCTGGCATCGAAGCCGCGCGCGACGGCGTGATCGGGTTGGAGTCGCTCGAGCCGTTCGATGCCGTAGCGGTCCGCGTGGCGCATGCGCCTGCAGGGGACTCCGGCGTGGTCGTCAAGGCCGCATGGGTAGAGAAATCAACGCGCGGTCGCGACCTCAACGGCATTGCCATCACCTGCAACGCCTTGTTCGGCGTGGCCTATCAGGTGGCATTCAGCCTCGCCCT
>CAYPZP010000124.1:0-9832 GCA_964415285.1 uncultured Halomonas sp. | reverse complement strand
ACACCGAGAACAGCCACAAATACTCGATCGAGGGCTTTCGGGCGCTGGTCCGGGGCACCGGCCTGCACCCGGTGGACTGCTGGACCGATCCGGACGGGATGCTCAGCAT
The DNA here is from genome assembly GCA_964415285.1 of uncultured Halomonas sp. Classification (GTDB taxonomy): domain Bacteria; phylum Pseudomonadota; class Gammaproteobacteria; order Xanthomonadales; family Wenzhouxiangellaceae. Next base: position 9,723 of record CAYPZP010000124.1, on the reverse strand, counting down.
GCATTATCTGGAAACGGATTGACGGTTTCCTGTTTCCGGTCTGCGCCATTCGGTTCAGGAGCGCCCGGCGCAGGCACCGACCGGCGCGGAATCGGGCCAGGCCGCGACGCGCCGGGGTCGCGCTCTCGGCCTGCGGAAAACCGAAGACGACCCACCGTGCTTTCGTCACCCCGTGGCGGCTAGAATGATTGCATGGACCGAGCAAACTCCCCCATCGACCGATTGTTCACCCAGCTCGACCAGGCCCTGCGCGTGTCGCTGGCACCGGCGCCGCCGGCGGCCCGACCCTCGCCGGGCGCGGATCTGGACGAGGCCGATCTCGACGATGCCCAGCGACGCCACGCCGCCGGACTGATGCGCGTCAACCATACCGGCGAGGTCTGTGCGCAGGCCCTGTACGCGGGGCAGGCGCTGACGGCGCGGCTGCCGAAGGTGCGCGAGGAGATGGAGCATGCCGCAGATGAAGAGGTCGACCATTTGCGCTGGTGCGCCGAGCGCCTCGACGCGCTGGGCGAGCCGACCAGCCGCCTGAATCCGTTCTGGTACGCCGGATCGTTCGCCATCGGTGCCGCCGCCGGGCTGGCCGGCGACCGCTGGAGCCTCGGCTTCGTCGAAGCCACCGAACGACAGGTCGAGGCGCACCTGGACTCACACCTCGAACAACTCCCCGAACCGGATGCGCGCTCGCGCGCGGTCGTCGAGCAAATGAAGATCGATGAGGCGCAGCACGCCGAGCTGGCGTCGAAATCCGGCGCGGCCCGGCTGCCCGCGCCGATCCAGGCCGCCATGGGCCTGACGGCCGGCGTGATGAAACGGGTCGCCTACCGGTTCTGACGAATCGCGGCGCAAGACCGCTACAGGTTGCGCCCGTAGAACAATTCCTGCATCTCCTTGCGCAGCCGCCGTTCGATCTTGCGGCGCTGCGGCGCCGGCAGTTCATCGGCGTTCGGGCCGAACAGGTAGTTATCGAGATCGAAGTCCTTCAGGCACATCTTGGTGTGGAACAGGTTTTCCTGATAGACGTTGACGTCGATCATCTGGTATTCGTTGCGCGTATCCCGGCTGAAGTAGTCCTGGATCGACGTGATCTTGTGGTCGATGAAGTGCTTTCGACCGCGCACATCCCGGGTAAAACCGCGCACCCGATAGTCGACCGTGACGATATCGGATTCGAAGCTGTGGATCAGGTAATTGAGCGCCTTCAGCGGTGAAATCACGCCGCAGGTGGCGACGTCGATATCGGCCCGGAACGTGCAGATGCCATCATGCGGGTGGCTTTCGGGATAGGTGTGGACGGTGATATGGCTCTTGTCCAGATGCGCGACCACGGTATCCGGCAACGGACCGGGCGCGGCCGAGGAATACGTCGTGCCCGGCGCAACCGGCTCCTCGGCGATCAGCATGGTCACGCTGGCGCCTTGTGGATCGTAGTCCTGCCGGGCCACGTTGAGAATGTTGGCGCCGATGATGTTGGAGACATCGGTGAGAATCTGGGTCAGGCGCTCGGCGTTGTAGGCCTCGTCGATATAGGCGATGTACTGCTCGCGTTCTTCGGACGTCGTGGCATAGCACAGGTCGTAGATATTGAAGCTCAGCGCCTTGGTAAGGTTGTTGAATCCGTGCAGCTGGATACGGCGTCTGGCCATCGGTCCACTCCCGCGAGCTGGTTGCGCGAAACCAGGCATTATCGCCCATCCGCGGCCCCTCATCAGCATCCATGCAGCAATCGGTCCGGTTCCGGATCGGGCGGGCTCGTCGCAGAATCGAGGCGGCAGAGGGGTTCAGACCCCGCGGAACGCTGATTTGACTCGCTTGCCGCCAGCCACGACAATGACACGGGAGCGACCATCAGCAGTATCATTCCGGGAATCAGCAGCCAGCGACAGGACTTTCGAATGCGCGATATCCAGTTCTATCCGGTTGACCGAGTCGCGATGGATCATTTTCTGAGTCTGTGCATGCGCCAGCAATACCCGGCGCGGGCGACCGTCATGCGTCCTGGCGATTCCGGACAGTCGCTGATGTACGTCGTGGAGGGGTCGGTGACGGTCTCCACCGAAGGCGACGACGGCCGAGAACTGATCCTGAGCTATCTCAACCCGGGCGACTTCATCGGCGAAATGGGTTTGTTCATGAAACCCACGCAGCGCGAAGTGCTGGTTCGCACCAAGACCAAATGCGAATTGGCGGAGATTCCCTACGCCCACCTTCGCGATGCGCTGGATGGCGAGCTCAAGGAGCACGCGCTGGAGATCATGACCGCGATCGGCGCCAAGCTGGCGCAGCGGCTGCTGCAGGCGCGGCGCAAGGTCGAACACCTTGCGTTCCTCGACACCCAGGGGCGCGTCGCCCGCACGCTGATCGACCTGTGCGGCGAGCCGGACGCGGTATCCCATCCCGAAGGCACCCAGATCCGGATCACGCGCCAGGAAATCTCGCGCATCGTCGGATGCTCACGCGAGATGGCCGGTCGCGTCATGAAGACGCTCGAAGAAGAAGGCATGATCCGCGCGGCCGGCAAGACCATCGTCGTGCTCGGTACCTTCAAGGGCTCGGCCCCGGCCTGACCAGGCCCGCGGCCGGGTTTCCGGCATACCGGCGGGTCCCGGCCGGGCGAGTCGCGAGTCGTCGACCCGGCTTCCGATCCCGTCGGCGTTCGGAGACGCCTCCCACAGCCTGCCCGCGGAGCGTCTCGCCCGCCCGGCGCAATCCGCCCCAAGCCAAAGCCACGCCCATCCCGCGCCAGCGGAAAGCCGACAGCGCTGAACGCGCTTCGGATGCGGCGGGCGCCGTGCAGCGGCGCCAGCGGCCGGCTGGCGGCGGCCCGCGGAGCGCAGGCACCGCAGGACGCCGCCAAGCAGAGGTGCATCAGATCGGATCGGCGAGACCGTCGCGAGCGCGTGGCTGAGGGTGGCCGCCGGAGCGCAGGAACCGGAGTGTGCGTGTCGGCACATGAGGATTCCGAGCACCGCCGGGCGCCCTCAGGCGCGCGCGCAACAGGTCTCAGCCGGTGTTCTGGAGGCCCTGCGCGATGCCGTGCACCGTCGCGATCAGCACCTGCTCCAGCGCCCGGTCTTCACGCCCTCCCCGGCGCCAGCGCGCAAGCGTTTCGACCTGCACGAAGCTCATCGGATCAACGTAGGGATTGCGCAGCAGGATCGAGCGCTCGAGCGTTTCGTCGCGCGCCAGCAGTCCGGTCTGGTTCTTGAGCCGGCAAACCCAGTCGACGCTGCGCTCGTACTCGGCGCGGATCTCGGGGAAGACCCGGGATCCGGCCTCGCCGGCCAGCGCCGCGTAGCGTTCGGCGATATCGATATCAGCCTTGGCCATCGCCATTTCGGCGTCATCGAGCACGGTGCGAACGAACGGCCACCCGGCCACCATTTCGGCCAGCGCCGGTTCGCCGATCTCGCCAGCCAGCGCCTGCAGCCCGGAACCCAGCCCGAACCACCCCGGCAGCGCGTGCCGGCTCTGCGCCCAGGCGAACACCCAGGGAATCGCGCGCAGGCCCTCGATGCCTGCGTCGGGGCGACGCGAGGCGGGGCGGGACCCGAGGCGCATACGCTCGATGACGTCGATGGGCGTGGCGCTTCGAAAATAGGCCGCGAAGTCCGCATCGCCGTAGACCAGGCCGCGGTAGCGCTCGCGGCTGAGCCCGGCCAGCCGCTGCATGTGGCTCTGCCAGGCTTCGGGCACGCCGGCATCGGTGCCCCAGCGCTCGCGCACGCTGGTTTCCAGCACCGCACCGGCCATCTGTTCCATGTTGCGCAAAGCGATCGGCCGCAACGCGTACTTGCGATGGATCACCTCGCCTTGCTCGGTTGCGCGCAGACGGCCCGCGACGCTGCCGTGCGGCGCGGCCAGGATTGCCTGGTGGGTCTTGCCGCCGCCGCGGCCGATGCTGCCGCCGCGCCCGTGGAAGAATGCCACCTTCAGGCCGGCGTCCCGAAACAGGACCACCAGGCGTTGCTGCGCATCGTGCAGGGACCAGCGCGACGCGACCAGGCCGCCGTCCTTGTTGCTGTCGGAGTAGCCGAGCATGATCATCTGTCGCCCACCGCGCCGTTCCAGCACCGAACGCCACGCCGGTCGCTCGAGCAGGCCGCGCATGACGCCCTCGGCGGCCTGCAGATCGTCGACGGTTTCGAACAGCGGCACGAAGTCCAGACCGCCGTCTTCGATCCCGGCCGCGCGAGCGACGAACCAGGCGGCAACGACGTCGTCGGCATTGCGGCTCATGCTGACGATCAGCGTTTGTACCGCGCGTCGACCGTAGCGCCGGCGCGCCGTGGCCGCCGCGCTCACCAGTCCGGAAACCGGGTGCGAGCCGACGCCCTCCGGCACGCCGTCGGACTCCAGCCGCTCGAGCAGCCTGCGCGCGCGCTGATCGGGATCGCGTGCGCTCCATTCCGCGTCGCCGAGCAGCTCGGCGACCGCCTCGTGCAGGTCGCTGGAGTCGACGCGCAAATCCAGCGCCGCGAGATGGAAACCGAAGATCTGCAGGCGGCGGCGAAGCCGGTTGAGCGGAAACAGGCCGGCGCGCTCGCCGCGGTGAAAGCGCAGGCCGGAAGCGATCAGTTCGAGATCCGTGCCGAAGGCATCGGGATCCGGGTAAGCGTGGTCGCCGTCGTCCAGCGTGCGCTTCAACCGCGCCTCGATGAAACGAAGCATTCGGCGGTACGGCATGTCGGCGTAGCGTTCGGGCACGGCCTCGGCAACGCCGGGCAAGCGTTTCTCGTAGTCATCGAGCCGCACCGCAAGCGGCTCGGGAATCTCGATTCGACCCAGCGTGTGACTGAACGATCGATGCAGCCGGCCGATCTCGCGAAGGTAGTTGCCGATCACCTGGCGCCGCTGCTCGGCCAGCGTCGCCGCCAGCGTATCGCCGCCGACGTTGGGGTTGCCGTCCATGTCGCCACCGACCCAGGAACCGAAGCGAATCACCGGAGGCAGGCGGTCCGGACTGACGTCGACGCCCCAGACGGACTCGATCGCCTCGGCCAGGTGCTCGTGCAGCACCGGCGCGACCCGATACAGGACGTTGCCGAGATAGTAGTGGGCGTGTTCGGCCTCATCGGCCACGGTCGGGCGCACCTGCGCCTGCTCCGCGGTCTGCCAGGCGATCGTCAGCTCCATGCGCACCCGGTCCATCCATCGGTGCAGCACGCGCGCCGACTGGGTCCTGTCGAAGCGCCGGATCAGGTAGGCGGCCATGCGCTGCTCTTTTTCCAGGATCGAACGCCGGGTCGCCTCGGTCGGGTGCGCGGTCAGAACCGGCTCGATCAGCAGCTCGTCGAGCAGCGGCTCGAGATCGGTGTAGCGCAGACCGCCGTCGCGCAGCCGACCCAGTACCGACTCGAGGCTCTCGGGCTGCGGCCGTTCACCGGCAGCCCAGGCGCGCTGGCGGCGGATCCGGTGTACCTGTTCGGCCAGGTTCACCATCCGGAACCAGGCCGCGAAGCCGCGTACGAAATCCAGCGCCGCGGCCGGGTCGTCGAATCGGCAGGCCTGCTCCAGCGCCCCGCAATCGGCTTTCGCGCTGCGACGATCGATGGCCGTGGCGCGGGCCGATTCCACGCGCATGAACAAGCGCTCGCCGCACTGTTCGCGCAGCAGATCGCCGACCAGCGCGCCCAGTTCGCCCACGTCCTCGCGCAGCGGCTCGTGCTCGGTCGGGAAATCGATTTCCTCGCGTCTCATCGGTTCGGGCTCCGGGGGTCGATACGCGCATGGTAGACGGAACGCGTGCTTCGGTTTTTGCTTTCCCGGTTCCGGCACCCAGCGGAAATCGCCGTCCAGATGGTGCGCTCGAGCGCGCCGCGCCGCGCTCGAGGAGCTCCCCGACGCCCGCCACGCTGCCGCGGGGCCACCCCGCCGACCGCCTGAATCCGGGACGAAAAACCGACACCAACGAACGTATCATCGCAACTTTGTCGCTGCCGCCGCCCGCATGAACGTCGATGCCCTGCTCGAAGACGCGCAACCCTATCAATCCAGCCGCTACGCCACGCTGGTGCTCAACCTCGGGCGCGCCCTGCTCCGCGTCGGCGCGCCGGCACACCGGCTGGAATCGGCGATGCAGATCATGGCCGAGCGGCTCGGGCTGCAGGCCGAGTTCTTCTCGACCCCGACCGCGCTGATCGCGACGCTGGGCGACGGCCAGCGCCAGCAGACCTACCTGGCGCGCGTGGAACCCGGCGGCGCGGATCTGGGCAAGCTGGCCGAGCTGACCGAAGTCATGGAGGGCCTGTCCACCGGCGCGCTGGACCCGATTGCGGCTGACGCCCGGGTGCGCGAAATCGACGCCCGGCCGGCGCAGCACCGCGGCCCGGTCCTGCTGGCGGCCTATGCGCTGGTGTCGGCCGGGGCGGCTTCGCTGATCGGCGGCGGCTTGCGCGAGGCGCTGTTGGCGGGTTTGCTCGGCGGCCTGACCGGTGCCAGCGTATTGATGCTCTGGAACCGCGCCGAATTCTCGCGCCTGCTCAACCCGCTCAGCGCCACACTGGTGACGTTCGCCGGGACGCTCTGGTGCGGCTTCGACCCGGATACCGCCCTGATGCCCGCGATCATCGCCGGCATGATCGCCCTCGTGCCGGGCATGGACCTGACGGCGGCGACCCGCGAGCTGGCCACCGGGCACCAGGTGTCCGGCGCGGCGCGCCTGGCTTCGACGGTGGTCGTGTTCGCGCTGCTGACCATGGGCTTGGCGTTGGGCGGTTGGCTGGCCCAATCGATCGTCGGCCCGGTCTCGATCGGCCCGTCCTCGCCGAATCCGGCCTGGCTCACGCCGCTGGGCCTGGCGCTGGCGGCAATCGGTTTCGTGGTGCTGTTCCAGGCGTTCTGGCGCGACTCGATCTGGGTCATGGCCGGCTGCGTCGTGGCGTGGAGCGCAGGTCATTTCGGCGGGCTGCTCGGCTCACCGGTGCTGGCGGCCTTCCTCGGTGCGCTGGCCGTCGGCCTGGGCGGCAATCTGTATGCGCGGGTATCGGGCCGACCGGCCTCGATCCTGCAGCTTCCCGGGCTGATCCTGCTGGTCCCGGGATCGATCGGCATGAAGAGCCTGTCGGCGCTGCTGGGACAGGATGCACTGGCGGGCCTCGAGACCGGACTGCTGGCCGCGATGGTCGCCGCAGCCCTGGCCACCGGCTTGATTCTGGCCAGCGCCCTGGTACCGCCGCGCATCAGCCTGTAGCACGATCGAAGCGTGTCGACTGCATCGCATCTTCGGCGCGGATAATCCGGCGTTCGCCTCCCTGCAGCGAATTTGGCTACACTCTGGCGATGAGCGATATCGACATCCGCAAGACCCACGACTTCGACCTCGACGGCGCGCAGCAGGTCGCCGACGACCTGGCGCGCGACCTGGCCGAAAAATTCGCGATCGATTACGGATGGGACGGCGACGTCATCGTGTTCGAGCGCGCCGGTGTGGATGGCGAGATCCAGGTCGACGAACAATGCGTGCACGTCCGCGCTCGCCTGGGCTTCTTCCTGAGTTATCTCAAACCGGCGGTCGAGCGGGAAATCAACCGCTACCTGGACGAGCACTTCACCCGCAGTGCCTGAGCAGCGGCAACCGGCTGGCCGTCGCCTCGCCCCGTTTCCGCCCGATCCGAAGCATCAGGACTTGCCGCTGAACGAACGGATGCGGCGGCGCTGGCGCTTGTCCGGCCTGCGCGACGGACCGGCCTGCTGCCCCAGCCGCCGCTCTTCGGCTCGGCGCGCTCGCCGCTGCGCGCTTTCCTCGGTTTCGGTATACAACTGCTGCGCCTCGGTCGCCGGCCCGCGACGTTCCGACACCGCATCGACGAGGATCTCGAACACGACCTCGCCCCGAGTGATCCGCAGCCGGTCTCCGGCCACGATGCCGCGCGCCGGCTTGCAGCCGTGACCGTTGATCTCGACGTGTCCGCCCTTGACCGCCTGCTGCGCCAGCGAGCGCGTCTTGAAGAATCGCGCCGCCCACAGCCACTTGTCGATGCGTACCTCGTCGGTCATCGGGTCTCGTTTGGTTCGCTGGTTGGCTGGTTACTGAAAACTGAAAACTCAAGACTGACATCGAAGAGCATACCCCGCTACGATTCGGGACTGACCACGCCGGGCGCGACGGGCCGAACGACATGGACATCCAGAACATCGAAATCAAGCTCGCGATCGACGACGCCGACGCGGCGCGAGCGGCCATCGAGCGGGTCGCCGATGGCGCGCCCGCGAGATTGACGCAGACCGACACCTATTTCGACGCCGGTGCCGCCGCGCTGCTCAAGCTCCGGCGCGAATCGGTCGACGGCGGCGCCCGGCACGCCAGCCTGATCGCCTACCGCCGCACGCTGGGCGGCGCGCCGGAGCCCTCGGACATCCGACTGGTCCGGATCGACGACGGCGACGGCCTGCACGACGCGCTGGCGCATGCGCTGACGGTCGCCGCCGTGGTGCACAAGACCCGCGACCTCTACTTTCGCGGCCAGACCCGGATTCATCTCGATTCGGTCGACGGCCTGGGGACGTTCGTCGAGCTGGAAGTGGTGCTCCGACCCGACCAATCCGAGGCCGAAGGCCGGCGGATCGCCGACGATCTGCTCGATCGGCTGGGCCTGGCCAATGCGCAGCCGCAGTCGGCGTCCTACCGGGACCTCGTCAGCGACCAGTCACTGCCGGACCCACAGGCAACCGAAGCGGCTTCCGGCACGCTGCAGTCCTCGAGCATCAAGACGGCGGGCCCGGGGACCCGGCATCCGGATCGGCCAGCTCCTCGAGGTGATCCAGCCGACGATTGATGCGCCTGAGTTCCTCGAGCAGCTTGCGACGCTCTTCGGCTTCCTCGTCCTCGTGGATCGCGTTGGTGGCGCTGACGATGATCGCGATGAACAGGTTCAGCACCATGAAACTCGAAACCAGGATGAACGGCACGAAGAACATCCACGACAACGGAAATTCGGCCAGCATCGGGCGCGCGATCCCCGAGGACCACGACTCCAGCGTCATGATCTGGAACAGCGAGAAGAAGCTGCGTCCCAGCGTGCCCCAGTATTCCGGGAACTGCTCGCCGAACATCATCGTGCCCATGACCGCGAAGATGTAGAACACCAGCACCAGCAGCGCCGCGGTCCAGCCCATGCCCGGCAGCGCGCGCATCAGCGACTCGATGATATTGCGCAGCCGCTCGACCTGCGACAGCAGCCGCAGCACGCGCAGGATGCGAAGCGCCCGAAGCACCTCCAGCGGTCCGGTGGCAGGCACCAGCGCGATGCCGACGACCAGGAAGTCGAACACGTTCCAGCCCGAGCGGAAAAACCGGAAGCCGAACGCGTAGAGCTTGACCAGGATCTCGAGCACGAAGGCCGCGAGAATCAGCTGGTTGAAGAACACCAGCACGCCGCCGGCGCGGTCCATGATCGCCGGCGAGGTCTCGAGGCCGAGAATCACCGCGTTGACCAGGATCAGCACGATGATGAAGTTGCGCGGGCCTCGGCTCTCGATCCACGCGCCGAGCCGCTGGCGATGACTCGCCGTCGATGATTCGGTCATGTCAGCTGTCATCGTGATTCGTAGCCGCCCGACGGGCATCGCCGTGGGCCCGGGTCCAGCTTGCGCCGCGCTGCATCAGCTCGATGAAGGCCGCCTCGTCGCCGGCCTCGACCGCGGCACGGAGCCGCTCGGTAGCATTCGACAGCGCCGCCAGCACGCCGGCCTCGAACGGGTTGAGATGCTGGATCTCGAAAT
>CAYPZP010000123.1:0-9838 GCA_964415285.1 uncultured Halomonas sp. | reverse complement strand
TTATCGACCTGCGCGACGTCGTGATCGACGGCAACCGCGCGGTCAGCGGCGGCGGGGTCTGGGCGCAGACCTCCAGTCATGGCGTGTTCGAGAACGTGACGATCACCGGCAACCGCGGCGGCGGGCTGTACCTCGGCGGGTCGGACTACACGCTGAACCACGTCACGATGACCGGCAACTCCGGCGACACGGGCGGGGCCAGCGGCATCGGCGGAGGCGCGCTGACCGTGGCCAACACGGCGACGGTCACGATCACCGGTTCCGTGCTGGCCGGTAACTACCGCCCGGCCGGCCAGCTCGACGTGCCGCGCAACTGCATCGTGGACGGCGGCGCGACGCTGATCTCCGGCGGTGACAATCTGTTCGGCGACCTCGACCTGTGCGGCCTGGTTCCGACCGGCGCCGACCTGGTCATCCAGGACGCCGACGATCGTCTGCAGCCGCTGCGCTTCGCCGAAGCATCGCTGCCGTTTATCGCGCCGTTCGAGAACTCGCCGGTCGTTGACGCGATGCTCGGCCCGAACTGCCCCCCGGTCGATGCGATCGGCACCGAGCGTCCGGTCGATGGCGATAACGACGGCTTCGCGGAATGCGACATCGGTGCGATCGAGTTCGTGCCCGAACTGGCGCCTCCGGCCCTGACGCTTTCGACACCGAGCCTCGATTTCGGCGACATCGATCCCGGCGCCACGTCCAATCTGCGGTCGATCGTGATCGGCAACGTCGGTGAGATCGTGCTCGATATCGGGACCGGCTCGTTGGTGGGCGCGGATGCCGCGGCGTTCGAGATCGTGTCCGACGCGTGCAGCAACCAGCTCATTGCGCCGGCGGCGACCTGCACGATTGGCCTGCGGTTCGCGCCCGACACTGCCGGCGTCAAGGATGCGCTGCTCGAACTGCCGTCCAACGACCCGGCCGGCACCCGGTCGGTGGCATTGCGAGGCACCAGCGGCGTCGTATTCGCTAACGGCTTCGAGGACTGACAGAAACCGCGCCCCACGGCGCGGCACGCCCCGACGAACCGCTGAGGCTGAACGGCCTACCAGCTTGCGCGTGGGAGTCCGGAACCCGCGCGGCCTGGCAGCCGTGATCTTCGGGCGCCTAGCGCGTCAGCGGTCCTTGTCCCTCAGCCGCCAGAGTTCCCACAGCGCGATGGCGACCGGGATCGCGAACCAGATCAGGGCTTTCCCGGCGATCAGCAGCTCTTCCGAGTTCAACGTGCGGTCCCTTCGATTCAGACGTGCATCGTGGCTCAGCGCGCGTCAACGATTCGGCGATGCGATAGCGCTCTTGACGTATCCGCGGATGTCTCGTTTCGAGTCCGCATTCCGTATTTCGTCATATCGGGACGGCCATTCGGACCTGAAATCGGCGAGGCTCGTGCCGAGCCGGTTCGACAGTCTCTGGATCGGCTCCGTCCCTTCTGTTTCAGCGCGAAGAAAGGAGCTATTGTCATGTTGAAGAGGAGCGTTGTTCTGGCAAGCGCAATTTCGGTGCTGCTGGTCGGTGTGTCCGGATGCGGCGGTGGCGATGGCGCTGAACCTGGAGGCGGGTCGTCGGAGGAATGGCCGGTGCGCATCACGACCACCGGCGATGTCGAAAGCACGCTGAACACCAACGGTTCCATTTTCTGCGGTGCCGACGACCTCGGCGGCGCGGACTACGTCTTCGAGCTCTACGCGATGTCGCCGCCGCAGCAATTCAACCTGCGCATGAACCGGGACCTGGCCGTCGGCGCACATCCGATCGTCGGCTCCGACGACGAAGAGCGCTACCAGGGCGCCGTAGCGTACTTCTACTACGAGGGACCGGAGCGGCGCGATTTCAACCAGGTCGAGAACGGAACGATCACGATCGAGAACATCCCGACCGCGGCCGGCGAAGACTTCGTTGCCACGATTGAAGCGGACATGCGCGAAGAAGACGGCGCGTCCATCCGGTTCACGGCCGATCTGGACGTAACCGCCGGCCGGCAGACCTTCGACGAGTGCCCGTAGGCGGGCGCTGGTAGCAGACCGCGCGCGATGCGATCGACGGCTTACTCGAAGCCGTCGATGAACAACGCGTCGTCGTCGAGGAATATGCCCTCTACGCGATAGTCCCGGGTCATCGTCAGCTGACAGCTGGCGCCGCTGCAGTCGCCGCCGAAGTTCTGGAATGCGCCGCCGGCATCCGGCGTCGCGTTCAACGAGACATCGGTGCCGTCGGCAAACGAGGCCGTGCACTGCCCGGGGCAGTCGATGCCCGCCGGCGAGCTGGTGATTCGCCCCGGTCCGGTCAGCGAAACCGCGAGTTCGTATTCGACCACCGCTTCGCTGAACGTGGCCAGCACGGTGAAGTCGGTCACCATGCTGAGGGTGCACGTAGGCGTCGTTCCGAACTTGATGCAGCCGCCGTCCCAGCCGTCGAACACGCTGCCGGGCGCTGGCTCGGCGGTCAGTTCGACCAGCGTGCCGTTGAGGTAGGTCTCGTCGCAGTCGCTGGGGCAGTCGATGCCGGCGGGCGAGCTGGTGACGCTGCCGCTCGCGCTGCCGTTGTTGAGAAGCTGCACGACCAGTTGTGCCGGCCGCGGCCCGAACGTGGCAATCACGTCGCGGGCCTGGTCCATCGAGACCAGGCAGATCCCATCACCGGTGCAGGCGCCGCCCCAGCCGACGAATTCACTGACCGGCCCCGGCGTCGCGGTGAGGATCACCTTCTCGTTATTCGGGAAGTCGAATTCGCAGACCCCGGGACACTGGATGCCGGCCGGCTGGCTCGAGACCTCGCCCGATCCGCTGCCGGCCAGGGTCACCGTGAGGGTTTGCTGAAGCACCGGTTCCACGTAGAGTTCGATCGCGCCGCTGTCGCAGGCCGAGCCGCCCTGTCCCGGCCCGTTGCCGCGAATCTTGCCGAGTTGATCGGTCGTGGTTCCGGCCGCGCAGTTGAAGAACGCATCGGGATGGTCGAACGCCGGTCCGGCCTGCAGCGGCAAATAGTGATCGCCGTTCAGGTTCATGTCCAGCACATCGTCGACGGCGTCGGCGAACCGGTCCTGCAGCGAGGCGGTGCAGGAGTCCAGCTCATCGAGGACGTTTCCGTCGAGCGAGGCGAAGGTCTGCGTCGATTGCAAGCTGAAGCAGTCCCTGCCGACGATATCCCCGTTTTCGACCAGCCCGTTGCCGTGGATGACGCTGGTGCCGTATTGAATCAGCCCGCTGCCGCCGTTGGATTCTTCCACGTACAAGCCGGCGCCCGCGCCGTCCACGCCCGGGCAACCGGACGCGATGTTCTCGGCCACGGTCGACCGGAACAGGCGGACGAGCACGTCTTCACCGACGACCCCGGTATCCAGCAGCGCCCGCACGTCGATGGCGCCGCCGACGCGGCCGATGTTGCCGCTGAACGTGGAGTCGTAGATGTCGGCATAGGCGCCGGCGCTCGTCAGGGCCTCGATGCGAAGCGCGCCGCCGCCCCCGGCCCGGTTGTCGGGTGCGATCGGGTTGCAGACGATATCGCCTTTATTGTCGATGAAGGCCGAGCGGCGGACCTCGAGGAACCCGTCGAACTGCGCGATGGCGCCGCCGCCCATCAGCGGATCGAGCGTGAACACCTGGTTGTTTTCGAACAGCGAGTCGCGAATCTCGACATTGCTCGCGTCGATCCGAAGCGCGCCGCCGAACGCCGAATCGCCCCCTGCGGTGTTCAGCTCGAACACCGCGTTCTCGATGAGCAACGTCGCGCCGCCGCGCACCAGGATCGCGCCGCCCCCGGTCATCGGACTGGTGCTGAGACCGTTGCCGAGAATCAGGTCTTTCAGCTCGAAGCTGCCGCCGGCCAGCTCGATCAGACGGAAGGGGACCGACGTGTCGCGCAGGATCCGGCTGCCCTGGCCCTCGATGATCAGGTCGCCGGTGATCAGCGGCAGCGCGTTGTCCGAGCCGGCGTACGGCTGGGTGACGAGGTAGTCGAACTCCTCGAGCAGCACGATGGTATCGGCGCCGGTCCCGGCCGCGCAGTCGGCGTGGGTTTGCCGGTCGTCTTCCGCGTTGATCACCGCTTCGACCAGGCTGCAGGTCCCGTCGGCGGCGATTTCGACGACTCGATCCACCTGGATCGTGGCTGCCGTGGCGGGCAGGGAAGACGCGGCGGCCAGCACCAGGCCGGTGGTTGCGAAAACGAAGTGTGCAACAAGACGGAGAGCAGGCATGGCGATCCGGACGATGTGGACTGTCTCCAGCCTACGGTCGCGTGTCGTTTCGATCTGCCAGAAATCGTGAAAGATTCTGAATCTTTATGAAAATCACCCGTTTGTGGCGCGAGCAGAGCGCCACTGAGCGCAGATGAGCCGTCGTGGCTCGCGGACTGCGACCGCGCGGCAGGCCCGACGCCGTCTGCGTCTCTGGTCGGCGGGTGCGCCGGGGGGCGATGTCGCGGGCCAGGGTCTTTGACAAGAATCCGGTCGTTGAGATAGATTCCTGTTCACGAAATCGTTGACCCGTTATCGAGTGACTAGCTACCGGGAGGGAAAACTCGTGGGATCGGAAAACAACCAAAGTTGGGTCGGCACGGTTCGTAATCGGATGATCGTGCTCGCTTGCCTGATTGCCGTCGTGACGCTGCTCTGGGTCGTGCTGCTGCTCTACACCAATCTGCCGACGATTGCGCTGGCGGGCATCGCGCTGGTCAGCCTGGTGCTGCTGTCGGTCGCGACCGCCTGGGCCGCGATCGCGGCGCCGAACCGCGGGTCGGGTTCCGGCACCCGCTAGCGGTATTCGCGAACCGCGGGTCCCGGCGCCCGCGTCGGCTTGTTCAGCGGTTTCCTAGCTGCATGTAGCGGATCCTGCCGGAGCCACCGTCCGAGCCGGCGTCGTAGACGAAGCCGTACACGCGCTCGCCGTCCTCGGATTCGATCATCGTGCCGCGGACCCATTGGACATCGGAATCGGTGACGATCCGCCGGGCCTCGGTCCATGCGGTGCCGCGTCGGGCTGCGTGGAACAGGTCTCCGGTGCCGTCTTCGATGAACAGCACGTGCAGGGTGTTACCGTCGGCGACCGCGTCGGCGCCGGCCTGGTCGGAGTCGACGGCGTTCTGGACCACCGTGCGTTCGGCCACGATCAGCGCCTCGCTCCAGGCGTCGCCGTTATCGACGGAGCGTTCGCGCAACCGACCGTCGCGCGCGCGGTAAATGATGCTGACCGAATCGCTTTCGGGCCGATGCAGCAGCGGCAGGATCGCGCCCACGTCGTGGTCGGCGGTGCCCAGATCCGATGCGAAGCGCACCGCTTCACTCGCCGAGTCGTCGGGCTCGATTCGCCGATACCAGCCGCTGCCGTCGCTGGCGGTATAGGCCAGGTGCACCCGGTCGGCGCGATCGACGACGATCGATGGCCCGGACAGCACCGCACCGTCGCGATCGTCGATTGCTCGCTCTTCGCCCCAGTGACCCTCAGGCGATCGGATTCGATATCGAATGGTCTTCTCGGCGCCGTAGACCGCGACGACGCTGCCGTCGGAGCGAACGGCCAGGTCGGCGACCTGGGTCGGCGGGGGTTCCGGCACGGCGACGCGCTCATCGCGGACGGCCCAGGTGTCAGGGTCCTGCGCGTGATCCGAGGTGTTGAAGACGTGATAGAAGACCTCGTCGGAGACCTGGTGCAGGATGTGGATGCGGCCGTCGACGAGCGTGGAGCCCAGCCCTTCGAGGTCGCCGGTTTCGGGCCGCCGGGATCCATCCACCTCGCGCCAGGTTCGGCCGCCGTCCGATGACTTGACTATCATGATCCGATTCCAGGTCTCGGACGGTTCCATGATGAAATACAGGCTGCCGTTGCCGGCCTGCCAAGGGCCGACGCGCATCGGCGTTTCCACGAATGTTCCGCCCAGATGGCCTTGCGGCACCGCGAGCGTGACCGTTGCCGGCACCTGGGCCGGCAACGGTACGCCCCCGGCTGCGACGAGGCGAAAGTCGAAACGGTCGCCGGCCTCGTTGAACGCGGCTTCGTCTGCGAAGCGTCGAATCACGATCGGGAACGACCACTCGCCGTGGCCGCCTTCGGCCGACCACGCCGGCGTGCGTTCGGCGAAGCTGATTCCGGCGCCGCCGGTAAACGGTAGCGACGAAACCGACAGCAGGTCGCGGGTCGGCGCGCCGTGCTCGAAGCCGCCTGCGCGGATGATGCTGGCGCGGGGCGAGCGGGCTTCGGTTTCCAGGACCGGATCGCGAAGCCCGACCGAGTGGCCGGCCGGCAGGTGGACGCCGAGCGCGGGTGTCGGGCGTTGTGAAGTCAGGGGCTCCGAGAACGCCAGCGCCTCGTCGCCGATCTCGATGCCGACTTCACCGGCGGCGATCTCGATCGCAACATCCAGCCACTCTCCGGACGCCAGCGCCAGCGAGTGCTCTGCCAGCAGCAGGGTCTCGCCGCTCTCGACCCGGACCAGCCGCACGGTATCCGGCCGGATCAGATCCACGCGCGCGTGGTGGTCACGGTCCCGGTAGGCGAACACAATGCCGGCCGCAGCCCGCGGTTGGTCGTCGAGGCGAACGGACAGCGAAAACTCGCTGGGCTGCCATTCGATCGCCGGTTGGCTGATGGCCAGCAGCGGCTGCTCTCCGGAATCGAAACGCCAGTGTCCCGAAGCCGCTTCGGATACCCAGCGCGACCGCGCCAGCGAGCCCGTTTCCGGTTTCCAGACCGGTTCCGATCGGTGGTCGGTTTCGCCGCTCGGCAGTTCATGAACCTTCAGCGGATACGGGAAGTCCTCGGCCGCCAGGGCCTGCCAGTCGCCGGCGTTTCGCCGCACCTGGAGTTGAAACCTGCGCGGGTCGGGCTCGGCGTCTCCGGCGGCGACCTCGAACCGTACCCGGAACGGCCGGTCGGCCTCGACGGTGGCCGGCTGGTTGACGCCGGCGGCCCAGCCGCCTTCGGCGTTCAGATCGGCCTCGAAGTCGGCGCGGACCCGGAACGCGGTCTGGCGATCGCTCGTTGCCGGGGCCGCCGGTTCGGTGAACGGTGCAGGTGCCGGCGGTGGTTCATCGGCGCAGCCGGCCAGTGCGAGGGCAAACAGACCGGCCGCCAGTATTCCGGGATTCTTCATCAGGTATCCACGAAGAACGGGCCGCGCATTTCGTAGATGCGGCCGTCGGTGTGGTCGCCCGCCGGCCCGCGCTGCGAGCTGAAATACAGCCGCTCGCCTCTGGGGCAGAAGGCCGGTCCGCAGATTTCCGAGCCGCGCTGACCGAGCACGTTGACCAGCTCGAACGGCTGGACGTTCGGGCCGACCACGACCAGCCGCATCTCGCTGCCGTCCTCGGCCACCAGCACGTCGCCGCCGGCCGAGACCGTCAGGTTATCGACGTCGTCGATGTCGGGGTTGAAGGCCCGCTCGCTGTGCTTGTCGTAGACCAGGTCCAGCGTGCTGTTGTTCGTATCCAGTGCCCAGACGCGGTTGTCGCCCTTGGTCGTGAAGTAGACCAGGCCTTCGTGGAACCAGCAGCCCTCGCCGCCGTCGAAGGCTTCCGCCTCGGGCACCTGGTGCCGGGTCGGGGCGTCCATCCCCATGCCGTTGCCGGCCTGCAGTCTGGGGATCGGGTTCGGGACTTCGCGCCATTGGACCGGTCGCGTCGCGTGCGGGTTGTCGCCGCCGACTACCGCGACTTCCAGCCGGCCCGAGCGCAGGTCGGCGCGCCGGCCCGCCGGATAGCGGTCCGGGATGAAACGGTAGAGTTTGCCGTCGCCTGCGTCTTCGGTCATGTAGATGTGTCGATGCACCGGGTCGACCGCGACCGCCTCGTGCTTGAACACGCCCAGCGCCGGTGCCGGCACCGCCAGCTGCCTGCCGGTCGGGTCGCACTCGTGGACCAGCCCTTCGTTGATCTCCTCGCAGGTCAGCCAGGTGCCCCAGGGCGTCGGGCCGCCGGCGCAGTTGTTGGTGGTGCCGGTGCAGATGGGGTAGGCATCGACCACCTCACCGCCGGCGTCGAAGCGCAGCGCACCGACGCCGCCCTGGCGCCAGCCGCTGACCTCGGCGTTGGACACGTAGACCCAGCCGCCGTCGTCCATCGGAAACGTGGCGCCGCCGTCCGGGTCGGCGTGCCAGACGTAGTCCGATGCGGCCACCGGCCGACGGCCGGTTCGTGCGAGCTGGCGCACCGAAAACCCGCGCGGCACGAGCATGCGGGTGGTCGGATCGTTTTCGACCGCGATCTCGTGCAGCGTCCCGGCCAGGTTCGGAATGTTGCTGACTCGGGCCTTCATGCCCAGCGGCGCGGCCGAGCGCGGTGAGCCCTGGGTGGACCGGGCCCAGAGATCGGGGCCGACGGCCAGGACGCCCGAGGCGAGCAGTCCCTGTTGAAGGAGTCGGCGGCGCCTGGCGTTGAAGGCCGAGTCGGGACGGGCAGGCGGCATGGAGGTTCCCGCTGTGGATTCGAAGTCGGCATGGCAGGCGATGGCGCTTGCGTGCGATCGATGCATTGCCGAACAAAAGATTAACCGTTCGTTGCCACCGATCCGGTGACAAAACAATGAATGCGTCGCCGGGATCGGGTTCAAGACACTTGTGTTGCAGTTTCAAGGCAGTTGTGCAACATGCGGTTCATTGGCGCGACATAAAGGCTTCCTATGCTTGTGAACGATTTCTTCACATCCCGCACAAGGAACCTCCGATGTCCGTCATCCGATCTTTCGTCCAGGTCGTTGTATCGGTGCTGTTGATGAGCGCAGCACAGGCGCAGCAGCCCGGCTCCATTTCCGGAAGTGTCGTCAGCAGCAACGAACGCTACGGCTTCCAGGGGGCCACCGTCGAACTGGTCGGCACCGATCGACGCACATCGACCGATCGAGACGGTGGCTTCCGATTTGCTGGCGTTCCTGCCGGCAGCTATGCGCTGCGTGTCGAGTACGTGGGTGCGCCCACCCAGACCGTGCCGGTGACCGTGGCTGCCGGCGACACGGTCGATGTCGTCGTGCAGTTCGCGCTGGATCTCGATCGCATGGTCGTGATCGGGCAGCGCAGCATCCTGAGCGCCTCGCTGTCCCGAGAGCGCTCGGCGCTCAACAACATCAACGTGATTTCGGCCGACTCCATCGGCCAGTTCCCCGACAACAATGTCGCCGAGGCATTGCAGCGTGTCTCCGGCCTGTCGGTTCAGCGCGACCAGGGGGAAGGCCGCTTCATCACCATCCGCGGCGCCAACGCCAACTTCAACACCACCACGGTCAACGGCTTGAGGATTCCCGGACCGGAAGACGACAGCCGCGCCGTGAACCTGGACGTGCTGTCTTCGGACCTGGTCGAAAGCGTCGAGGTGTCGAAGTCGCTCACCCCGGCGCAGGATGCCGACGCCGTGGGCGGCAATATCGAGATCAGCACGCTCAGCGGCTTCGACCTGGGCAACTCCATCCGGGTCAACGCCGAGGGCAGCTACAACGAAAAGCTCGACGACCTGAGTCCCCGACTCGGCCTGACCGGCACGCGCGTTTTCAGCCTCGGTGACGGCATCGACAACTTCTCGGTCTCCGGATCGATCACGCACTTTGACCGCGAGTTTGCCGTCGACAACGTCGAGGCCGGCGAGTGGCCGATCTTCGAGGGCGCGGTCCGCGCGCCGGAAGCGGCCGAGCAGCGCGATTACCAGTTGAATCGTGAACGTACCGGTGCGGTGCTGAACTTCGACTACCGCGGCAGCGACGATTCCGAGTACTACCTCAGAACACTCTACAGCGAGTTTTCCGATAACGAAGTCGAGCTTGAGCACGAGTACATCTTCGAAGACGCAACGCCGATCCAGGTCACCGAGAACGGCGGCCTGTTCTCCGACGGTGAAGTCGAGCGCCGCGGCAAGGAAACAACCGCC
>CAYPZP010000122.1:0-9896 GCA_964415285.1 uncultured Halomonas sp. | reverse complement strand
GCCCTCGGGATCGATAACCACCGGCTCCGGTCCCAGCGGAAACTGCGGATCCGGCATGACGCGACGCTGCTCGCCCTCGAAATCCAGGCGAATCTGGTGGTCGATGACGATCGCGCTGCCGTCGGACAATCCGTAGGCCACGCGACGCGAGCGCGGCTCGCCAGCGGCCGTTGCGGTGATTCCCGCGCCGGTCGGGATCGGCAGGTCGGCCTGCTGCAGGATCTCGCCACTGGCCAGCGAGAAATAGCTCAACGAGCCCGTGTCGCTGTAGCGCATGCCGACCTCGTCGTAGCGCTCCAGGGCAAGCCCGACGATGTCTCCTTCGAAGCGCGGATCGACCGAGTAGGACGCGGCCGGCTCGACGTCGGCGCCCCGCAACAGCGGCAGCACTTCACTGAACAGGTAGACGAAGATCAGGGTCAGCGCGATCACCACGCCGCCGCCGCCGGCCCGGACCATCCAGCGTGCAGCACCGTCGGCCAGATAGCGCCGGCGGCGTCGACGCGCCATCGCCTCCGGACTCGGCAGTGAGCTTTTCGCGGACGGCAGCACGGGCGAGCCGGAAGTACGCATCGGTCAGGGCCTTCGTGGAGGCGACGCGCCGGGGCGCCGCCAGATTCGAATCAGCGCTCGGGCGCTACAGATCGAGCTGTTCGCGAATGCGCTCGGCGACCGGTGCCGGCAGCGGCACGTAGCCGTCGCGCGCGACGATGTCCTGGCCCTGGCGCGACAGCACGAGACGGAAGAACTCCCGCTCGAGCGGATTCAGGGGCTCGGTCGGCGGCTTGTTGACGTAGACGTACAGCAGGCGCGCCAGCGGGTAATCGCCCGTCACCGCCGTTTCGGCGTCCGGGTAGACGCACTCGCCACCGGTTTCGCGCGCCAGTTCGAGGATCTTGACGCTGGCGGTCATGTACCCGATGCCCGAGTACCCGATGCCGTTGAGAGACTCCGAAACCCCCTGCACCACCGACGCCGACCCGGGCTGCTCGTTGATTCCGGGCTTGAAATCACCACCGCACAGCGCGTTGTCCTTGAAGTAACCGTAGGTTCCCGAAACCGCGTTGCGGCTGTAGATCGTGAAATCGCGGTTGCTCCAGGCGCCTTCCAGGCCCAGATCGCCCCAGCGCGTGACGTCGCTGGGCGCGCCGCAGCGCCGGCTGACCGAGAAGATCGCGTCGACCTGCGGAATCGACAGGCACTCCATCGGGTTGTCCTTGTTGACCAGTACGACGATCGCGTCGATGCCGACACCCACCGGCGTCGGCGGATAGCCGAAACGGTCCTCGAACTCCTGGATTTCGTTCGAGCGCATCAGACGGCTCATCGGGCCGAAGTTCGCCGTACCTTCGGTCAGCGCCGGCGGCGCCGTCGACGAACCGGCACCCTGAATCTGGATGTTGACGTTGGGATAGATTTTGGCGAATTCCTCCGCCCACAGCGTCATCAGATTGTTCAACGTATCCGAGCCGATCGACGACAGGTTTCCCGACACGCCGGAAACCGGCTCGTAATCAGGAAGGGACGGATCCGCCGACTGCTGGGCGTGGCCAAGGGAAACGATCGAAGCCAGCACCAAGCCGGCACCTACGAGCCTGAAATTCATCATGAGTTCGGACCTGTTCACAGACAGTGGGAAAGGTAGCGCCAATGGGTTACGGATTCATGACTCCGGCGCGCCGCTGACCGGAGCGCGACATATTGTGACAGTGATGTTACACATCGATGACAGTCCTCGCAGAATCTCGTGCCGGCAGCTGCACACGTTCGGCGCCCGCTGCGGCGCAGCCGGGCGCCGGCGCAACGCGCATCGGCCCGGAAATCGTGTCGCGAACGGTGCGGCGTTATCGCTTCAGTTCCTCTGCACCGGCCGTCTCGAGGTCGCGCAATCGATCGGGCGGAAACACGCAGCAGAATTCCGAGCCGCGGCCGGGTTCGGAATCGATTTCCAGGCGCGCGCCGTGGCGCTGCAGCACGTGCTTTACGATCGCCAGGCCCAGTCCGGTCCCGCCACCGGACCGGCTGCGCGAAGGATCGACCCGATAGAACCGCTGGGTAATGAACGGCAAGTGCTTGGCCTCGATGCCGATGCCGTCGTCGCGCACGCAGAGCCTGGCCGATGCATTGGGCGAACGCCGCCATTCGATCTCGATCCGGCCGCCCGCTTCGGTATAGCGAACGGCGTTGAACACCAGGTTGGAGATCGCGCTGTAGAGTTCGCTCTCGATCCCGGCCAGGCCCATCGCGGCATCCACTTCTTCCTCGATCGCGCGCGCACCGCCGGCCTGATTCAGCGCCTCGGTGCGAATCCGCTCGACCAGTGCCGCGACGTCGACCGGCTGTTCATCGACATCGGCCGGCGCATCGGTTTCCAGGCGCGAAAGCTCCAGCAGGTCATCGACCAGCGTCGTCATCCGTCGACACTGCGACTGCATCTCTGAAAGCGGCGCGGACCAGACTGCCGGAATGCTGTCGTCGTCGGTCATGTTCTCGAGATAGCCGCCGAGCACCGTCAGCGGCGAGCGCAGCTCGTGCGACGCGTTGGCGACGAAGTCGCGGCGCATGTTCTCCAGACGCTGAAGCCGGGTCACGTCACGGACCAGCATCAGGTACTGCCCCTGCCCGTAGGGCACGACGCGAATCGACAGCCGCCCGCCGAGATCGACCGGAGAATCGACCTCGACCGGGCGACGAAAATCCGCCACCCGGATGTAGCGCTCGAACGCGGGCACCCGAAGCAGACTGGCGATCGGCTGGCCGATATCGCGATTGCCCGCCAGGCCCAGCAGGTGCACCGCTGCGTCGTTGAACCACGAGATGCGCAGCTCGGAATCGAGCACGATGGTTCCGTCGGGCATGGCTGCGGTGGACTCGCGGAATTCGCGGATCACCCGCGCCAGCCGTTTCTTGCGCTTGGTATAGCGGCGTTGCAGGCGGTAATAGTGCTCGAAAACCTCACCCCAGACGCCCCAGGATTGCGGCGGCTGGCTTCGACGCCCCTGCCGCAGCCATTGCTCGAGACGATGCATCTGGATCACGTGCCGCAGCCCGCTCGCGATCAGCGCCGCGGCCACCCACCAACCCAGCACCCCGCCAAAGATCAGCCAGAAAAGAACCGACAGCGAAACCCAGAACGCCGCCAGCATGAACTCCGCCAGCCACGCGGATCGGATCATTCGGCAACCTCGGGGGAGAACCGGTAGCCGGCGCCGCGAACGGTCTGGATGAACTTGTCGCAATCGAACGGCGCCAGCGCCTTGCGCAGCCGCAGCACGTGGACGTCGACGGTACGCTCCTCGACGTAGACGCCGCCGCCCCAGACCTGGTCCAGCAGCTGCGAGCGGCTGTAGACACGGTCCTGGTGCGTCATGAAGAACTTGAGCATCCGGTATTCGGTCGGCCCCAACTCGACCGGGCGGCCGTCGGCCAGCACCCGGTGCGAAGCGAGGTTGAGCGTCAGGTGCCCGGCGCTGACTTCGTCGCTGCCGGCATCGGGCGCCGCGCGGCGCAAAACGGCCCGGATGCGCGCGGTCAACTCGCGGGCCGAAAACGGCTTGGTGATGTAGTCGTCGACGCCGCTGTCCAGGCCGCGCACTTTGTCGTCTTCGGTGGTGCGCGCGGTCAGCATGATGATCGGAATATCGCGGGTCATTTCGTCGCGGCCGAGGCTGCGAGCG
Organism: uncultured Halomonas sp.; assembly: GCA_964415285.1. GTDB lineage: Bacteria > Pseudomonadota > Gammaproteobacteria > Xanthomonadales > Wenzhouxiangellaceae. The sequence continues at coordinate 6,219 of CAYPZP010000122.1, read as the reverse complement.
AACTCGACACCGCCGGTATCGGGAAGCATCCAGTCCAGCAGGATCAGGTCCGGCCGGTGGTCGGCAACCTGCACGCGCGCGGACTGGCAGTCGTCTGCTTCGATCACCGAGTAGCCGGCTCGCTTGAGGTTGAACGCCACCATGTCGCGGATCGCCGCGTCGTCCTCGACCACCAGGATCGTTCGTTCCATTTCCAGGCTCATGCGCTTCTCGCCGGCCGGATTACAACAACGTCATATGACCGAAGCATGACATTACTCCCGCGCGTAGGCGGCGCGCATCCGCGCCACTTCGTCGGCCACGCGCCGACGCAGGAATTCCGGCTCGACGACTTCGGCATCCGAGCCGTAGCGCAATATGTCCATCATCAGTTCGCGGCTGGAGCCGAAAGGCAGCGTCAGCTCCATGGCGCCGTCAGCTGCCAACGTTGTGCGCTGCTCGGGATGCCAGTGCTCGTCGGCGGCCCAGCGCGCAGCCTCGGGGGAGAAACGAATCCGCGCGGTGTGTTCGGCCGGCCCGGAAAAGATACCGTAGGCGGCGTCGAAGTGCGCCCGCAGTTCGGCCAGCTCGATCAGTTCACCGGCATCCTCGAGCAGCGAAACGGACTGGATCCGCTCGACCGCAAAGCTCCTGAGCCCTTCGGCGCGATGGCACCACGCGTCGAGATACCAACGGTCGCGGTACGACGTCAGGCGCTGCGGTGAAACCCGGCGCTCGGTGACCTGGTCACGCCGCCGGCCGTGGTACCGGATTTCCAGCCGGCGGCCGGAGAACAGCGCCTGCAGCAGGTCCTCGAACAAGCGCCCGGGCACCGGTCGGCCGGCGTCGTGACGGATATGAATCCGCTCCGGGTGCGCGGAAAACTCGATCCCCTCGGCATCGATGAGCTGCGACATGCGCTGCTGCAGCTGATCGAGCTCATCCTGAAGCAGACCCGGTTGGACATTGGACAGGATCTGGCGCGCCGTCAGCAGCGCCTGCAGCTCCTCGGGACTGATCCAGAGCCCGGGCAGCTCGAAGTGGCCGGCCAGGCTGCGATCGTAGAAGAAGTGCCGCGTTTCGGGATCCTGCTCCAGCGGGGCGCCCAGCGTATCGCGCAACTCGGCGATCAGACGATACAGCGTCGCCTGGCTGCAGCCCAGTTCCTCCATCAGCTGCTGACGCGAAACCGGCGTGCGTCGCTGGCGCAGGATATCGTGCAGGTGATAGAGCTTCTCGCGGCGGGACACGTCTCGCTCAGCGCTCGTTCGAGCCAGCCACGGTGCACGGCCCGCTCACTGCTGGGCTCCGGCGCACCGGCAGTCGGCACAGGTCCCGTAAACCTCCAGCACCTGACGCTCGGGCAGGAAGTCGGCGTCCTTGGCGATGCGCTCCAGGCGCTCGGCCAAGCCGGCCTCGGCCACCTCGATCACCGCACCGCAATGCTCGCAGATCAGGAACTGGCCCTGGTGTTTCTCTTCCGGATGAAAGCAGCTGACGAACGCATTCAGGGTTTCGAGACGGTGAATGAAGCGGTGCTCGAGCAGGAACTCCAGCGCCCGATAGACCGTCGGCGGCGCTGCGTTGGGCTGTTCGGACTTGAGCTGATCCAGCAAGTCGTAAGCCTTGACCGGGCCGTCGGCTTCGAGCACCAGTTCCAGCACGCGCCTTCGCGTGGGCGTCAACCGGAGTTGATCACGCCGGCAGCGCTGTTCGACTTCCTCGATGACCCGGGTCGATTGCATCGGAGCATTCTATCCCAATGACCGCGATACGCATCGACACCGACCGCGGCTGCGATCAGCCGCTGGCCGCTTCACGTTCAGCAATGAATTCCAGCGCGCGGTCGATGCGCTCAAGCGCGCGATCGCGGCCGACCAGCCAGAGCGTGTCGTCGATCGAAGGCGACGACCCGTGCCCCATCAAGGCCACGCGCAGCGGCTGGCCGATCTTGCCCATGCCGATGTCCAGCGCCTCGGCGGTGACGCGCACCGCTTCGCCCAACGCCTCGGGCTTCCAATCGCATTCGGCCAGCCGTTCGCGCACCGCGCGCAACGGCCCGCCGGCCACCGGCCGCAGGTGCTTCTTGGCCGCTCCGGGGTCGAACGCCTCGTAGTCGGCATAGAACGGCTTGCTCTGCTCGACCAGGTCGACCAGCGTCGCGCAGCGTTCGGCCTGGACCGTCAGCAGGTCCGCCGCAGACGGCCCCTGGCCGATGGAGAGACCGGCGCGGTCGAGGTGCCAGGCCAGCTCCGGTTCGACGCGGTCGGCCGGCAGCGTGCGCAGGTAGTATTGGTTGAGCCAGTCCAGCTTCTCGACGTCGAAGCGCGCCGCCTTGCGATTGACGTCCTCGATCCGGAACAGTTCGATCAACTTCTCGCGCGAGAACTGCTCACGATCGCCGTGCGACCAGCCGAGCCGGACGAGGTAGTTGATCATCGCTTCGGGCAGATAACCGCGCTCGCGCCAGGCCATCACGCCGACGGCGCCGTGTCGCTTGGACAGGCGCGCGCCGTCCTCGCCGAGAATCATCGGCACGTGGGCGAATTCCGGTGCCCGGGCGCCCAGCGCTTCGTACAGGTTGATCTGCCTGGGGGTATTGTTGATGTGGTCGTCGCCGCGGATCACCAGGTTGATGTCCATCTCGAGATCGTCGATGACCACGGCGAAGTTGTAGGTCGGCGAGCCGTCGGCACGCTGGATGACGAGATCGTCGAGTTCCCGGTTGTCGAACGAGATGGCGCCGCGCACGCGATCTCGAAAGGCCACGCTGCCGGAATCCGGGTTACGAAACCGGATCACGGGCGTCACGTCTGCGGGAGCCGATTGCAGGTTGCGGCAGTGGCCGTCGTAGCGCGGTTTTTCGCCCCGTTCGCGCGCCTTCTCCCGCAACGCGTCGAGGCGCTCGCGCGAGCAGTAGCAGCGATACGCCTTGCCTTCGTCCAGCAGGCGATCCACGGCGGCACGATACAGGGGCATGCGCTCGCTCTGGTAGAAAGGACCTTCATCGGGTGCCAGATCCAGCCAGGCCAGGCCATCGAGAATCGCCCGTACAGACTCCTCGGTGGATCGCTCGCGATCGGTATCCTCGATGCGCAGCACGAACTGCCCGCCGGTCGCGCGCGCGGCAAGCCAGCAGAACAGCGCCGTGCGCGCGCCGCCAATGTGCAGATAGCCGGTGGGGCTGGGCGCGAAACGGGTACGGATCGGGATTGAATCGAGGGTGGTGGACATAACGAAACGGGTCGCTTTCTGGGATCGGGCAGCAGTGCCGGACAAGCGCGCAAGTCTAGCAGATCGGTGCGCGCGCTCCGCACGGCCGCAATGCAGTATAAATAGCGCAATGGACCGCTCGGCCCCGCAGAGAAAACCTCCCCCGACGCGCCGACTCCCTGCCGGCGCCGAGAGGCCCGCGTGAACCCCGGGCACTGGTCGTTTTCCTATTCGGCGAGGCGCTTTCGACACCTGCGCGGACGTCCGACCCTGCGCCTGATCACCGCCGCGCTGGCGCTGCTGTGTCTGACCTCCGGCCACCACAAGTTGACCGAAATCGAGCGCATCGTCGAACGCGGTCGGCTGGTGATGCTGACCATCAACGGCGCCACCACCTATTACCTCGGCCCCGGCGGCGAAGCCGGCTTCGAATACGACATGGCCCGGCGCTTCGCACGATTCATCGGCGTGCCGCTTGAAGTCCTGGCATTACCGGCGGTCGAGTCGCTGCCGGCAGCGCTGGAAAGCAGGCGCGGCGACTTCATGGCCGCCAACCTGGCCAGGACCGCTGAACGCCAGCGCGCGATGCGCTTCGGCCCGGTCTACGAAACGGTTCATCCGGTCGTCGTCTATCGCCGCGGCTCGCGGCGGCCGCGCACGCCGGAGGACCTGGCCCGCGGTCGACTGGCAATCATCGGCGGCACCAGCTACGGCTCGTTCCTCGAGCGCTGGCGCGAACGGCACGGCCTGGACTGGGAAGTCCGCGACGACGCCAGCGTCGAGGATCTGCTCGAAGCCGTCAGCGACGAGGAAATCGAATTCACCATCGTCGCCTCCAACATCCTGGATCTCAACCGGCGCTATTTTCCCGCCGTGCGCCCGGCGTTCGAGATCGAACAGCCGCAGCCGCTGGCCTGGGCCGCGCGCCTGTCCGACGACGACACGCTGACGCAGAAAATGCGCGAGTTCTTCAGCCTGCCGGCGACGCGCGAATCGCTTTCGCTTCTGCGCCAGCGCTACTTCAGCCACGTCGAGGAATACGAGCCGGTCGGGACGTTCACGTTCATGGATCAGATGCGCGACCGCCTTCCCGACGTGCGGCCGCTGTTCGAGCAGGCCGCGGCGATTACCGGGCTGGACTGGCGGCTGCTGGCCGCGGTCAGCTACCAGGAATCGCACTGGAACCCGAACGCGGTCTCGCGAACCGGCGTGCGCGGCCTGATGATGCTCACGATCCCGACCGCGCGCCAGCTCGGGGTCGACCGCAACGATCCCGAACAAAGCGTCGTCGGCGGCGCGCGTTACCTGGTATCGATGATCGAGCGCCTCCCCGAGCGCATCGAACGACCGGACCGGCTGTGGCTGGCGCTGGCCGCCTACAACATCGGCCTCGGCCACCTCGAGGACGCGCGGGTCCTGACCGAACGCCGCGGCGGCGATCCCGACCGCTGGGTCGACGTGCGCGAGTCCCTGCCGCTGCTGACCCAGCAGCGCTGGTTCTCGCAGACCCGGTTCGGCTACGCGCGGGGCTACGAGGCCGTCGATTACGTCGAGAACATCCGCACGTTCTACGAGATCCTGGTGTGGATGGAAGGCAGGAATCACCCGCTGCTGACGCAGACGGCGCCCGATGCCGAATTCCCGACCGGCGAAGCCGAGGCCGAGGGCGAGCGCGTTGCCGACGACGCTTCTGCGCCCGGCGAAAGCTGATCGCTGCAGCCGCGGCCGAACGGCACGCGCGCGCTGCGCTCAGCGCGCGACTTCGCGCAGCGCGTCGTCGGGCAGCACGTACGAATTCCCGATCAGCGCATGTCCCGGCTCCAGCAGCGCCGGGAAGGTCAGCCCCGGCAGGATCTTGACCGCGAAGATCTCCTCGACCGCGTCGCTGAATCGCAGCAGGCCGACCGTCTCGCCGGTGTCGAGATCGACGATCCAGACACCGCTGCGGCGCTCGGAACCGTCGCTGGTGATCGGGATTCCGTCGAACGCGTTGCTCTCGCGGACCTGGCTGAGACCGACCAGCGCGTAGCGGTCGATGAAATCCAGCCCGCGCGTGAAGCCGGGCACCTGGGCCAGCCGAACGGTCTTCGCGGTCTCCGGATCGTAGTAAGACAGCGCGCCGTAGCCCGATTCCAGGAACCAGACCCGGTCGCGATACCAGCGCGGCGAGTGCGGCATGGACAGCCCGTCGACCAGCACCTTGCCGCGCACGATGTCGTACAACAGGCCGCCGGCATTCTTGTCGTCGCGCCAGCCGCCTGCGGTATCGGTCCGGCCCAGCGCCGTGACGTAGCGCGGGCGGCCGTCGACCACCGCCAGGCCGTTGAGGTGGCATCGATCCTCGACCGCGTAGGCCGACACCCACGGCGGGCGCCAGCGCGGCACGAAGCTGTGATCGACATCCAGCGTGCACAGGCACGAAAAGCGCGTATTGACGAACCAGAGGTCATCGCCGGCAAAATCTAGCTCGTGGATATCGATATTGCCGGTGTAGTGCACCGAACGCGGAATGAAACAGGCGTCGTGTTCCCCCCGCGGCTCGACCTTGGGCGCGACCGCCGGCGTATTGCGGAACTCGAAGATCTCGTTGCTGGTACCGATCACCAGACGATTGCCCTCGGCGGCAATTCCCATGGGCCGCTTGAACGAGCAGAAATGGGTATTGACCTTGCCGTTGTCTGCGCGCAGGAATACCACCTGCCCGGCCTGGTAGGTCGAAACGGCAACGCTCAGACGCCCCTGCGACAGCAGCGCGACAAAGCTCTTGGTGAATTCCGAGCGCAGCGCTTCCTGCGGATTCTCCTGGATGCGTCGGGCCAGCGCCTCGCGCCGTTTCCGTTCCCGCTCATCGCGCGCCCCGGGCGTCCGGGACGCGGCGCTTTCGCTCGGCTTCGGTTCGTCGCTCACGGCTCTGGCTTGTCCGGTAGTCTGATCTCCTGGGGATCATCGCACGCCGCGGCCTGCGCCCAACCACCAGCCGGCGGCCAGCCCGAGCGCCGAGCACGACGTGCTGGCCTACATGGCCTT
>CAYPZP010000121.1:0-9961 GCA_964415285.1 uncultured Halomonas sp. | reverse complement strand
TCGCGATGGGTCGGGGGAAGGCTCCCGGCGCTATGAAATCCTCGCGATCTGAAGAGCGCTCCTACGGGGAGGCGGGTTCGCCGTAGGAGCGATCTCCCGATCGCGATGGATCTGGGGAGGGCGCCCGATCGCGAAGGATCTGGGGAAGGCGCCCGATCGCGATGGGTCGGGGGAAGGCTCCCGGCGCTATGAAATCCTCGCGATCTGAAGATCGCTCCTACGAAGATCGGGTGACGTGGTTATCCTCGACGAATAGGTCGGGCGCCAGCGGCTGCCCCGGTTCGACGGCGTAGGGGTCGAAATCGGTGACGCCGGCTTCGGCCAGCACCTCGTCGTCGATGAAGAAGTTGCCGGTGGCCTCCGTGGGCGCGCGGGTCAGGATCCGGTGGGCGGCGTCGGCCATGATGTCGGGCTTGCGGCAGTTCTCCGGTTTGACCACGCCGCCGAGCATCGCCAGCGCGGCGGTCGCGATCACGGTTCGGGGCCACAATGCATTGACCGCGATGGGCACCGACCGGAACTCCTCGGCCATGCCCAGCACGCACAGGCTCATGCCGTACTTGGCCATGGTGTAGGCGACGTGCGGCGCGAACCACTTCGAATTCATGTTCAGCGGCGGCGACAGATTTAGAATATGGGCGTGGTCGGACTGTTCGAGAAAGGGCAGCGCCGCCTGCGAGCAGACGAAGGTGCCGCGAACATTGACGCCGAACATCAGGTCGAAGCGCTTCATCGGCACTTCGGGCGTCGGCGCCAGGTAGATCGCCGAGGCGTTGTTGACCAGGATGTCGATGCCGCCGAAGCGATCGGCTGCCTGTTTCATGGCTTCGGCGACCGCTTGTTCGTCGCGGATGTCGACTTTCAGCGGCAGCGCCCGTCCGCCGGCACGTTCGATTGCTTCGGCGACGCTGTGGATGGTGCCGGGCAGCTTGGGGTGCGGTCGATCGGTTTTCGCCGCGATCACGATGTTGGCGCCGTCGCGTGCAGCGCGCAGCGCGATCGCTTCGCCGATTCCTCGGGATGCGCCGGTGATGAACAAGGTCTTTCCGGATAAGTCGGTCATGGTGGTGTTCCTGGCGGTTTGGAGATGCTCGATTCCGAAGTCGATCGGTGACGATGCCGATATCGTCGCACGTGATTGTGGCGGCGGGGTCGCGCGTCCGTGAACGAGATCGACTTCACGGGACTCATCGACTGGGCCGCCGCGCACCCGGGCTGGGTCGTCGCCGCCGCGTTCGGTCTTGCGCTGGTCGAGGCGCTGGCGGTGATCGGGGTCGTCATGCCCGGCATCTTTCTCCTGTTCATGCTCGGCGCGCTCGTCGGCTGGGATCCGCTGCTGCTGCCCGTGGCCGCCGCGGTCATGGCCGGTGCCGTGACCGGCGACGGACTGGGCTACTGGCTCGGCCTGCGCTACCGCGATCGGCTGCATCGGACCTGGCCGTTCGCATCGCGGCCGCACTGGCTGGCGTACGGCGAGTCGTTCTTCCGCACCCACGGCGGCAAGAGCGTGTTCCTCGGCCGTTTCGTCGGGCCGCTGCGGCCGGTCATCCCGCTGGTCGCCGGCTCGCTGGGCATGCGGCCGAAGCAGTTCGTGCCGCGCATGCTGCTGGCCTGCCTGCTGTGGACGCCGGCAATGCTGGCCCCGGGCGTGCTGTTCGGCGAGTCGCTTGCGCTGGCCGCCGATTTCGGCGCCCGTTTGACGCTGTTGCTGGCGCTGCTGGTCGTCGGCGGCTGGCTGCTGATCTGGATCAGCCGGACAACCTACGAGGCGGCGGCGCGGCGTGCGCCTTGGTGGCTCAAGAACGTGGCCTTGTGGCTGCGGCGCCACCGGCTGCTGGGGCGCTGGTTCGGCCCGCTGTTCGAGCCGGGTCGACGCGAAGTCCTGACGGTGACGATTCTCGGCCTGCTGCTGGTGGTTTCACTGGCGGCGCTGTTCGCCGCGCTGCTGCTGGCGCCGCTGTCGTCTTCGGCATGGAGCGCCGGCTTCGAGCTGTCGGGCCTGGCCGCCAGCCTGCGCAGCCACTTCGCCGACCCGCTGTTCTTCGTCATCCTGCTGGCCACCTCGCGCACCATGCTGGCGCTGCTGATCGTGGCGATGGCCGCGATCCTGTGGTTACAGCGTCGCTGGAACGGCCTGCTGCACTGGCTGCTGGCAACCCTCGGCGGCTGGCTGCTGGCGTTGCTGCTCAATGCGCTGATGGGCGTGCTGCTCGACCGCCCGCCGCTGGCCGGTAGCGTCGGGCAGGTGCCCAACGTGCATTTCGCGCTGGCCGTGCTGGTGTTCGGCTTCGCGGCGCTGATCGTTGCCAAGGACCTGCGGCCGCGCCAGCGCAAGTGGCTGTACCTGGCCACGGTCTGCCTGCTGGCGCTGGTCGGTTTCGCCGATTTCTACCTGGCGCGGGCCACCGTCAACGGTTTGCTCGCGGCGTTGGCCCTGGCGCTGGGATGGCTGGCGTTCACCGGCATCGCCTATCGCATTCGCGCCACGCCGAATCCGCGCCCGGGGCAACTGCTGGGGCTGGCCGCGACGGCCTGGCTGGGGCTGGCCGCGATCGTGGTAGTGCAGGAATACGAGTCGTTCGCGCGCAGCCACGAACTGTCGCAGCCGCGCCGCGCAACGACCCTGGAAGCCTGGTGGCAGGGCGGCTGGCGCGACTTGCCGTCGAAGCGATCGCGTCTTGGCCCGGCGGAAGGGCAGCGATTCGATGCCCAGATTGCGATGCCGCGGCAATTGCTCGCCGCCGAGCTTCGGCGCGCCGGGTGGCGGGTTCCGCCCTCGCTGGGTCTGGATACTTATCCTTCGCTGTTCGATCTGGGCGCCCCGATCGGCCGGCGGATCGTGCTGCCGCGCGATTTTGCCGGCCAACCCGAGGACCTGCTTCTTCGACGCATCGACGGCCCGGATCGGGCGACCGTGCTGCGGGCATGGAATTCCGGAGTGCACATCGGGCCCGATGGGTCGCCGATCTGGCTGGTGCAGCTGGAACACGTGGCGCCCAGGGTGCGGCTGGGATTCGTCAACGGGTGGACTCGGGTGGTGCCGCCGGGGCCGTCGCTGGCGCCGCTGGTCGAGTCAGGGGCGGCGTGGCGCTGGACCGGAATCGAACCAGGCGAGCCGGCACGGGCCTTCCATCCGGTGCTCGAAGCGGCAGATTCGGCAGGCCGGGACTGAGGCGCGGTCCCGGCAAACGGTCGCTTGCAGCCGCCGCGGTCGGCAAGGGTTCAGTCGTCTTCGGCTTCCGGCGGGTCTGGTTCTTCGCCGCTGCTCTGGAGCAGCACGCACAGGCCGCGAAGCCGCTCGTCCGGGTCGGAGACCGCGAGCAGCTCCTGGGCGTTGGCCGCTTCCAGAGGCAAAAGCGAGGCCAGCGCCATGCCGAGTGCGCTGGCGTCGTCGGTCCCAGCGTCGGCGTCGACCAGGCCTGCAAAGGCTTCGTGCTGAAGCAGCTCCCGGAGGATACCCTGCAATACCGCATATTCCGGCTTGACCGGCATGGCGGGCTCCGGCGCCAGCCACTCGACGCGCCCGACGATCAATCCGTCTTCGCGTGCCTTGGTGGAGCGGATGCGGAAACGCCGGTTCCCGCGCACGTCCAGGCCGAGCAGGCCGTCTTCCAGCGTCGAGAAATCCTCGATCATCGCCTCGGTGCCGATGGCGGCGTGCCGCGCCGGCTGCGCGTCGCCGCCGGGCTCGAAGTGCACGATGCCGAAACCGCGGCCGGCGGCGGAACATTCGCGCGTCATGTCGAGGTAGCGTTGCTCGAAGATCCTGAGCCGGGTGACGGCGCCCGGAAACAGCACCAGCGGCAACGGGAACAAAGGCAGTTCTTCGGTCACCGTGCGCGATGGATCGAGTTCGCCCATGTCAGTCCCCGGCGACGAAGCGATGCGGCGCATCGCCGAAACCGCGGTTGCTCATGAACACCACATGGTCGCCCGGACGCGCCGCGGCGCGCAGATCGGCCAGGAGATTGTCGACCTGGTTCCGGAATCGGCCCTCGGCCTGCAGCTTGGCGAAAATCTCGTTGGGATCCCAGTCCAGCGGATCGCTGGAGTGCATGAACACCGCGTCGGCCGGCGCCAGCGCCGGCGCCAGTTGATCCAGATGGTGTCCGGCGCGCATCGTGTTGCTGGCCGGCTGCAGGGCGACCAGCACGCGGGCGTTACCGACCGAACGGCGCAGCCCTTCCAGGGTCAGCCGGATCGCCGTGGGGTGGTGCGCGAAGTCGTCGTAGATGTGCACGCCGCCGACCTGGCCGAGGTATTCCATGCGCCGCTTGACGCCGGAGAACCCGGCCAGCGCGGTCACGGCGATCTCCGGCTCGACGCCGGCGGCGGAAGCGGCCGCCACGGCAGCCAGCGCGTTGAGCGCGTTGTGGCGCCCGGTCAGCGACCATTCCAGGCTGCCCAGCTCGCGCTGTTCGTGGATGAACGTCAATCGCTGGCCGGCCGGGTCCTGCATCCGAACCCGCCACTCGGCTTCGACTTCGCCGTCGATGCCGAAACCCATGACCCGGCTCCAGCAACCGCGCTCGAGCACGCGCTTCAGCGCCGCGTCGTGCCGGTTGACGACGATGCAGCCGTTTCCCGGGATCGTGCGCAGCAGGTGGTTGAACTGGGTCTCGATCGCGGCCAGGTCGGGGTAGATGTCGGCGTGATCGAATTCGAGATTGTTCAGGATCGCGATGTCGGGTCGGTAGTGCACGAACTTGGCGCGCTTGTCGAAGAAGGCGGTGTCGTATTCGTCGGCCTCGACGACGAAGACTTCGTCGCCGGCGCGTGCGCTGATGCCGAAGTTCGCCGGGATGCCGCCGATCAGAAACCCCGGTGCGCGTCCGGCGTGTTCCAGCACCCAGGCCAGCATGCTCGAGGTGGTGGTCTTGCCGTGCGTACCGGCCACCGCCAGCACCTGCTTGCCCTTGAGGTAGTTCTCGCCGAGCCAGCGCGGACCCGAGATGTAGGAGATGCCGGAATCCAGCACGTGCTCGACCGCCGCATTGCCCCGGGACAGCGCGTTGCCGATGACGACCAGCCGGGTGCGGGCCGGAATGTCCTCCGGCGCGTAGCCTTCCGACAGCTTGATGCCCAGTTCCTCGAGCTGGGTGCTCATCGGCGGATAGACGTCGCGATCCTGGCCCGAAACGGAGTGGCCGTCGGCGCGCGCCAGCGCGGCGATGCCGCCCATGAAGGTGCCGCAGATACCGAGAATGTGGATTTTCATTGGCAGCCGAGCGGCTTGAGCCGATCGCGGTGGGACGGTGGGTGTTCCGACGCCTGACGGCGCCCGGCGATGTGCGGGGATTTCGTGGTCACGATACCAATGCCTGGAAGGTGTACAACTGCACCATCAAAATTACCACAGCGGTGACAAGACCGCCGGCATAGGGCAGCTCCAGCGCATTGCGCCAGATGTGCGCATCCACCGCCAGGCTCCAGAACAGCGCGGTGAGGGCCAGAACCACCAGCGCCGGCGGCATCGGCACGGCGTCGGAGAACCAGATCGGCAGGTTGAGCAGGCTGATCAGCGCGCCGGTGCCGAACAACGCCGCGGCGGTCTGATTGAGGCGCGGCAACACCCCGCGCAGCGCCAGAAGCACGACCGTGCAGGCGAACGGCACGACCAGCGCGATCACCAGGTCCAGCCCGGGCGCCGGGTTTTCCGAGGCGCTCCCCGAGCCGACGGCGATCCCGGCGTACAGGAACAGCGCCGTGAGCAGCGACGTGGAGCCGGCCGGCAGGTCCTGCGGCCCGGCGCGCAGCACGGCGATGCGCCCGAGGATGCGGAGCCAGTCGGTCATCGCGTACTCGCCGCGCCGGGGTCGACGGGCTGTCGGCGGCAGCCGGAATCGCGCGCGTGATGCAGCGCTTTCGCCCGAGATTCGTTTTCGGAACGTTCGACTCGTGTGCCCTTAGAATGAATTATGCGCGCAATCCCCGGCCTCAGGCGATGAATTCGGCAGACATGCCGGACGAAGTGCTCGATGCGCTCGGGCTGGCGTGCCCGCAGCCGGTGGTCCGGGCGCGCGAGCGTCTCGAGGTGATGCGGCCGGATCAGGTGCTCGAAGTCCGCGCCGACGATCCGCTGGCCGAACTGGATCTGCAGGTTTTCTGCGAGCGATTCGGGCATGATTTTCTCGGCGGCATCGAAGCGGCCGGATATTGGCGCATCCGGATTCGCAAACGGTCTTCGGATCGATGATTCGCGGGGTTCAGCCGGCCCGGACGATGTCGAGCAGGCGCTGGTTGACTTCCTCGATGCTGCCCATGCCGTCGACTTCGCGCAGCTGGCCGCGTTCGGCGTAATGCCCGGCCACCGGCGCGGTCTGTCCGGCGTACACCCGCATCCGGTTGCGGATCACTTCCTCGGTGTCGTCGGAGCGGCCTTCCTCCAGCGCGCGCCTGGACAGCCGCTGCACGATCTCGCCTTCGTCAACGGTGACCGAAATCGCCAGGTCGACCGGCTGGCCGATGCGCTCGAGCACCTGGTCCAGCGCTTCGGCCTGGGCCAGATTGCGCGGATAACCGTCGAGAATGAAGCCGTTGGCGACGTCGGGCTGACCGAGGCGTTCCTCGATCAGGCCGAGCATCAGGTCGTCGGGCACCAGGTTGCCTGCATCCATGTAGGACTTTGCCTCGAGGCCCAGTTCCGTCTTCTGGTCCACGGCTTCGCGCAGCAGCACGCCGGTCGAAATGTGGGCAATGGCCAGGCGGTCGCGTAGCAGCGCGGCCTGGGTCCCCTTGCCGGAGCCGGGCGGCCCGAGGAGTACGATTCTCATGACGATCGGGGTCCGTGGTAGTCGATAACGGGCAAGCGCATAAAAGTAACGTGCCGGTCACGAACTGTCAAATGCCGCTCGGCCTCCGGCAAATCGCCCGGCGTTTTGCATTATCCTTGAAAGTCATTCCGTCGTTGTCGGCCCGAACACCCATGAGTGCGAACAACATCCTGTACGCGCAGTCCGGCGGCGTGACGCCGGTCATCAACGCCACGGCCGCCGCCGTGATCGAGACCGCGCGTGCCCATGCCGGTTCGATCGGGCGTGTGTTCGCGGCCGAAGACGGCATCATCGGCGCGCTCGAGGAGCGGCTGATCGACACCGGCGGCCTCGACGAAGAATCGCTGCGCCTGCTGGCCCGGACGCCGGGCGGCGTGTTCGGATCGTGCCGCTACAAGCTGAAGTCGATGGAGCAGAATCGTCGCGAGTACGAGCGCCTGATCCAGGTGCTGGACGCGCACGGGATCGGCACCTTCTTCTACAACGGCGGCAACGATTCGGCCGATACCGCGAACAAGATCGCGAGCATGGCCGCCGAGCTCGGCTACCCGCTCAATGCGATCGGCATCCCCAAGACCATCGACAACGACCTGGCCGTGACCGACAACTGCCCGGGCTTCGGTTCGGTGGCGAAATACGTTGCGGTCTCGATCCTCGAGGCCAGCCTCGACGTGATGTCGATGTCTTCGAGCTCGACGCGGGTCTTCATCCTCGAGGTCATGGGGCGCCACGCCGGCTGGATCGCGGCCGCGTCGGGATTGGTCCGGCGCGAGGCGCACGATCCGCCGCAGGTGATCCTGTTTCCCGAGGTCGCGTTCGATCGCGACCGTTTCCTCGCCGCAGTCGACGACTCGGTGCGCCGATACGGGTATTGCTCGGTGGTGGTCTCGGAGGGCGCACGCTACGCCGACGGCACGTTCCTGGCCGACGCCGGAACCACCGACGCGTTCGGCCACAAGCAGCTCGGCGGCGTCGCGCCGGTGGTCGCCGAGATGGTCAAGGGCGAGCTCGGTCACAAGTACCACTGGGCGGTCAGCGACTACCTGCAGCGATCGGCGCGGCACATCGCCTCGCGCACCGACGTCGAACACGCGCGCGCCGTCGGCGCCGCCGCGGTCGACCTGGCGCTTCAGGGCCGCTCCGGCGTCATGCCGGTGATCGAGCGCATCAGCGACGAGCCTTACGAATGGAAGATCGCCACCGCAGCGCTGGAAGACATCGCCAACCACGAAAAGACCCTGCCCGAGGACTTCATCACCGATGACGGCTTCGGCATCACGGCGGCTGCGCGCCGCTACCTCGAGCCGCTGATTCGCGGCGAGGACTATCCCGACTACGACGAGCGAGGCCTGCCGCGCTACTTGCGGCCGGACTTGCCGCGCCTGGCGCAGAAGCTGGACGCCTTCGAGCCCTCCTGAGCGCCTACCGAATCCAACCCAACCCAACCTGGAAGCCTTCCATCCATGAGTACCAAACTGAGCGCGCTGGCCGAATGGGTCGATGCCGTCGCCGATCGGACCCGACCCGCGAATATTCACTGGTGTACCGGCACTGCCGAGGAGAACGCCGAACTGGTCAACCGGATGCTGGATACCGGCGACCTGCTGGAACTGGACCAGCAGTCGCATCCGGACTGCTACCTGCACCGCTCTGATCCCGACGACGTGGCCCGCGTCGAGCACCTGACCTACGTGTGTACAACCGCGCGCGACGACGCAGGTCCGAACAACAACTGGATGGCGCCCGACGAGGCCCACGCGCTGATGGACGAGCTGTTCGAAGGCTGCATGGAGGGGCGGACGCTGTACGTCATTCCCTACTGCATGGGGCCGATCGACTCGCCGCTCGCTCGTCTGGGCGTCGAAATCACCGACAGTCCCTACGTGGTCGCCAACATGCGCATCATGACGCGCATGGGTTCGGAAGCGCTGGCGCGCATCGAGCGCGAGGGTCACTTCGTGCGCGGTCTGCACTCGACCGGCGAACTGGATCCGGACAAGCGCTACATCATGCATTTCCCCGACGAGCTTCAGATCCAGAGCTACGGGTCGGGCTACGGCGGCAACGCGCTTTTGGGCAAGAAGTGCCACGCCCTCAGGATCGCCAGCTACCAGGCCCGCAGCGAGGGCTGGCTGGCCGAGCACATGATGATCGTCGGGATCGAAAACCCCGAGGGCGAGACGCGCTACGTCGCCGCCGCGTTCCCGTCGGCCTGCGGCAAGACCAACCTGGCGATGCTGATTCCGCCCGAGCCCTACCGCAGCCAGGGCTGGAAGCTGCACACCATCGGTGACGATATCTGCTGGCTGCAGCCGGGTGAAGACGGCCGGCTGTACGCCATCAACCCCGAAGCCGGTTTCTTCGGCGTGGCGCCCGGCACATCGGCGAAGACCAACCCGAACGCGCTGGCGATGCTCGATCGCCAGGCCATCTTCACCAACGTCGCGACCACCGCCGACAACCAGCCCTGGTGGGAAGGGCTGAACGGCGGCAAGCCCGCGCTGGACTGGAAAGGACGGCCCTACGATCCGGACGCCGGGCCGGCGGCGCATCCGAACGCGCGATTCACGGTCTCGATCAAGAACTGTCCGAGCTACAGCGGCGAGGCCGATGCTCCCGGCGGCGTGCCGATCGACGCGATCATCTTCGGCGGCCGGCGAGCGACGCTGGCGCCGCTGGTGATGGAGGCCGAGGACTGGACCCACGGGACGTTCGTCGGCGCGGCGATGGCCTCCGAAACCACGGCCGCGGCCACCGGTCAGGTCGGCGTGGTCCGGCGCGACCCGATGGCGATGAAGCCGTTCTGCGGTTATCACTTCGGGGATTACTGGGGGCATTGGCTCGAAGTCGGATCGAAGCTCGCGCATCCGCCGAAGATCTTCCAGGTCAACTGGTTCCGGCGCGACGCCGACGGCGGCTTCATCTGGCCCGGGTTCAGCGAGAACCTGCGCGTGCTCGAGTGGATCCTCAAGCGCTGCGGCGGCGAGGTCGAAGCGGATTCCACGCCGGTCGGGCTGCTGCCGCGGCCCGGCGATATCTCGATCGAGGGACTGGCCGAGGCGCCGGACATGGAGACGCTGCTGGCGTTCGATCCCGCGGCGTGGGCGCAGGAGCTGGAACAGGTGCACGAATACCTCGAGGGATTCCAGCCGCGGGTACCGGAACCTCTGATCGAGCGCGTGCGCGCC
>CAYPZP010000120.1:6370-10216 GCA_964415285.1 uncultured Halomonas sp. | reverse complement strand
GCACCATGGTGGCTGGAAGCTCCGGATTCGGCGCGCCTGCGCTGGGCGCCGGTGATCGAACAGTTCGAGCTGGCCTGGGCGTCGGCGTCGCTGCAAATCGACTGGCCCGCCGACATGAGGCTGGCGCCGCCGCGGAACGGCGAGACTGACGGCAACCGTTGGCGTCTGGCGATGCGCGGACCGCTCAATAAACAAGGCGTTACCGAAGCGATCGGGCGGCTCGAGTTTCGCACCGATCCGCGCTCGCTCCGGGGTGGGGTGGTTCGCCGGCACGAGGCCGAGTGGGCCTGGCGTGCCGCGCTGCTCGTCGCGATGCTGGCGCTGCTGGGCCTACTGCACTCGGCCTGGCGGGCGGTCGGGCGCGATTCGGACCTGGGCCACGTGCCGACGCGCAATACGCCGCCCGACGGGATTTCGCCGGCCGCGGCGCGTTTCGTCGAGCGCATGGGCTACGACGAGACCGCCTTCATTTCCGCTCTGGTTTCGCTGCGCGTCCGGCGCGCCATCAGGCTCTCGGTCGAGGACGATGGAGCGTCGATGAGCGCGACTCGATCGCGCGAGTCCCGGGCCGCGCTGTCTCCGGGAGAACGGGCGGTCGTCGGCCAGTTGTTCCAGCACGGTGATTCGGTGGTGCTGGAACCCGGGGACCAGCGTGGCCAGAAGGCGTCGCAGGCATTGAACAAGAAGCTTGGAGAGGAGCATCGCGGCCGGCACTTCGTCACCAACAACCGGCAGCGGGCGCTTGGATTTGCGGCCGGCGCGGTGGTTTCGGTCGTCGGCCTGGTCGGCCTGATTGTGCAGGCGCGCGACGAGCTCTCCCCCGATCCGTGGGTCATCGCGCTGGGATTCGCGGCGCTGCTGGTGGGCCTGATCGCTCCGGCGACGTATTACGAACTGTTCAAGGCCCCCACGCGGGCAGGCGTCGCGGTCAAGCGCCAGATCACCGGACTGAAGCGCTACCTCGAGTCCGGCCCGCCGGTTCGCGATGCGCGGCATTTCATCGAGCTGCTGCCCTACGCGGTCGCACTGAACCTCGAGAAGCACTGGCGCGATCGATTCGAGTCGAGCGACGACAGCGAAGCGGACCGGGACGTCGTCGACGTGCTCGAGTGGTATCGCGAGATCCAGCGCAGCCACGACAGCATTGCCGCGATGGTGCCGATCATGGCCGCGGCCGCCGGTGCTTCCGCATCGACAGGCGCCGGCGCCGGTGCCGGTGCCTCGGCGGGTGGCGTGTGAAGCGACGGGTCCCGGCGACCGGCTCGGGGTTTCGATGCCGGTCGTTTCGAGCCCAAGTGCCGGGTCTCGCAGGTCCGCGTGCATCGACCGATCGATGGTCAGCAGCATGGGGTACGATTTTCCGGAACCCGGAACCCGGAACCCGGAACCCGGAACCCGGAACCCGTATCTCCATCTCGAGCCTTCGACCATGCAGCTATTTGGAAGCTACACCTCACCCTTCGTTCGTCATATCCGCATCGTGCTGATCCAGACCGGGTCGGAATGCGAGTTCATCGAGACCGACTACGAGCAGAGCGCGGCGCAGTCACCGGCTTGTCGAGTGCCGTTCCTGCGCGAAGGGGAGCGGATGTTGACCGATTCGTCGAGCATCCTTCGCTACCTGCGCGAAAGGGCCGGGCAACCGTTCTTTCCCAGCCTCGACGAGTTCGATCGCTTCCTGCTCGTGGACACCGCGCTCGATGCCTGCGTCAACCTGTTCCTGTTCGAGCGAGACGGCATCGGGCCGGAACAGGTGCCGTACCTGAAGCGTCAGCAGTTGAGGATTCGACAGTGCCTGCAGGCGCTGAACGAGGGCGTGATCCGTCAGGCGCCCGTGGCGGGCGGCGACTTCGCCATCCGGCTCGGCTGCTTTTTGAGTTGGGCGTTGTTCCGGCGGCGCTTCGAACTCGACGAGTATCCGGGGCTCGCTGAATTTCAGCAGATGTTCGAGTCCGACACCGAGGTCGCGAAGACGCATCCGGAAAGAACTTGAGTCGGGCCAGCGTCAGTCGGCGGCGAGCGCGACGTGCACGCGCCGGTTCTGGCGGCCCTTCTTTTCGACCCTGGTGACTTCCGCGCGCCCGATTTCGGCGGTGCGGCGGACATGGGTGCCGCCGCAGGGCTGCAGATCCACCCCCGGGATCTCGAGCAGGCGGATGCGGCCGACGCCGCTCGGGGGTTTGACCGACATCGTGCGGATCAGCGCCGGATCCAGGTCCGCTTCGTCGATCCAGCGAGAGGTGGCCGGGTGGTCGGCCGAGATCAGCGCGTCGAGCTCGGCGTCGACCGCTTTCTTGTCCGGCGGCTCGGGCATGTCGAAATCCAGCCGGCTCTTGTCGGCGCCGATCTGGCCGCCGGTGACCGGGAACGGCAGCACCGCGCCGAGCAGGTGCAGGCAGGTATGCATGCGCATGTGCCGATACCGCCGGCTCCAGTCGATCCGGGCCGTCAGACGCGTGCCGACGGCAGGCAGCGCAGCGCCGGCTGCCGGTACGTGGATCACGGCACCGTCGTCGCGACGCCATCGCGTATCGGCAATCGCGGTCTCATCGTCGTCCCAGGAAAACCGGCCGTGATCGCCGGGCTGTCCACCGCCCAAGGGATAGAATACCGTGCGGTCGAGCACGATCGCGTCGCGCGATGATTCGAGCACTTCGGCTTCGCATTCGCGCAGGTAAGCGTCGTGCTGAAACAGCGTTTCGGTCATTGCCGTCCTCCGGGTTAGAGCAAATTCCAGTCTAGCGCGCCCTTGACACGGAATTGACCGGCGAGTTGACTTGCCGGGTGAAGCGCCCATAATCACCCGCTTTCCCGTCAACAGATTCTTCTGGAGCCGTTTCCATGAACCTTCGCACCCTGATTGGCCTGATCTTCCTGCTCGTGCTGGCCGCATGCAGCCGGCAGGACGAACCGGCCGAGCCCGCCGCACCGGTGGTTACCGCGACCGAGCCGACGACCGAAGCCGTCCCCGCTCCGACCGAACCTGAGCCCGGGCCGGTCCGCAGCTACACCATCGAGAAGTTCATGGATACCGAACAGATCGGCGGCGCCGGGTTTTCGGCCGACGGTGAGCGCATCGGTTACTCCAGCAACCGCAGCGGCGTCTACAACGTCTACGTACAGCCCGTGACCGGCGGCGATCCGGTCCAGCTGACCGACTCGACGACCGACCCGCGGTTCTTCCGTGCCTGGTTCCCCAACGACGATCGGCTGATCTTCTCGGGCGATCAGGGTGGCAACGAACTCGACCACGTCTACGCCCTCGATCCCGACGGGACCGTCACCGACCTCACCCCCGGTGAGGGACTGAAGGCGAACTTTGTCGGTTTCTCGTCCGAAGGCGATCGTTTCTGGATCGCGACCAACGAGCGCGAAAACAGCGTATTCGATATCTACGAGTACGATTCCGCAACGTTGGAACGCGAACTGCTGGTTGAAAACAGCGTCGATGCGTTTCCCTCGGCCGCCTCTCCGGACGGGCGCTACGTGACCTTCGGCAAGGTCTACCTCAGAAGCGACACCGACATCCTGATCTGGGATCGCGAAACCGGCGAGTTCGAGACGCTGGTCGCCGATGAAGGCGAGGTCGCCAACTCGGCCGAGGCCTTCAGTGCCGACGGACGCGACCTGTTCTATACGACCGACCGGGGCTCCGAATTCGCCTACCTGGTCCGGCGCGATCTGGAAACCGGGGACGAGACCGTGGTGCTGCAGCCCGACTGGGACGTGATGTACGCCAGCCGCTCGCGCGGGGGGCAGTACCTGGTCGTCGGCGTCAACGAGGATTCGCAGACGGCGCTGAAGGTGCTATCGGCCGACGATTTCAGCGAGGTCGGCCTGCCCGAA
>CAYPZP010000120.1:0-6360 GCA_964415285.1 uncultured Halomonas sp. | reverse complement strand
GAGGGCAACGTGACCTCGGTCGAGTTCTCGGCCGACGATTCGCAAATGGCGTTCTACGTTAACGCCAGCCGGCGCCCCAGCGACCTTTTCGTCATCGCCACCGACGTGGCCGATGCCGAGCCGCGCGCGCTGACCTCGGCGCTGAACCCGGAGATCGACCCGGACGACCTGGTCGACGGCAAAGTCGTTCGGTTCGAGTCCTATGACGGTCTCGAGATCCCGGGCGTGCTGTATCGGCCGCATGGCGCGACGGCCGACAACCCGGCGCCGATGCTGGTGCGCGTCCACGGCGGCCCGGGCGGCCAGGCGCGGATCGGCTATTCGGCGCTGAACCAGTACCTGATCAACCACGGCTACGCGATCTTCGACATCAACAACCGCGGGAGTTCGGGCTACGGCAAGACCTTCTTCGGCGCCGACGACCGCTGCCACGGCGAGTGCGACCTCGACGACGTTGTCGCCGCGCGCGAGTGGCTGGCCGAAAAGGACTGGGTCGACGGCGAGCGCATCGGCATCATGGGCGGCAGCTACGGCGGCTACATGACGGCCGCCGCGCTGGCATTCCGGCCCGAGGTCTTCGACGCCGGCGTCAACATCTTCGGCGTCACCAACTGGCTCCGTACGCTGGAGAGTATCCCGGCCTGGTGGGGCCCGCAGCGCGATGCGCTCTACGCCGAGCTCGGCGATCCGGGCGAGGACGCCGAGCGCCTGCGCCGCATTTCGCCGCTGTTCCACGCCGGCAACATCGTCCGCCCGATGATCGTGCTGCAGGGCGCCAACGACCCGCGCGTGCTGCAGGTCGAATCCGACGAAATCGTCGAGGCCGTGCGCGAAAATGGCGTTCCGGTCAAGTACGTGCTGTTCGATGATGAGGGTCACGGCTTCCGCAACCGCGACAACGAGATCGAGGGCTACCGGGCGATCCGCGAATTCCTCGATACCCACCTCGCCGGCACGGGCGATGATGGAGGCGACCCGGGTGCTTCCGGCTAGGGCGAGCTTCAATATCGCGCGGCGCGCACACTAGGGCGCATCGGACTCGAATCCGTCGGAGAAGATGACCGGCGGAATGAACAGGTGCAGGCGCCCGGAGGCGCCGGGCAAATCCGGAGGTACCAGGAAATTAAAGCCGGTGAACGGGGCTCCGGCAACGATCAGGCCACCGGAGCCGGTCAGCGCGGTGCCGAGTGATGCGCCGATCGACGTGATGGGTTGGAACGTGCGCTGAGCCAGCAAGAGCTCCTGGGTCGGCGCGTCGGTACCATCAACGCGAAACAGATAGATCGACTGGTGATCGCGGCGGTTCCCGATTGCAGCCGCTGCGAATCGACGGTCGTCCAGCCACGCGACGTTGGCGCCCAGGCGATCGGCCACGTCGGCATCGGAGGCGGTGAAGACCTGCTCGATCCCCCACTGGTCCAGGCCGCCCTGGTTCCGGTCATGGACCACGACCGAACCGCGCTCGTTGCCGGATGGGTCGACGATCCCGATGGCGATCCGGTTGCCGCGCACCGCGAGCGAGACGATCGAGTCGGCCTCGGCGCTGATTGTGGCTTCGGGCGCCCATCCCGCGATCCCGCCGGACTCGCCTCTGCGATAGAGATCGACGAAATCGGTGGTTCCGCCCACCAGAGCGCTACGCTGCCGGTACACAGCTAGCAGATCGGCGTCCACGTCCAGCAAGCGGCCGTAGAGCGCGTTGCTTCCGGGCCCGCCGGGCGCGTTCGCGAACGTCGGATTCCACGCGTTGGGGCCGCCCTGGTCGCGTTCGAAGACATAAACGGTGCCGCCGTCGAAAGCCGGAGCGCCGACGGCAACCCGATCGCCCGAGACCGCCACCGCGTAGCCGAAATTTTCGGCCGAAGGATCGACCAGCGTCGCGATCGGATTCCACGACGCGGGTCCGGATGAATCCAGTTCGAACACGTCGACGGCGTCGCCATCGGTGATGGCCGATAGATTCCCGGCGACGTCCAGCGGCTTGGGCGTTTCGAGCCGGGAACCCAGCGTCTCGGTGAAGTCGGCGCTCGTCGAGGAGTGAAACTGCAGCCCGGCAGCGCCGTTTCGACGGTACCAGTCCGCGCTCGCAATCCCGGGAGAACCGACCAGCAACCACTCCCCGCTCATCGCTGCTGCATTGCCGAAACGCGCGCTCAGGGTCGGGATTTCCGCCACGACAGTCGCGGTCTCGGGCTCGATCGATCGACAGAAATGGCTGCGCACGCCGTCGGCCGTGAACTCGCGGTCCCAGACCTTGATCTCGTCGATTTCGCCAGGCCAGTGACGGCCGACGAACTGGCTGGGTTTGCCGATGAAATGCTCGGCCGGGGTCCGGCCCGCGAACGCGGCGTCCATGGCAACGCTGGCGACTTCGGCGCAGTTGACGTAGAGCCTCATTTCACCGGGAATGCGCCAGGTCACCGCAACGTGCGCCCATTCGCCGGCGGTCACGGTGCCCCCGCGGACTTCGCGACGATCGTCGACGCCGCCGTCCTGCCAGACCGCGTACCAGTCGCCGTCGAAGAATCCGGTATGAATCTCCAGTGCTTCGCCGGCAGCGCCGAAGCCGTTGTAGTCGGGCGTGGGCGCGCCGGTAAAGTCGCTCTCATACAGCGCGATTCGCGTTCCGCTGGCGGTCGTGGGTCGGAGCCAGTGACCAATGGTTCCCTCGACCCGGGGCAGCGGCGCCGCGTGCTGCGCGTGCTGTTCGAGCCCGTCCAGCACCAGCGCGCGACCCAGCACGCCCACGCTCCACTCGCTGCCGTCGCCGTGGAAGCCCACCAGGCTGCCCGATGGGCCGGTGCCGGACTCGAGTTCACCGACGTCGTCGCTGGTCCAGGGTTCCATGGGCCAGTGCATCGCCAGTTCCGCTGGGCTGCCGGCGTCCAGGCTGTTCGTGGCCAGTATTGCCAGTAATACCGCGAGGAGCCGGGCGCGGACTTTCAATCGTCCCGGTACCGTCGCGGATTCGGGGAAGGTATTCAGAACGGTGTCAGACAGTGTCGATCGGCGCATCGGGGGCTCCGGGAACAGGAAGCATCGGATCCTGCGGCCGTTTCACGCCCCCTGACTGCTTCATCAAACGGCGCGGGCAGGGTCGGCGCTCGCTCGTGACTGCCGGGATCTGATCGAAGCCTTTCCGGCTCGTGAGGACGCTTACCCGCGGTGACAATGAGTATAGGCAGCTGGCCGGCGGGCCGCAACCACGGTCCGGTCACGATCAGGCGCTTGCGGTCGGTGCTCGAACGCAGCGCGAGATCTGTTGGTCGGGACCAACTCGACCTTCACAAGAATTCCATATTCGGTTATTCTGGCGAGCTTATCGTGATGCAGATATTGGGGCGATCGGGTTGTCGCGGCATTCAAGGCAGCGCGGAGCGGTAGCGGAGGGCAAGCGACCGAAGGTCGTGAAATAATCCCTCCCTCTCGCGGCCCGCAGAGGGCCGCTGGTCGGACTGAAGCGCCGACCTTACAATCTGGTTCAACGGAGAGGTGGCAGAGTGGTCGAATGCGGCGGTCTCGAAAACCGTGATCGTTGATTTTCGGGTTGATGCCCGTTCGAGGGTTCGAACCGAGCCGCAGGCGAGCTCGATGTGGAGGCCGCGCAGCGGCTGGAACAACCCGGAGCACAGCGGAGGGCAAGCAGCGCAGCTGCGCAGTCAATCCCTCCCTCTCGCGGCCCGCGGAGGGCCGCCGGTCGGGAGGCGCCCGACCTTACAATCTGGTTCAACGGAGAGGTGGCAGAGTGGTCGAATGCGGCGGTCTCGAAAACCGTTAACGGGTTTACGCCCGTTCGAGGGTTCGAATCCCTCCCTCTCCGCCACATAAGAAAAAGCCCCGCTTCGTGCGGGGTTTTTTCTTATGTGGCGGAGAGGGAGATCGGATTCGAACCCGGAGAGTGTCGGGCTTTGTCGGGGGTTTAGCTTATGGGCAGTTTCCGTGCATCAATCTCCATGGTGGAGAATGAAGGAAGTCGGTTCGAACCGAGCGAAGCGAGCTCGCTGGCGCACAGCGCCAGCCCGAAGGGCAAGCGATCGCAGATCGCGCAGCAATCCCTCCCTCTCCGCCACCGATAGAAAGCCCCGCCTCGCGTGGGGTTTCTTCGTTCTCGACCGGCACCGGGTTCAGCCGGGTTTTCCGAGGATCGCAACGTTCGGGGCGAAAGTCTCGCAGGTCCAGCCCAGTCGTTCCGCGACGCAATCGATCGTGCGTTCCCGGTAAAAGACCACGTGGGTCGGGTCCCGCCGGTAGTGCCAGTTCGCAAAGCGCGCATCGTCGGTCTGGAACTGCGTCATCAGTCCGAGCAAGCCGCCGGAAGCGAGCAGCCGATCGATTCGGCGAAATTCGTCGGCCGGATGGTGCATGTGCTCTATGACCTCGGTGCAGGTGATGAACTCGTACCGATGCTGGAGCGCGTCGGACCGGGCGTCGAAGAAGGGATCCCACGTTGCCATCGTGAATCCGGCCTCTCGGAACATCCTTGCCAGTGCAGGACCCGGACCGCATCCGTAATCGAGTCCACTTGCGTCGCTGGTCAGGCGTGGCAGCAGCCGATCGAAAAGTCGGCACAGGAACTTTCGATAGTTCGGGTCGGATGCGTCGTTGCGGTGCAGGTCGTACTCTCGCCGTTCAACGCCCGGCGCCGGGCGCTGTCGCGGGTCGAGAAACGTGCATTCGCAGCGCGAACAACGCCAGTATCGGAGTCCTTCGATCTCCTGGAACGGCAGGGTTCGACTGGCTTCACAGACCGGGCAGGGCGCCTGCGTCTCAGGAACCGGACAGCCTCCGCTCGGCTTGTTCGAGATATTCCCGGATGCGCTCGGCGTTCTTGCCCAGGTCGCTTCGGCCGACGCGCGACTTGGAGCGCACGTCGAGCTGCAGCGAGCCGTCCTCGCCGGTCACCAGCACGACGATATCGTCCTTGAAGCCGTACCAGAACGTGGTGTCCACGGCCTCGATCCGGCCGGCCGGCGTGTCGGCGGCGATGATCTCCCAGCCCATCGCGCGCGCCGCCTCGAGCGCGGCTTCGAACAAGTCCTCGCGACTCAAATCACTGCGCAGCGGGCGCAGGTCGGGATAGATGTCGCGCTGGATTTCCGCGGTTTCGGGGCCTGCGTATGCGGCCGGATTGGGCGCATCGGCCCGCAGATTCAGGATCTCGACGAAGGCCGGCGGATCCTCCGGATTCGTCGTCACGTCATGGATCGGATGAGCTTCGGCCGTGCCGCGGACCTGGACCGGCACCCAGGCGACGGCGACCCCGAGGACCAGCGCGGTCAGCAGCGCCGGTGCATGGCCCGACCGGGTCTTCGGGATGATCAGGAAAACCAGCGCCAGCATGGCCGCGCCCGCGCCCAGGAACAGCGCGTAGCGCATGGCGTCGAGCAGTCCGAATCCCAGGCCCCAGAGGCCGAGTCGATACCCGGGTCCGCCGATCAACAGCATAACGAGGGCGAGAATGGAAAGCCCCAGGGGCAGTCGAGCCAGTTTCATGAGTGCGATTTCCGGTGGGAGGCACGCAATTCTGCCACGAATCGTGCACCCGCCCGGAATGCAGCACCGATGCCGGCCTCGCGTCATAATGCGGTCGAACCCGCCGGATCGAGATCGTGATGCCGTCCGATACCGCGTCGAACCTGAAATGCGCGCTGGTTCAGGCCGATACGCGCTGGGCCGACCCCGCCGCGAACCGGGACCACCTTTCGCGTCTGATGGACACGGCAGCCGATGCCGGTCTGTACGTCTTGCCCGAGACCTGTACCACCGGCTTTCTCGGCGATCGGGATCGCGACGTGGCGCAGGACGCGACCGAGGATATGGCCTGGCTGCAGGCGCAGGCGCGGCAGCGCGCCGCGGCAATCGCGTGCAGCATCGTTGCCGCCGACGGCGATGGAGTCTTCAATCGTTTCGTGTTGGCCCGGCCGGACGGTTCGGTTTCGACCTACGACAAGCGACATCTGTTCGTTTTCGGGGGGGAGGACGCGGCTCGCTATGCGGCCGGGTCGAAGCGGGTCCGGGCGCCGTTCGCGGGACGGCGTTTCGACCTGCAGGTCTGCTACGACCTGCGGTTTCCGGTGTGGTGTCGCAACGACGGGGCGTTCGACATGCAGATTTTCGTCGCCAACTGGCCGCGGGCGCGCGTCGAGGCCTGGCGCACGCTGCTCGCTGCGCGCGCAATCGAGAATCAGTGCATCGTCGTCGGTCTGAACCGGGTCGGGGTCGACGGTAACGGCGTCGACCATCCGGGGTCGTCGGGGGTCTGGGACGGTTTCGGCAAACCGCTGCTGGGTCCGCTCGACGATTCGGAGCAGGTCGAGATCGGAAGAGCACACGTCTGAACTCCAGTCACTCCGGAGAATC
>CAYPZP010000119.1:0-10227 GCA_964415285.1 uncultured Halomonas sp. | reverse complement strand
GCAGCATGCCCTTGACCGCGCTTTGAATCACGCGCTCGGGATGCTTCTGCAGCTGCTTTTCCAGCGAGATCGACTTGAGGTTGCCGATATAGCCGGTGTGGTGGTGATAGATCTTGTCGGTCATCTTGCGACCGGTCACCGCGATCTTCTCGGCGTTGATGACGACCACGTAATCGCCGGTGTCGACATGCGGCGTGAATTCGGGCTTGTGCTTGCCCCGAAGACGCCGGGCGATCTCGCTGGCCAGACGACCCAGGTTCTTCCCGGCGGCGTCGACGACCAACCATTCGCGGCGGACTTCATGCGGCTTGGCGCTGAACGTTTTCATGATTCCCAACCTGTATTCCATATTGTCGTGGGCGCTACCCTGTGGTGGTCGTTCAACCACACTGGGTCGGCGCCTGCCGAGCCCGATGCGTTCGCGGAAACGGCTCGTGCCGCCGCGGACCGGCCAAAGAGCGAGAATGTTACTAGATTTCGCGGCTGCCGGCAAGACGGAATCGCAATTCCGCCCTGGTTCGTTCTACCCGCGTTCGCTCAGCTGGTCGGGATCACCAGCACCGCGCCGGGGTGGATCACGTCGCCCTCGATCGCGTTCGCGCTTCTGAGCCGGTTCAGGCTCACCGAATAGCGCTGGGCGATGGTGCCCAGGGTGTCGCCGCGCTGGACGATGTGGCGCTCCGGATCGCCGCGGTTGGCCGCGAACCAGGTGCCCTGCGGCGCCGTTTCGCGGAAGTGTTCCTCGATGCCCAGCCGGATTGCGTGCGCGAGCTGCTGGCGGTGGCCCTTCGAGCCGAGGTTGGCCTCGTCGGACGGATTGCTGATGAACCCGACCTCGACCAGTACGCTGGGAACGTCCGGAGAGCGCAGTACCACGAAGTTCGCGCTTTCGACGCGTTTGCGGTGGTTGCGGCCGACGTCGTCGAGTTCGCTGAGGATCTTCGAGGCCGCGGTGCGGCTGTATTCAAGCGATGCGTTCTGCGACAGGTCCAGCAGTACCGACTTGAGCATGTCGTCGCCGCGATCGAGCTCGACGCCGCCGATCAGGTCGGCCTCGTTCTCGCTCTGGGCCAGCAGCCGTGCGGCCTCGCTGGACGCGCCGGATCGCGACAGGATGTAGACCGAGCTGCCGCGCACCCGGAAATCGCGGAATGCGTCGGCGTGAATGGACACGAACAGGTCGGCGCGGGCTTCGCGCGCGCGCTGGTAGCGTTCGTTCAGCGGCACGTAGTAGTCGCCGGTGCGGATCATCACTGGCCGCATGCCGGGTGCTTGCTGGATCTGGCGCTCCAGTTCGCGCGAGATGGCCAGCACGATGTTCTTTTCGTAGCTGCCGGCCGGGCCGATGGCGCCCGGATCCTCGCCGCCGTGACCGGCGTCGATGGCAACGATCATGTCGCGCTCGCGGTCCGGCAGTTCTCGCGAAACGCTGCGCACCCGCTCGGTCGCCGACTCCGCGCTTTTCGGGAACAGGTCCAGCACCAGCCGGTGGCCGTAGCGTCCGGTCGGTTCGAGCAGGAAACTGTTCACGCGCGCGGCTTCGGCCAGGTCCAGCACGACCCGCAGGTCGGTTCCCTCGCGAATGCCGTGCCGCACGCGCTGGACCACGCCGCTGTGTTCGGGGATGAGTTCCGGCGTGTGCTGCATTCTGGAATCGTCCAGGTCGACAACCAGTCTTTCCGGGTCGTCCAGCGAGAACACGCTGTAGGTGACCTCGCGGTCGAGATCGAGCACCACGCGGGTCTTGTCCGGTCCCGACCACACGCGCACGTTCTCGACGTCGCTGGCGTGAAGCGCGCCGGCGCACAGGCAGGTCAGGATCAGCAGAAGGGCGGTGCGCGCGTTCATCTTGGCCGGACCGAATCGTCTCCCCGGAAGCGTCCACGCTCTACTATGCACGGAATCGGCGCAAATTTCAATACCGGAAAATCCATCATTTTTAGCGAGATAGGCTGGATTCATGATGCGTTGGATCAATTGCCGCGGCTTTCCGGAGGCGGACAATAGCGCGTGTCGACGAACTTTTCCCGCGCGATCGCGATTTCGCCGCCTCGCGGATCGGCGCGGAACCCGGCCGGGTTCCGGCTCGGCGCAGACTCCGGCGGGGCATTCGATAGTATTCTGGGGATTCCCTTCCAACCGGAGATGAACCGCGATGTCGAGCGAGAATCTGCATGCGCCGCGTGAGCGGCTGAGCGAAAAGACCCTGGCCATGCACCAGGCCATCGTTTCGTTGATGGAAGAGCTGGAAGCGGCCGACTGGTATCGCCAGCGGGCCGACGACTGCGAGGACGACGCGCTACGCGAAATCCTGCTTCACAACATGCGCGAGGAGATCGAGCATGCCGCGATGGTGCTGGAATGGCTGCGTCGCAACGACGACGACTTCGACCAGCAGCTCCGGGCCTTTCTGTTCAAGGAAGGCGACGTGATGGATCATCACTGACCGAAGTTCGCGGCAGGCGGCGGCCTGAGCCAGACCTCGACGCGGCGGTTCTTGACCTCGCTGATCGGACCGGTGCCGGCGGCCAGCAGCAGCGCGTCGCCGAAACCGCGCGCCCGATGAACCGTGATGCCGCGCTGCAGCAGCAGGCTGGCCACGTAGTCGACCCGGTCATTGGATAACGCGAGGCTGAAGTATTTCATCGTCTCCGAAGGGTCGGCGAAACCCATCAGCAGCACCTCGTAGTCGGGCGTTTCGGGATTCTTCAGGAACTGCGCCAGACGTTCCAGGTCGCGCTGCGATTTGCTGTCCAGGTCGGGTCGGCGCGGCCGGAAACGGAAGTTCATCGACGCGCGCATCGCGCCGTCGACGAACGCGCGGTAAGCCTGCGGCGCGGCTTCCGGCAGCGCGACGCGACGGACCTGGATGTCCTGGCCTACAAAGCCGAGCTCGTCGACGATGCGTTGCCCGGCCGGGCTGATCGCAAAGCGCGCCAGCTCGCCGCCCAGGCCGTCGATCTCGCGCTCCGGCACATAGAGATACAGGCGCCGACTGAGCGGGTAGTCCTCGGTCGCGGCCGAGAAGCGGTCCGGTCCCACCGGGGTATCGCCGGCGGCCACGGCCAGCGCCCGCGCGTCGCGAACGTAGGGCAGGCCGATGAAGCCGATCGCACCCGGGTCGCCCGCGACCTGGTCCGACAGTTGCGACGAGGACTCGAATCGCTGCGCCGATGCAGCCAGCGGCGTGCCCTGCAGGACCATCGATTCGAACGAATCCCAGGTCCCGGACTGTTCATCGCGTGCATACAGCGAAACGTCGCGGTCGTCGCCGCCGATCTCTCGCCAGTTGCCGATGCGGCCGGCGAACAGGTCGCGAATCCGCTCGACGCTCAGCGCAGCGATCGGGTTGTCGGGATGAACGATGACGGCCAGGCCGTCGATGCCAATGACGAATTCGTGCCGCGCGTCGTCGAGCCGGCCCATGTATTCGAGCCGGTCGACCTCGGCCGCCCGGATGCGGCGCGACGACATGCCCATGTCGGCCTCGCCGGCAGTCAGGTCGCGGAAGGAAGTCGATGAGCCGTGCGCGTGCAGCTGGACGCGCATCGATGCGCTGGCGTCGTTGAAGCCGGTGAAGGTGCGCTCGAGCGCGACGTGGCGTTCGACTTCGATGCGGTCGAATCCGCGCTCGCTCATCCAGGCGCGGATCAGTGCCGGCGCGAGTTCTTCGCCGATGGTGTTGGATCCGTGCAGCCGAAGCTGGGCGCTGGCATTTGCTTCCAGGGCCAGCAGGCCGAGCAACACGAGTGTCGATCGAAACTTCATGGCGAGCGTCGTTCCGGGTCCAGCCGAGCAGACTCGCCGACGATCGTGACCGCCCGATTGCCGTGCGGTGACGGCAATGTTGCAGCGCGGCGCCGGGGCGCGCCAGGGAAGCGACGGACCACCCGGCGTCGGCGCAACTACGCGATGCGCTGCGCGCAGGCTGTCCGTAGGCTCACCGGTACCGCGTCACGGCCTGAGAATGCGCATCCACCACCAGAAGTTGACCAGCCCCATCATCGAGGCGGCCACGTAGGTGAACGCCGCGGCGGTCAGGATGCGCCGGGCCGGACCGCGGTCCTCGGGCTTGAGATAGCCGCCCTTGACCAGGATCGGCAGCGCGCGACGGAAGCTCGCGTCGAGTTCAGTGGGCAGCGTGACCAGGTGCACCAGGATGCCCGAGGCCAGCGCCGCCAGCCCGGCGACCAGCAGCATCAGCCCGGCGCTGGGCAGCTTGAGCGCCAGCAGCACGACCGGCATGGCCGCGATCAGCAGCATGCCGAAGCGCTGGAATTTCTGCACAGCCTTGACCATGCGCGTGCGCGCCACCAGCGGCCGGTAGCCGTCGGCGTGCTGGATCGCGTGGCCGACCTCGTGGGCCGCGACGGTCACCGCGGTCAGCGAGGCGCTGTCGTGGTTCGACTCGCTCAGGCGCACGACGTGGGCGTCCGGATCGTAGTGGTCGCCGTGCTCGGTCTTTTCCACCGCCACCGCTTCGAGCCCGCAGTGGTCGAGCAGGTGCCGCGCCAGTTCTGCGCCGGTGCCCGGATAGCGATCGACCGGCTGCGAATAGCGCTTCATCACGCGCTTGACCCACCAGCCGGGCAGCACCACCACGAACAGCATGAACAGCAGCCCGGCGATCAGGTGCATGACGCATCCCGCAGGCGCTCGACCAGTTCGAACGCGGCTCGGCGGTCCAGGTCGGTGGTTCGCGCCAGCACCCTGGCCGCGCGCGCCGGCGGCAGTTCCCGCGCC
This sequence comes from uncultured Halomonas sp., assembly GCA_964415285.1. GTDB lineage: Bacteria > Pseudomonadota > Gammaproteobacteria > Xanthomonadales > Wenzhouxiangellaceae. Next base: position 5,484 of record CAYPZP010000119.1, on the reverse strand, counting down.
AGCTCGCGAGCCAGCGTGGTCGCATCCACGCCGGCGGACCCGCCGCGCTCGGGCGCGCCGTCGATCACCAGCACCGCCTCGCCGCGCTGTTGATCGGAATCGGCGCCCACCCAGTCGCCGAGCCGGCGCAGCGAATCGCGCCGAACGGTCTCGAACTGCTTGGTCAATTCGCGCGCGACCGTCGCCGTGCGCTCTCCGCCGAGGGCGCCGGCGGCGTCGCCGAGTACCTCGGGCAGGTCGCGCGCCGGCACGTAGAACACCAGCGTCGCGGTCTCCGCTGCCAGCGTCTCCAGGCGCCGTTGCCGGGCCGCGCGCCTGGCCGGCAGGAAGCCCTCGAAACGGAAGCGGTCGGTCGGCAGCCCCGAGACCGAAAGCGCCGCGATCGCTGCGCACGGGCCCGGTACGGTGGAGACCGGAATGCCGACCGCGTGGGCCTGCGAGACCAGCCGGTAGCCCGGGTCGGAAATCAGCGGCGTTCCGGCATCGGAAACCAGCGCGACGCTGTCGCCTGCGGCCAGCGCCTCGATCAATCGTTCGACCGTTCGCGCTTCGTTGTGGTCGTGCAGGGCCACCCAGCGCGGCGGTGCGTCGCGCGGCGGCAGCAACTTGCGGCTGGTGCGCGTGTCCTCGGCCGCGATCACGTCGGCGACCGTCAGGATGCGCTCGGCACGCGGCGAAAGGTCGTCCAGGTTTCCCACCGGCGTGGCGACGATCCACAGCGTGCCGGGGTGCGGGCTCGGTCGCTTCAAGTCGGCTTTCCGGGAACGGCAACGGTTGTATTATGGCACCCATGTTCCGCTTTTCGATGAAACTGCCGGCGGCCGCGATGCTGGCCGGATTGCTGGCCGCGTGCGCCGCGTCGCCGCCCCGCGACGGTGCGTCGACGACGCCCGACACGCCCGCCGAGCTGGCGCAGCAAGGCCGCCATGCCGAGGCCGCGGCTGCGTGGCTCGAGCTCGCCGGTGATGGTCCGTCCTTCGAGCCACGCGTGTCGGCGGCCGAGCAGTGGCTGGCGGCCGGTCGAAGCGATCGGGCGCAGGCGGCGCTGGAACCCATCGATGCATCGCGGCTCGATCCGGCGCGTGCCGCCGAATTGCGGCTGATGCTCGCCGAGATCGCGCTGGCCGGGGGGCGGTTGGTCGAAGCCCGCCGCTTGCTGGCGATTCCCGCCGAGCGGGTGCCGGATGAACTGACGGCCCGCTACCGGGCGCTGCGCGACGATTTGCGCGAACTCGATCCGGACGCGCCCGATGCGCGTCTTGCGGTGCTGGAGCGCGCGGCTGCGCGGCCGGACTTCGGGCCCGGACCGGCCCTGTCGATGCTGATCGATCTGCCGCTGGCCGAATTGAATCAATTGCGCGAGGCGAATCGCGCGCGGGCCGAGATCCTTCCCTGGCTGGACCTGGCCGCGACCGCGCGCGAACGCGTCACCGACGATCCGGCGCTGGCCCGGGCGCTGGAAGACTGGCGGCGGCGCCACAGGCTGCCGCCGGACGCCGCGCGGGCAGCGATGGAGTGGATTCGGGCCTGGCGCGATACGCGACCGATGCCGGATTCGATCGCGGTCCTGCTGCCGGGCGAGGGGCCGCTGGCCCGGGCCGGCACCGTGCTGCGCAACGGCATGTTGTCGAAGTGGCTGGAATTGCCGCCGGACAGTCGCCCGGCGCTGGATTTCCGCTACCTGGACCCGGCGCCGGAGGCGGGCGTTTCGGCCTACTTCGACGTGCGCGATCGGGGCGCCGGGTTCGTCATCGGACCGATCGCGCGCGAACAGGTCGACCCGTTGCTGGCGCTGCCCGATCCGGTCGTGCCGGTGCTGTTGCTGAACCGGCCGCTGGATCCCGGCCGGGCCCTGAGGGCCTCGGACCCGGTTGCGGTCCTCGCGCTGCCGCCGGAAGAAGAGGCGGAACTGGCCGCCGTGCGCGCCCTGGTCGAAGAGCACCAGCGCGCGCTGGTCATCGTGCAGGACAGCGACTTCGGTCGCCGCGTCGCCGATCGATTCATCGAGACCTTCGAGCTCGGCGGCGGCCGGGTGCTGGACCGGACCCGCTATGCAGCCGGTGAATTCGATCACACCGAGGCGCTTTCGGCACTGCTCGAGATTGATGAGTCAGAGCAGCGCATCGAGCGCCTGCGCTCGCTGTTGACCGAAGAGTTCGAAGCCGTGCCGCAGCGGCGCACCGATTTCGATCTCGTGTTCCTGGCCGCACGCGGCGGCGACGGACTGCAGATCGTGCCGCAGCTGCGCTTCCTCGATCTCGAGCAAACGCCGTTGTTCGCCACCTCCGATATCTATCCGGGCGGCGATGTCGGCTCCGATCTCGACGGCGTTCAGTTTCCGATCGCGCCGTGGTCGCTGCAGTCCGGTCCGGCCGCCGAGCGCAAGCGCCGGGCGATCGCCCGATCGCCTGAGCTGGCCACTTCGCCGACGCTGAGCGTGCTCTACGCGCTGGGTCGCGACGCGATGTCGCTGGTGCCGTGGTTCGCGGCCATGAAGGAAGACCCTTCGCTGTATCTCGCCGGCAACGTCGGCCGGCTGCGCCTGGCCGACGGTGTCGTGCTCGAGCGCGACCTGCCGTGGGCCCGGATCGTGAACGGGCAGCCGGTGCGTGCCGAGCCGGATTCCTGAGTCGGTGCTTTCCGGCGCGGCGGCCTGAAGTGTTCAAGCGAATGCTCGGCGATTCCGGAGAACGACGCGCCGAGTCGTTCCTGGGAAAACATGGCCTGCGCACGATCGAACGCAACTGGCACTGCCGCCAGGGCGAGATCGACCTGGTCATGTCCGATGGCGAAACCCTGGTGTTCGTCGAAGTCCGGCTGCGCACGCCCCGCGGCTTCGCCGACGGCGCCGCAAGCGTGGACGTGCACAAACAGCGCAAGCTCGCCCAGGCCGCCTCGATGTTCCTGGCCACCCACGTCCAGTGGCAGGAATGCCCCTGCCGCTTCGACGTCGTCGGCATCGAAGGCGACACCGGGGAAATCGGCTGGATCCGGAATGCGTTCGAGGTTTGAACAGCAAGTGCCGTAGGAGCGGTCTCCGAACCGCGATCTGCCCGAATCGAGCGCTCTGCCGGATTCGTCGGCGCGAATTCGCGCCTCCCACAGGGCAAGGGGCGCCCGGGTTGGACCGGCAGGAAATTCCGTGGAAGGGGCCAACCGGCCCCGATCAGCCTGAATGCAGCGCGGCCTCCCCAAGAGCCTTCTACGGCACGAAGAACCCGATCCCGACCAGCAGCGCCGCGGCGTACGCGGCCGCGACGAGATCGTCGAGCATGATGCCGAAGCCGCCGGTCAGGTGCCGGTCCAGCCAGCCGATCGGCCAGGGCTTGGCGATGTCGAAGAAGCGGAACGCGACGAACGCCGCCAGCCACCAGGCCCAGTGCGCCGGGACGAGCAGCAGCACAAACCAGATGCCGACGAACTCGTCGAACACGATGCCGCCGTGATCGTGCACGCCCAGGTCTCGTGCGGTCCGGCCACAGATCGGAATGCCGGCCGCAAACGCCACCGCCACGATCAGCGCGCCGGCCCAGAGCGGCACGCCCATCAGCGGAAACGCCAGCAGCAAGCCGAGCAGCGTACCGACCGTGCCCGGTGCCTTCGGGCTCAGGCCCGTCCCGAAGCCGAAGGCGAGCAGGCCGGTCGGTGTCGCCATTGCGACATGCCGCGCTCGATTCGCCGGTTGTTGCCCGTTCCCTTTCATTCAGCGCCGTTTGCCCCGGTTGCGGTGCGGAAATGGTCCCATCCCGTGTCGCCGGTCTCGACTTCGCGGCCGGCTTGATCCAGACAGCGGATTCCCGGTTGCCCGGTGATCCGGCCGATCTCGCCGAGCGCAGTCCCGGCAACCGACTCGGGGACCGGCAGCGTTTCCGGCAGCAGCGCCAGCAGTTCATAGTCGCCGCCGCCGAACTGCAGCGCCTGGCGCTGTCGCTGGTCTTCAAACGCCTCGGTCAGGGCCTCCGATGCCGGCAGCCGGTCGCAGCGAATCTCGGCGCCCAGGCCGCCCAGGATGTGGCCCAGGTCGGCGAGCAGCCCGTCGGAGATGTCGATCAATGACCGGGCCTGTCGCGCCAGCGAACGGCCGGCAGCGATGCGCGGCGTGGGCCGCAGCAGGCGGGCGCGAAGCGGGCTGCCCGGGCCGGCGTCCAGCGCCAGCGCCGCGGCGGCGTCGCCGAGTGTGCCGGTGACGACGATTCGGTCGCCCGGCCGCGCGCCGCTGCGCGTTGCGTAGCGTCCCGCCTCGACGCTGCCGAGCGCGGTTACGCCGACGTTCAGCGGTCCGCGCGAAATGTTGCCGCCGACCAGCGCGCACTGGTGCTCTGCGGCAAGCGCCAGGTAGCCGTCGAGAAACCCCTGCAGCCAGTCCGGATTCGCGTCGGGCAGCGTCAGCGTCAGCAACGACCAGCGCGGTCGGGCGCCCATCGCCGCCAGATCGCTGAGGTTGACGGCCAGCGCCAGGTGGCCGATTTCGGCTGGCGTGGCGGCCGTCGGTCCGGCGTGAAGGAAATGCCGGCCGGCGACCAGGTTGTCGGTCGTCGCTACGAGTTGCTCCCCCGGCGGGCACTCCAGCACCGCCGCGTCGTCGCCGATGCCCAGCACCGTGCCCGCGCCGGCCGGGGTGCGCTTGCGGATTTCGGCGATCAGGTCGAACTCGTCCACGGCGGTCGGGGTCGGCTGCGTGCGGGACCGGTATCTTGGCACACAGGCGCTTCTAGGGTCGAGATCGGGCAGGGTGGCTGGGTTTTCGTTGTTCGTTGTTCGTTGTTGGTTTCCTTGTCCTTGCTCCTTCGCTCCTTGCCCGCACAAATGCAAATGAGAGTTGTTACACTTTCGATAGAGCCCATTGTTTCGGAGTACGCGCGTGATTCGATTCCTGTCCCTGCTCGTTTCGCTGACTCTGCTGGTTGCTGCGGGCGGCGTGCTGGCCCACGGCGAGTCGGATGAATCCGTCGCCGAATTCCATCTGCACCTGGATGACTACAGCGGCGAAATCGACGCCTTCGTTGCCGAAGTCGATTCGATCGTCGAAGCCCACCGCGCCGGCGAGGATGCCCGGGGCGGGATCGACGGCTTGATCGAGCGCTGGGAGGAAGTCGCAGTCCACGGTGCGATCGAGACCCACGCGATGGTCACCTATCCCACGATCTGGCAGCGCATGCTCGGCCTGCAGCAGGCGGTGCTCGAAGGGCAACCGGCCCCAGCGGTCGCCGAAGCCGCCGACGCGCTGGAAGCCTCGTTATGGCAGGGCTTCGGCGCGCTGCGCCTGGCTGCAGCACGTCGCGATGCAGGCGACGGCCACGACGAAGCACACCACGCGCACGATGATGACCATCACCACGGCGACCATGAGCACGGTGGCGATCACGACCACGACCATCACAGCGACGCCGATTCCGGCGGCGACCGCTAAAGAGCGGCTGACGGTCGATCCTGCTGTAGGAGCCGGCCTGCCGGCGAATGAACAGACGAATCGCAGTGCGGCGA
>CAYPZP010000118.1:0-10261 GCA_964415285.1 uncultured Halomonas sp. | reverse complement strand
CCAGTCGGCGAGCACGGCGAGTTCGCCGCGCCTTCAGGGGAAAAGGCCGGTTCCGGATTTCTTCAGTGCCATGGAATGTCGTAATGGTTGCCTTGTTCGAGAGCGGGATTCATCCTGCCGTTGTTTCTCAGTCGGGGCCCGCAGGCTGCTCGTCGTGGAACAGATGCAGGTAGTCGCGATACAGAAATCGTCGGTTCCGCTTGTAGCCGGTCATTTCGTACAAAATGCCGAGCTCCACCATGCGGCTGATCAGGTTATTGGCCGCCGGATAAGTCGTTCCGATCCAGTTCTGCACCTGCTTGACGGTCACGATCGGTTGCTGGTAGAGATGTTCCAAAGCCCGATGCCCATTCGCCGCGCTCCCTGCTAGATGATCGGTAATGGCCTGCCGGTGCTGTTCGCGCAGGCGGAGGATGCGGCCCGCTGTTTCACTGGCCTGCTGGCTGACGACGAACACCCCGCGCAGGAAGAATGCCAGCCAGCTCTCCCAATCGCCGCGATCGCGCACCGCCTGAAGATGCTCGTAGTATTCCTGTCGGCGTGCCTTGAAGAACCAGGACAGGTACAGGACCGGTCGGCTGAGAATGGCCTTTTCGCACAGCAGAAAAGTGATCAGCAGCCGACCAACGCGCCCATTGCCGTCCAGAAACGGGTGAATGGTTTCGAACTGGGCGTGGGCCAGACCGATGGCGATCAGGACGGGTAACGGCTGATCCCGATGGAGAAAGTGTTCGAGTTCGCCGAGCAGACGGGGTAATTCGTGCGGTGGAGGCGGCACGAATGCGGCTTCCCTTAGTGTACAGCCCGGTGGGCCGATCCAGTTCTGCGACGTCCGCAGCTCTCCGGGAGTCAGCCTGTGTCCGCGTCCCCCGCGCAGCAGTTCGGCGTGGATTTCACGAATCAGACGTACCGATACGGGCAGCGAGGCAAGGCGTTCGAGACCATGACGCATGGCGTGGATGTAATTGAAGATCTCATCGACATCGTCAGGAGCTTCGGCCGAGAGGATGCGAGCCTCGGCCTGGAGCACGTCCTGAAGCGAACTCTGAGTGCCCTCGATCTGGCTTGACAGCACCGCCTCCTTGCGCACGTACATGGCCACGAACAGGTCCGGATGGGGCAGAGTCTGGATGGAGCCATCGAGGCGGCCCAGTGCCCGGTCTGCAGCCGACAGCAGGGTGTGTAGTTCGCCGTCCAGCGCCACTTCCGGGGCGGGCGGCAGCGGTGCCGGCACGAAGGCCCGATAGCCGGTCGGTTGGCGGATATAGCGGCCTGCCCGTGTTGGGTTCGATTGGTTCGTCATGCTTTCGCCGAGGTTTCCTATGGGGCTACTTTCGCCCCATAATAAAGCATTAGTTTAATATGGCCCAAATTTGTCCGTATAGTAAACCCTGACTTCTGTTCGGTCTTTGCTCGCTGTAGCACTCATTGCCTGTACCGGTTTTCGTTATGCCACCTCAAGTAGTCCGCATCGGGCCGCCCGGCAACGCTGGATGGCAGGACTGCCAACTCGGCGCCGTGGAATCGGTAGTAATCCCGGCCGTTCTCGAATTCTCCTTTGATTCGGCGACTCACTTCGATGCGCCGCTCCGGCGTGACCGTGACGTAGCCGGCGTCGAACAGGCGGTGCAGGTCGGAGCGCAGCAACAGGCCGTTTTCGGTGCGGTTCGGGCCGGATTCTGCGTAGGGCTTGATGTGGGCGGCTTCCAGTGCTGGAAGCGTGCGCTCGCCGGAGATGGCGCAGCGGCGAGTGTAGGCATCGGTGACCAGTGCGCGGAATGCGCCTTGCCCCAGGCGGCCGCGAACCCAGTATTTGGGGCGGTCCGGCTCGTCGGATGGAATCAGCAAGTTGTCGGTCTCGCCCTGAAGATGCAGCCGCTCGCGCACCGCATCCAGCAGGGCGCGGCCTTCGGCTTCGTGAGGACTGTAGCTCTTGCCTCGGACGATGTTCTTCGACCAGCCCTGCGGGGCCGGAATCCACTGCTCCTTTGGGAAAAAGAAGGGCTCGGCGAGGATGACGCAACCGACGTTCTGGCCCGGGTGAGCATCGGCCCGGAACTTGCGTAGCGCCTTGAGGAAGTCGTGACTGGAAGCCACACCATTCTTCTCCTCGAACGCGCTCCAGGCCAGCATCAGCGGCAGCCGCGTGTAGCGAACGAAGAAGCCACCGCCGACGATGAAATTCTCCGGGTAGTGGAGTTTGAACAGGAACAACCCGCCCTCGGGCAGTGCCCGGAAGCCGACTTTCGGGCTCGGAATCCAGAAGTTGACCTCGTCCGGCTTGGCCGCCGCCAGATACCGGAACCAGCGACCATCGGTTACGCCGACGTAGAACTTGTTGCTCATGAACCTGCAACCCCTTCGCGCCCCGTCCGATTATGCCTTTGCGGTCGCGTCGTGCACAAGGCACCGGAATCAAGCCTGGGGCTAATCGTAGTCGCTGTATTTTCGGGCGCTGCCGCGGACCTGATCGGCCGGGTATTTTTCAGCATTCAGGCCCATTTTCCGCTCGACGGCCGTGCCGATCTCGATGCCGAGCCCGTCGGCGAGTGCGGCGAGGTAGATCTGCACATCGGCGATTTCGTGCGCCACCTCGGCGCGTCGCGCCTCGGACAAGTTGCCGCTTTCCTCAGCGGTGAGCCACTGGAAGTGTTCCAGCAGTTCGCCGACCTCCCCGGCTAGCGCCATGGCCACATTCTTCGGATTATGGAATTGATCCCAGTCCCGTTCGGAGACGAATTTCCGGAACTGCTTCTGAAACTGGCTGATTTCGGGCCATTCGGGCATTCGGGACCTCGCGGAATGTCGTCGTCGCCGTTACGAAGCGTGCAGGCGGCCTGCTGTTGGTTGGGCATCGGGTTCTGAATTTGCGGCTTCGAAAGTGCTTGCTGATTGGTTGGCAAGCGCCTGCAGGTCTTCAAGGCAATCCGGGCGAGTCCCGATCATGCGAATCAGGCGATCCATCGCGACGCTCTGGATGACGTCGCCGCGTTCGTACTTCGAGAACGCGTTGGCGCCGCCGCCGAACAGATCGGCCGCCTGACGCTGAGTGAGGCCCAAGGCTTCCCGAATTCGAACGATCTCGTCGCCGGTCAAAAGCCTGTCGGCACGCCGGCGGGCGTCCTGATACCGGCGGTGATTACGCCTCGCCTGATCAGGGAATACCGGGTTGGCGCCGCACTGGGGACAGCAGTAGCACTCCAGGCCGTGGACTTCCAGTCGCTTGGCGTTGTGCTCGATTTCGCCGGTATAGGTATCCGACTGCAGCGCTGCGTGCTCGCAGATGGGACAGGTGGGCCTTTGTTGAGTCATGGCATTCATCGGTTTCGGTGGAACGAATCAAGAGTCACAATGATCATGTCGCGATTCAGGTGCAGCTTCAAATAGAGCGTGTCGGAGGCTCCAGCCGCAGATCGCCAGCGGATCCGGTATTCGTCCATCCAGAATGGACGATGCTCGTACCGAACTGCGCCCCGGAAATCCTGCGCCTCAAGGCTGGCGATGCACTCGCAGATGTCCTCGGGACCGTAGCCCAGGTTCTGACAGTCCATTTCGACCCGGCGGCTTCCGTAGGCGACCTGAGCCGACCTTGCGAGCTCGCGGATGCGGTCGAGTGAGTACTCGGGCCGGGTCTTCCGCTCTGGCTTACTACTAACCATTATGGTTACTTTGGATCATTTTTTCAACGTTCATTCGAGTCGCAATACAACTTGCTGAGCATCTGGATACATTTCCGCGGGCATTGAAATCGCTCACCGCTCCAGCGCTTAGAACCCAATGATCAAGGGCCGAATCAGGCCCGTTACCGGTTGTAACTGATTACTGCACTTGTAATTGACTACTGCAATTGGAAAAACCGCCCGCGCCGACATCACTTTATCTCAAGGGCCCTGTCGGCAGCGGTGGCGGGTTGCTGCTTTCGGTACCCTCGTCCGATGGCGCCCGGTCTTCGCGATGCACGGGTGCGCGGGAGCTGGTCTGGATCCAGTTCGGGGCGCCGCTGCAGCAGGTTCCGACTCCATTCGGCGTGAATCTCGTCCGTCCAGCGCGCTGCAAAAAGACCCTTGGTAGCCAGTCGGACCAGGAAGTCCCGCAACGGAGCCGGATAGAGCACGCAGGCGTCGTAGACCACGACGAAGCGCATGCTCAGTAGCCCAGGCCGAGGTCCTGTGTTGGTTCGGTAAGCTCGTCCAGCGCGCTGCGGCTGGCTGCATCCTGATCTTTTTTGTAGGCAAGCAGATCGGTGAGCCGCACGCGTCGATGGGATCCGACCATGGTGTGGGCGATCTTGCCTTGGTTAAGAAGTTTCACCAGGTAGGGCCGGGACACATTAAGCATGTTCGCGGCTTCCTGCGTGGTGAGTTCGGCGTGCACCGGCACGATGGTAACGGCGTTGCCCTGGGCCATTTCGCTGAGCAGGTTGCGCAGCATGTCGAGCGCGGCGCGAGGAAGCACCAGGTCTTCGTCGTCCAGGCGGACGCGCGCGCGGTCGATTTCCGGATGATCGCGCAGCAGGCGACTCAGAGCGGTCGCACTCTCCCGCGCCAGGTTGGCGGTCTCCATGCTGGGCAGTTCATTGAATTCGCGGGCGGTGACCATGGCGGACATTCCAATGGGTTGTCTCGTTGGCTCGTTCTCAAATTAATCGCAATATTCGAAACGAGCGAGGGGTTGCTCTGAAAAGAACGGCTGGCTTTGGACCCGCCGACCGGGTCGATCCATCCGAAAAATCGTCGCAACGTCCGAAAAACTGCCGGGAATTCATCGTTTCCGAGAAAAATGGCCGGATTGTGATTTGCAGCCTCGGAGTTGGGCCAGTCCGGGGCGACGATGAGGCGAGTTCGCCGCCCATGCGGGGCGAAAGGCCGGTTTCCGGGTTCGGGTTTCGGGTTTCCGCGGTCAAGGGCGGGCGTGGCGCATCGGCGGGCGTTGGAGGAGCAATCTCCGGTTGTCGATGGGGTTGGGCTGATCGCGGTTCGGAGACCGCTCCTACAGCGGAAAAGGCCGGGTTCCGGGTTCCGGGTTCCGGGTTCCGGGTTCCGGGTTCGGGGTTCGGGGTTCGGGGTTCGGGGTCAAAGTCGGGCGGGCGTCGGCGCATCGGTATTTGCTGTAGGAGGCCTGTCCGAATGCCGATGGATTCGGGCTGTCGCGGCGAATTCGCCGCTCCCACAGAAGAATGTTTGGGCTGATCGCGGTTCGGAGACCGCTCCTACAGGGGGGGTGAAGGCGGGTTTCCGGGTTTGGGTTTCCGCGGTCGAAAGCCGGCGGGGCGGACACCGGCGGCCGGGGCGGCCGCCGGTGGTTGGGCTGGCCGGTTATTGCCAGATGATGACGTGCGGGTCGAGCACCGGGCGACCGGGTTCGCCGGAGTTGACGACGTCGTACTTGCAGCCGCCGTCGGCTTCGCGGCAGACGCCGTCGGCATAGCTGCGGACGCGGATGGCGTTGTTGCCCGGCGTCAGCGGCACGGTCTGCATCGGCTGGCCGCCCGGGTTGACGAACGGGGTCGGACCCGGGAACCGCAGGATGGTCGCGGCCTGGCCCGGACGGTTGGATTCATCGACCAGGTCGATCGTGACGCTCGCGCCCTGCTGCGCGTACAGCACCGCGTTGGACACCTGCGGCGGTGCACCCGGATCGCCCGGCAGCACGACGGTGAGCGTGCAGTTCGGCGGACAGGCACCCGGCGGAGACGGCGGCGGGGGTGGCGGCGAAGGCGGAGGCGGCGGCGGAGGTGGCGGAGGCGGCGGCGGGGGCGGCGGCTCAACCGGCTCGGGCGTGGGCTCCGGCTCCGGCGGCGGCTCCTGACAAGCCGTCAGCCCGAAGGTCAGCAACGCCGCCAGGGCCAGCGTGTGCCAGCCTCGGGGCGGGTGGAGCGCTTTGGCGAAACGTTTCATTGCGTATTTCCCTCTTGCTCGGTGGGGGGTTCGGCGCGGTCGGAGACCAGCGCCAGGAATCGGGGATCGGCGCGCAGTGGATCGAGGCGCGGGTCGTCAGCGAGAATCTGCGGCGGCAGGCCGGCGGCGACCGCGGCTTCGAAATGGTCGACGGCCTGCTCCGGGCGCTCCAGCGTCAGGTAGGCGAAGCCGGCGGCGCGGTGGGCGAGCATGTCGAGCTCTTCGACCTCCTCGAGGCGCTCGAGCTCGGCCTCGGCCTCGGCGCTGCGACCGGTCTTGGCCAGGTAGCCGGCGACCAGGCTGCGCGCGCCGTGGTCGGCGGGATTGACTTCGAGCCGCTCGTAGCCCAGCCGGATGGCGTCCTGGTACTGCTCGGCGATCTCGACGGGATCGGTGCCGGGCTGCATTTCCAGCGCCTCGGCGAGGAAGCCGTGCCAGCGGAAGTCGCCGGGCGAGAACAGCTCCAGCGCGCGGCGGTACATGGCTTCGGCCTGGGCGTATTCGCCGGCGTAGAAGTAGTACGTCCCGGCATTGGAATAGGCGCGCGGCGTCGGGTTGCGCTCCAGCGACTGGCGGTTGATCTCGGCGGCGTTGAGGTAGTCGCCTTCGTAGTAGTAGATCGCGGCCAGGCTGATATACGGCACCGGGTTGTCGGGCGCCAGCCGAATCGCCTGGTTGAGCTCGCTGATGGTCTCGTCGACGCGGCCCTGCTCATAGACGACGCGGGCCAGCGCGAAGTGGTGGCGCCAGAAGGCCGGGTCCAGCTCGATGGCGCGGCGCAGGTGGAACTCCGCGGCTTGTGAATCGCCCTCGGTGCGCAGCGACTGGGCGAGCCCGGCGTGGGCGCTGGCGCTGTTGGGTTCGGTCTCCAGCGCGCGATTGAACAGCTCGCGGGATTCGGCCACGCGGTCGGTTTCGCGATAGACGTTGCCCAGCGCCACCAGGGTTTCGGCCCGGTCGCTGCTGGCCTGGGCCTCGCGGCAGGCGGTGACGGCCTGGTCGGCCAGTTCGCTGTCGCCGACGAGCTCGTATTGCTGCCAGTACGCGGTGCAGATGCCGGCCTGCGCCAGGCCGAAGGACGGATCCAGCCCCAGCGCCCGCTCGAAGCGCTCGATGGCGCCCTGGTAGTCCTCGACGGTGTTGCCGTTGCGCAGCTGGTCGCGGCCGCGCAGGTATTCCTCGTAGGCGGCCTGGTTGCCGGTAGGCGCTTCGACCAGCGCGCCCTCCTCCAGCACGCGCACCCGCAGCACGTCAACGATGGCGCGCGAGATGCTGTCCTGCACGGCGAACACGTCTTCGAGCATCCGGTCGTAGGTCTCGCTCCAGAGCTGATGGCCGGTGCGGCCGTCGACCAGGCGGGCGCTGATGCGGATGCGGTTGCCGTCCTTGCGCACGCTGCCTTCCAGCAGCGTGCCCACGCCCAGCGTTCTGGCCAGCTCACGGACGTCGATGTCGCGGTCGCGAAACGCGAACGACGAGGTGCGCGCGGCCACCTGCAGCCCGGACAACGGCGCCAGCGCATCGAGGATGGCCTCGGCCATGCCGTCGCAGAAGTAGCCGGTGTCCTGCTCGGGGCTCAAGTCCTTGAACGGCAGCACCGCGATCGATCGCTCCGGCTGCGTCGGCGCCAGGATGTCGAACTGGCGCAGCAGCACGAACGCGAGCACCGCCAGCAGCACCGCGATGATCACGAAATCGACCCAGCGCCAGTTCCAGTCGATGCCGGAGGCGGCCTGGGCCTCTTCCTCGGAACGGTCGGGCGTGCGCACGACGCCCTCGGGCGTGATGTCGTAGATCCAGGCCAGCAGCGCGGTGAGCGGAAAGCCGACGAGGACCGCGACCACCAGCAACGTCATCACCCAATCCGGGAACATGAGCGCCGGAACCACGATATCGGCCACCTGCAGCACGCCCCAGGCCGCGATCGCGTACACGCCGACGACGCGGAACACGTGCCGGCGTCGCAGTTCCCCCAGCGTTCTGGCGATTCTTGAGCGTTGGGTGAACATGAATCTCCAGGCGACGAGCAGGTTCAAGCGGGCTCGCAACCGATGATCCGATCGGCGGAACGACTCGAGCCCGGCTACACGGCGCATGAACTTTGCAGTACAGGCCGAATGCACTCCGAGTATATGGCGTTGCCGACCAATGCACAATTTTCGCGGCGCGGCAGCGGGTCGGGGCGGCGTCGGCATGCGCTGGAGGCGGCTTCTCCGAATGCCGATGGGGTTGGGCTGATCGCGGTTCGGAGACCGCTCCTACAGCGGGAATCCCGGTTTCCGGGTTCCGGTTTCCGCGGTCAAAGGCGGGCGGGGTTTGATGATTCGGCACGCGCTGTAGGGGACACGTCCGAAGGCCGATGGGTTCGGGCTGATCGCGGAACGGAGTCCGCTCCTACAGCGGGAATCCCGGTTTCCGGGTTCCGGGTTCCGGGTTCCGGGTTCCGCGGTCAAAGGCGGGCGGGGTTTGTCGCATCGGCGCGTGCTGGAGGCGGCTTCTCCGAATGCCCATGGGGTTGGGCGGTTCGCGGTTCGGAGACCGCTCCTACAGCGGGAATCCCGGTTTCCGGTTTCCGCGGTCAAAGGCGGGCGGGGTTTGATGATTCGGCACGCGCTGTAGGGGACACATCCGAAGGCCGATGGGTTCGGGCCGATCGCGGAACGGAGTCCGCTCCTACAGGGGAAAGGCCAATACCTGCTGTAGGAGGCCTCTCCGAAGGCCGATGGGGTTGGACGGTTCGCGGAAAGGAGTCTGCTCCTACAGTGAAAACAGGCTTTCGAAGGACGGGCGGAAGTCGGGCCCCGGCGGGGTGCCGGGGCCCGGGGCGGGATCAGGCCGGCTGCGCGGCGGTGCGGGTCGGTGCTGCGGCGGTCGGCGCTTCGAGCGCGAACTTCCGGTCCAGCGACCAGGCGCCGGCGCCGAGCAGGAACTGGGCAATGGCCAGCACGACCAGGTACAGCGGGAATTCCCAGCCGCCGCCTTCGGCGCTGAACACCCAGCCGTTGCCGATGTGCACCCACAGCGCGCCGAGCAGGACCGGCAGGATCGCCAGCGAAATCCAGCGCGTGCCGATGCCGGCGATCAGCGCGAGCCCGCCGAAGGTCTCGGCGAAGAACACGGCGTAGGCGGTCCAGCCCGGGAAGCCGATGGATTCGAAGAACCCGGCGGTGCCGGCCAGGCCGAAGGTCATGAACTTCAGCACGAAGCCGTGGGCGAACAGCATCACGCCGAAGCTGATGCGCAGCAGGGCGATGCCGTAGTCGATGCGGTTGGAATGCGTCATGGTCGTGTCTCCTTGAACAATGGGTCGGTCGTTCGATTTCGCTTTGCGGGCCGGGCCTTCGCTGCGGCTCGCAGGCAACGTGGAGAGCAGATTAATTGTTTACTGAATATCCATCTACGGCCCTGATGGAATAAGATTGTTTCCCTATAGAAACACTCAGGCGATCAATGAAGGGCTCGATCAACGATGTCGTCGTGTTCTGCCGGGTGGTCGAGGCCGGCAGTTTCACCGCCGCCGGCGAATCGCTCGCGCTGTCGAAGGGGGCGGTGAGCAAGGTGGTGAGCCGGCTCGAGGCGGCGCTGGGCGTGCGGTTGCTACACCGGACCACGCGCCGACAGACGCTGACCGAGGCCGGCGAACGCTTCCACGCCCGCGCCGCGCGCATGATCGAGGAGCTCAACGAGGCCATCGACGAGGTGCGCGAGCACGCCGACCGGCCGCATGGACATCTGCGCGTCAGCCTGCCCGGGTTCTTCGGCGCCGAGCTCCTGTCGCGGTCGGTCGGCGAATTCCGGCGCCGGTTCCCGGAGATCACGCTGGAGCTGGTGCATTCCAATCGTTTCGTCGACCTGGTTGCCGAACGCTTCGACGCCGCGATCCGGATCTCGGCGCCGGTCGATTCCCTGCTGGTTATGCGCAAGCTGGCCGAAGTGCCGATGGTGTTCTGCGCATCGCCGTCCTATCTGGAGCGGCGCGGCCGGCCGGGAACGCCGGAGGAACTGCGCGACCACGACTGCCTGATCTACACCGGCAGCGCGAAGCCGCACGAATGGATCGCGCTCGATGAGGACGGCGCGCAGGTTTCGGTGGCCGTCGACGGCGGCCTGCATACCAACGACGACCACACGCTGCGCCAGGCCGCGATCGACGGCTGCGGCATCGTTCGCATGCCGCGGCTGTTTCTCGAAGACGCGATCGCGCGCGGCGTGCTGGTGCCGATCTGGCCCGACGATCGCGCACCCCCGGTGACGCTGGCGGTGGTCTACCCCTCGCGCCGCGAGCTTCCGGGCAAGGTGCGGGCGTTCGTCGATTTCCTGGCCGAGCAGCGCGCGGGATGGTGGGGTTAGGAAGTCGGGTTCCG
>CAYPZP010000117.1:0-10297 GCA_964415285.1 uncultured Halomonas sp. | reverse complement strand
CGAACTTCATCCCGCGCTGGACCGCCCAGCCGGTCGGCGAGATGTCGTCCGCTTTCCGCGGCCCGACCGTGTGGTCGCGGTGCCAGTCGCCCCAGTAGAACGTGTGCATCGGAAACAGCGACGGAAACACGCCCAGCCGGTTGAATTCGTCGAGCTGGTCCTCGCGCAGGAACTGGCCGTGGATCAGAACGGGTCGGAGCGGCTTCTTGCCGTGCTTCTTCTGCGCCGCGCCGATGGCGGCAAGCAGCATGTCGTGTGAACCCTCTCCGTTGGAATGAGTGAGGATCTGGATATCGCTCGCGTAGGCCCAATCGATCGCCTCCGTTACCTGCTCCATCGTGATCGATGCGTACCCCTTGTAACCAGGCGGATAGTCGCCCACCGGGTCGTGATACGGACGGTCGCGCAAGGCCGTAAAGCCCTGAGGCGAACCGTCGATGGTCAGTTTGGCACCGGCGATGCGGACGCCGTCGCGGTATTCACGTGAGACGTTCTCGGCAATGAAATTACGCGCTTGCAGCACGTCGGGATAGATTACGACGTCGAGCGGCAGATCTCCCGCAGCCGCGACTGAGCGAACCGCCGCAGCCACCTCCTGACTCGCTCGACCCTCCTGAGCCGTGGTGTATCCATATCTTGCCCACAACCTGGATCCTGCACGAGCGAAGATCTGGAACCCATCCGGACCCAGACCACCCAACAGCGGCACCAGCGCACCGAAGAACGCGTACTCCTCCATGACGCCGTTGGGTTCTCCGTCCGGACCGCGCCGGATGACGCCGCCGGGGGGATTCTCCGAAGACGAGTCGATTGCGAGGATCTCAAGGGCCTTCGAATTGACCACACCGATATGCCCGGATTGATGCACGATGATGATCGGATAATCGGTCGATACCGCGTCGAGGTCGTGCCGTGTGGGGTGTCGAAGTTCGGCAAGCTGGGCATTGTCGTAACCGAAACCGGCAATGAGCCTGACGCGCTCAACGGCCTCGATGTTTTCCGACTGCCATTGGTCCAGCGTTTCCTGAAGACTGGCGATGTCGTTGACCTCGCCGTCCGGCGACGCCAGCAGGTTGGCCGACAGCGCCTGCATTCCTCCCATCACGACGTGCCCGTGGGAGTCGACGAAACCGGGAATCATGGCGCGACCGTCGAGATCGAACCGGGTCGTTGCCTCGTCCGCGTGAGCGGATACCTGCTCGAGGCTCCCTACGGCGATGATCCGGCCATCCTTGACCGCAACGGCTTCGGCCGTGGGCTGCGCATCCTCGATTGTCACAATGGGACCGCCGGCGTAGATGGTGTCGGCCACCTCGGCAGCGCCGGCATCCGATCCAACCGCATGGAAAAAGACCAGCGCAATGCTCCAGTAAAGTCTCGAATTCATCAGCAATACCCGTCAGGAAGAATATTTAGGAATGATCCGCTATGGATTTAGCACGAGATCGTGACTGGATGCAGCCAGTCTCGTGACGAAGTTGGACCGTGTTGCGCTCCGGTGGAACGCCACCGGAGATTGCTGACCAGCATACTCATCCACCGAGCCGATGGTCTGGAATTCGCTATCGCTACGGTCAATCCTCGCGCACCCGGAGGTCGGGCCGGGTCAGGACTGTGCCCAGCCGTTCCGGGTAATCGGCGGGCAGACCCCACAGAATATCCAGATCCGAAGGCTCCAGCGCCCGCTCACCGGGACCCAGGTCGCTGCGGACCGCAAGTACCACGTCGCTGCTTGCCCACGGGTGGCTGATCCAGTAGCGATGCCCGGTAATATCGAATCCTCGCTCATCGGAACCGCGCGAGACATCGATCACCTCGAGTCGATCCGCCTCGAGCAGCTGGTCGCGTTGCTCCGGCCGCAAATCCTGTCGCCGTTGACCGATACGGGATCCGCCGCCCATGAACCGCTGCGCCATCCTGAGGGCGCCGTCGTTGGATGAAACCGTCACGACAACCCGGTTGGCGATGGCCTGCAGCGCAGGCAGGTTGTCCATGAACTCCTCGCCCGGCACATCGGCGGCCGCGAAATACACGGTGCCGAGCCGGTAGACGTCGCGCAAGTCGTCACCTCGGCCGTCATGGCGCTGATCGAGCAGCCGAAGCGCCTCATTGACGACCCGGCCGCCTGCGCTCCAGCACACGATGTGGATCCGCCGCGCGACCGAATCGCGCGCCAGCAAATGCAGCAGCGCGGCCAGCGCCGGGGCCGAGCGGTATGCCCGCTGAACGTCCCCGCCGGTGCCGTAAGCGATGATGTTCTGCCGCGTCGGCCAGGCAAACGCCAGCGAAGTCATGTCGCGACCCATGAAATGATCCAGCTGCGCGGCGAACACGTTGGCGTTGTAGAAGTTGACCTTGGCACCGTGGACATAAATCAGCAGATCGCGATCGCGCGCCGATTCGATGGCCGCGTTCAAGTCGGAGATCAGCCAGGAGGTCGCGCCGTTGGGCTTCCCTGTGCCGTTGTCGGAAATACGGAACCGTCCCGCCTCGACCAGCCCGGCAATCGAGAGATCGACGGTCCCGGGCCGCTCGGCCAGACGCGAGAATTCGTTCAGATCGGACCACGTGATATGGGGCCCGCCGAAGCCGATCAGCGACATGCCGACCGACACCGCGTCGGATTCACGATTGCCGTAGTCGATGCGTTGCAGGTCGTCGTCCCGCTCGCGCGTGGTGGCGTAATAGACGCGGCGAGGTTTCCAGCGCTGATCCCCGGGAATATGGTCCAGCGGGCCGATCTCCAGCTCGGTGAACAGCACCGGGGTCGGCATCAGCGGTTCGATCGGCGGACTCGTACAGGTGGTCAGAAACAGCACGCACGCAAGTACGGTGCCGGCCCCGAACAACAGAATCGCCTTGAAACGCACCGAACGCATCCGACCATGCCAGGTTCCCACGCTAGTGTACCCGCTCCCCAGCCAGGGCACGTCACTGCCCCAAGGCGGGCCCGCACACAGGCGGTCAGCGTTCCGGCGCCGCGTCCTGTGAGCGCCGCGCGAGGTGACGGCCCTGCCGGTACATGACTTCGAACACGGCCACGAACAGCGCGATCGCCAGGACGGTGGCGACAAGCGTCCACGGGGCCAGGCTGTCCTTTTCGCGCAGCAGCGTTCCGGCGAACTGGACGACGCACAGGATCGAGACGACATACAGCGTCCAGCGCCTGCCAAGGTAGCCGACCACCAGCGCGCCCACCGGCGCGCCGATTGCGACCACGGGCGCCGCGGCAAGCCAGTTCTCGTAGGTACCCGGCGCGACCTGCCCCAGCAGCAGCTTGGTGGCGATCCCGACCAGCGAAGTGAACGCCATCAGGATCACCGAGGTCGGGATCGCGATCTTCAGATCGGCGTGGCACCACAGCACCAGCACCATGTAGATCATCATGTCGATGCCCACGCCGGTGATGCTGGCAACGGTCATCCCGCCCGCCAGGCCGGTGATGAAACCGACGCGATGGTCGAAGCCGACATCGTGCGGTGTCATGCCCTCGTAGGCCGTGATCTCGCCGATTCGCCGCAGGTGCAGGAAGCCGAAGCTGCACCACATCGCGGCGAATAGTAGCTTGATGTAGAGATCCGAAACGTTCGGCGCAACGTAGAGGATGCCGATCGGCGTTCCAATCAGCGCCCCGACCAACGCCGAGCGCAGCATCGGCCATTCCAGTTCCTGGCGCCTGCACAGAATGTAGATGCTGGCGCTGGTCATGCCGATCGACTGCACCGCAAGACTGAAGTCCCGGCCCAGCACGGCCGGGTAATCCAGCATCAACACCAGCACCGGGAAACCGACCGTGCCGCCGCCCATGGGCGTGGAGCCCGCAAAGTAGGAACCCGCCGCCATGGCCACCGCGATCGGCCAGTGCTCGAGCAGGTCCTGGAGGTGATTCCCCCGGATCACGATCGCCAGCCACGCGGCATAGAAGATCGCAAGCCACGCGAAGAACCAGATCAGCGACGGAGATCGTCTCGATGCGCGCATCGATGGCATTCTATCGACTGGTCCCGGTCCTGGCGCAAGCCCGTGCGTTCGGGCCGTATCGGCCGGCAGTCAGATGCGGGTCAAGGCAAAGCTCAAAAGCCATCGGGTTCCGCTTTCGATCCTCGAGACCTCATGCTCGTAGAGATCGGGCCGGAACAGAATGAAGCGCCCGGACAGGTTGAAGATGTTCTTGCGGCAGATGAATTCGCCCCCTGCCTGAGGCTTGACCAATACCCAGTTGAATTTGTACAGCCGGCCCTCGGAGACCATGTCCACGTGCGGAACGATGCGGTGGCCCGCCGAATAACGGACCAGGTAGATGCTGAGGCGTTTCGATCTGAACAGGACCCGGGTCTTGACGAGATCGCGCATCGCTTGTCTACCTGCCGGCGAGCGAATCGCGCTCGCGCCGGATCGGGGCAAAGTCGACGTGTCGGGCGGAACCGTAGCGCACGACGTTACCGTATCACGGCAGCATTTCGCGGCGGCTCCGGCGCCCGAACGATTCGCGACAGCGAGCGCTTCGGCCGCGCTTTCGGCCCGGACCCGGGATGAGATCGGCCCATCTGCCCCGTCGTTCATCCTGTGCCTTTCAGCGAGCCGGAAAGCGCTTGCCCGCAGTGCAGCACTCGCGTGGAATGCCGATTGCCTTTCCGGGAGCCCTGACGCCGCAGGGGAGCGCGCTGGTTCCTTCGGCCGGGCGCGGCCTTCGGTCGGGCGTCGGGGTCGGCACGGCTGCGTTCCGAGCCGTGTAAAGGGCCGGCCATTGACTGCGGGTCGCGCCTTGCATCGGCGGCCCCTTGCCACGCTTGAATGTCACTGGACGAACGGCCGGACACTCTGGCATTCTCAACAGCATCGAGAAACCCGCTGGAGTCGCCATGGTCCTTGCCAACGCCGTCCCGGGGCGCCTGCGCGTTCGGTCGCATACGCTGCGCCACCGCCGCTTCGCCGAGAAGATCGAGGCCGAAGTCCGCGCCACGCCCGGCGTCAACGACGTTCGGCTGAACCGCGCGGCCAGCTCGCTGGTGGTTCTCTACGATCCCGACCAGGTCGGGATGGAAGCGCTCGAGGAGCGGCTGGAAGCGCTGTGCATGGAACGGCAAAAGCGCGTTGCCAGGCAGCGCAAGGGCCTCGAGCGGCAGGTCAACCTGGCCAGCAAGGTCGGCATGGGCGCAACGCTGGCCGGCGTCGTCGGAACCGCCTACCTCGGCCGCAAGAAAACGCACGAACAACTCGGCTGGGCGTTTCTGGGCCTGGCCGCGTACCACATCCTCCGGAATCGCGCGACGCTGCTGCGCTAGTCAATGCGGGCCGCAAAGCGCGATCCGCATTGGATTCGCTTGAGGCGGGCAGGATGTCGCCGCGCGTCCGGCAACCCTGGGTCAGCTCCGGATTCCCGGCGGATGCGCCTGGCCGGTGATCATTCGAACCCGTTGATGAACATCGCGTCCGCGTTACCGAAGATCGCCGTCACCCTTCGATCGGCATCGATGGCAACGACGCAGGTGCCGTTCCCGGCACAGGCCCCACCCCAACCGAAGAACGTACCGCCACCGGTTGCCGTGGCACTCAACTCGACGCTCGTACCGAGTTCGAAATCGAATTGACACGCTGCCGCCGGACAATCGATCCCCGCCGGGTCGCTGATCACTTCGCCGAAATCCGGATCGTCGATCGCGACGTCGAGAACGAAAGTCGGCGTAGGCGCTTCCAGCGCACCGATATCGCAACGATCCGTCGCATCGCCGTCGCCATTGATCGGACGAACCGTTCCGACCTGGTCGAGCGGGAGGCATTCTCCAGGCTCGGTCCCAACGGACGGATTCGCCTGGTCCAGCGCTGGACTCGTCAACAGCGGCAATCGGGTCGGCATCACGATCGGAAAGCCGCCGACCAGAACCGGTGAGCCATTGTCGGCCACCTCGGCAAGCAACGGATCGATCGGCGGCCCACCCGATGAGACGTTCCCGATCTGGTCCCCCGAGCCCGAAGTGAGCGTGCAGCCCCGGTCATCCCCGATGATGGTGTGGCCGATCGATTCATGCTCGGGGAAGCAGTCCACCGCGTCGCCGTCGGCATCGAAATTGCCGGCGATGATCGAATTGGCGCTCCGAAAACGCAGGCCCGGACCACCGAACACGAACACACCGCCACCGCGCGAAGGGGCTCCATTGACGAGGTTTTCTGTAATCGTCACGTGCTGGAGATCGACATAGTCGGTCGTGCCTGCGAAGTTCACCAGGCCCAGGGCGCCGCCTTGCGCGAAATCGGGCGACAGCGCGGCGTTACCGGAAAAGGTGGAATTCTCGACCCGCGTCGCGTCCTGCGCGTCGCTGAACGCAATAGCGCCCCCGATGGCGACATGGTTGGCGGTCTGGGCCGTATTGTCGATGAACGAACTCGCATCGATCGTCGCCCGGGTGGTAGACAGTACCACCGCACCGCCGTAGGCCCGGTCGATCGTCGTGTCGTTGTTGTCCAGGGAGTCCGACACCCGATTCTCGCGAAACAGGCTGCGGCTGATCTCGATCGCACCGGCACCACCGACGAAGAGGGCGCCGCCGAACGCACTGTGGTCACCGGCACCCGTGTTACCGATGAACACGCTGTCGACGACAACTGCGGTCTCGTTCGCAGTCAGTCCGAAAGCCAGCGCGCCCCCCTGCGCCTGCTGGCTCACGCTCACTGCACTGTTGTTCAGGAACATCGAGTTCTCGACCCGTAGTGCGCGGTCGAACATGGGGCTGGCCAGGAAATGAACGGCGCCACCCTGGGCAATCGCGCCCTGGGCACCGGCGATATTGTCGAAGAACACGGTGTTGCGCAACGTGACATCGGCGAACGAACTGAGCAGTGCCGAACCGCTGTCGACACCCGTGCCACCGGTTACGCCCAGGCCCTCGATCACCACCGTTCCCGGAAACTGGGCACGAAGTGCGCGGTTATTGAGATTGGTCGCGTCGATCAGGGTGCGGATCGACGCCGGATCGAAGGCGTCGGGGTCAAGTCCTTCGAAACCGTTGCCGGTGAGGGTCAGCGAGCCCAGGATCTCCAGCGTGCCGGCCGACAGGAAAACCGGCGATCCGTCGGTCGAGGGATCGAACACGATCTCGTCGGCGCCTGAGCCAGCCGCGCACTCGGCGGATCCGGACTGGTCATTGTTGTTCGCGTTGATGATCGCTTCGCGAAGCGAACAACCATCGCCACCGACCAGCACATCGGCACTCGTGGTCACTGTGATGGTTGCACCGAAACCGGAACACGGAAAGACCACGAATACCGCGAGCAGGACGCTCTGGACAAGCCCCGGTGTTATCCCGATACTCATGCGCGCACCTTATCCGAGAGCCACCCATCGGACTATACAGAATGCGTTGCCGCGAAGCCGAAAGACACCCTGCCCGCGTCGGCCGCGCATTCGGCGCGGCACGAAGCCGGACCGGCCCAGGAAGCGCGCTTGTTATCCGGCCCGGGCTGTTGGAGCGGGCTGCAGCGCTCGAAATGAGCCGCCGAACCCTACCGCGACCTGCCCATTGGCGGCAGGATCGGACCCGACGCTGAACGTCACTGCTGCGAAAAGCAAGCTGCCAGCTGCGACATGTTCTCGCGCATCACGCGGTTCATGGGCAGGTCGCTTGACGCCTCCAGCGTGCCGCAGTTCTGGTTGATCTCCACGAGCTCCGGGCTGGACAGGGCGGGATAGTCCTGCTGCAGCATGGTCATCTCCTGCAGCGAGGAAAACGAGCGCTCCGACATCGCCTCGGCCTGCTCGACCAGCGCCTCGGTCTCGGCACGCCCGAAGCGCTCGATGTGCGTTTCGACGACGCACTCGGTTGCCTCGACCATTCGCGGCGTGTATTCGAAGTCGATCCCGCTGATGTCGATTTCAGGCGCGCAGGCCTTGACGGCCTTCATCATGCTCTCGCCCATGTCCTGGCTCGCGGCAATGAAGCGGTCGCGAAGTTCGGAATCGGCGTGCGCGTTCGGCAGTGCGACAACGACGGCAAGCGCGGCGAGGATGCGAATCATCGGCATGGGAAACTCGTGGTTTGGATGAGAGGAACCGGAGTATAAACATCCCGTTTCCCGTTTGCCAGGAACCGGCGATGCGCTACTCCGAAAGCAGCCGCGCGATCTCGCGGCGAATGGCGCGCATGTCGTCGACGCACATCGCGTGGTCGCTCGGCCCGGATTCGTCGTGGTACTCCATGCCCGGGTGAACGAACCGGATCACGCCCTGCTTGTCGACCAGGAAGGTCACCGACGTGGCCGGACGGTCGGGTCCGTTCAGCCACCAGTCCTTCAGCGTGCCGGTCTGCCAGTTCCAGTCCACTGCGATCGGAAACTCGAACGCGCGCTGCTCGACCACGCGCCGCACCCGCGGCAGGTCGAGCGAATCGTCACGCCGGGCCTTGGGATGAAAGACACCAACCACGGAAAGGCCCTGCGGACCGTACTGTTCGTGCAGCGTCCGAAGTGCCGGCGCGCTGCTGGCGCAGAACGGGCAGGTATCGGTCCACCAGCGCACCAGCACAACGCGCCCCCGAAGATCGGCAAGCGAAAGCGGCTCGGAATTCATCCAGGCGTCGAACGCGAACGGCGGTGCCGCGACCCCTATGCGATCGGCACCGGCGGCGCGATCCATGGAACGCAGCGAACCGAGCATCGAAGCGATCCGCTGGTCGGCCGCCGAAGGGGAGTAGCCGTCTGCGACAATCCGGTCGCGGTAATCGTCCCAGTCCCGAACGGGGCGGATTTCTTCGGCAGGGACAGAGTCGAAGGCCAAAAGCAGGACCAGCAGGCAGAGAATTCGCGGCATCGTCGACTCTTCCGGGGTGTGAGCGTCATTGTCTCACCGCTTGCGAGACGAATGCCAGCGCGGATCGACCGGCCCGGTGCCGAATGCGGACCGGGGAAGCGAAACCGTCACTCGGCCGATGTCCAGGCCGGGCCGAGCATTGCGCTAGACTGGGCACGCCAACGCCAACGAACCGGCCTTTGCGTGCCGCACCCCGTTTCCAGGAGATCGCCGCCGATGAAGATGCGCCAGCGTACACTTGCCGTCCTCGCCTATTGCTCTTGTGCCCTTGTGGCAGGCGGCGTTGCCGCCGAAGTCACCGTCGGCGACCGCAGCGTGGGCTGCCTCGAAGATCCGGCCTGCATCAATCGACTGCACCCCGAAATCCCGATGGTTGCGCGGGCCGAACCCGGCGAGCGCATCGTGTTCAACGGCCGGGATGCCTTCGATCTGACGCTGGACCCGGACGAATTCACCAGCGCCAAGAGCAAGCCGCATGAAGGCTTCGGCATCGTTCACGCGCTGACCGGCCCGGTGTTCATCTTGGGCGCGAAGGCCGGCGACGTGCTCGCAGTGACGATCGAGTCGCTGGAGCCGGACCCGGTCGGCTGGACCGAAGCCAGCACCTTCGGCTTCGCCGGCGACCAGTTCGGCACCGAAGGCCAGTTCATCGTCTGGCGCATCAACAACGACTACGCGACCAGCGATGCGTTGCCCGGCGTGCGGATTCCGAACGCGAGCTTCCCCGGCGTCGTGACCACGCTCCCGGGCGAGGCGCTGCTCGCCGAGGCGCTGGCGCGCGAGGCCGCGCTGCTGGAAGCCGGCGGCGCGGTGCTGCCGCCCGACGTTACCGAGGCTTCACCGGCCGCGCTGTGCGGACCCGAAGGCAGCAAACCGTCGGAATGCCTGCGCACCATTCCGCCACGCGAGCACGGCGGCAACATGGACATCCGCTACATCACCACCGGCACGACGGTCTATTTGCCGTGCCTGGTCGACGGTTGCGGGCTCGCGGTCGGCGATTTCCACTACGCCCAGGGCGACGGCGAAGTGGCCGGGACCGCGATCGAGATGGGCGGCAAGATGACCGTGACCACGCGGATCGTCGACGATCCGCCCGATCTTTCGCGCGGCCCGCACTACGAGGGCCCGTCGTCGGTGCTGGCCATCCCGTCGGAGCGTTTCCATGCCGTGACCGGGTTCCCGATCAAGGAAAAGGACAGCGTGCCGGCGAACATGGCCTACCTCGAGTCGCCGAAGATCGCGGGCCTGGAAAACCTGTCGGCCGACATCCACCTTGCGGCAAGGAACGCGCTGGCGGCGATGATCGACTACATCGTGGCCGAGTACGGCTATACCCGGACGCAGGCCTACATGATCGCCAGCGTCGCAGTCGACCTGCGGATCGGCCAGCTGGTCGACGTGCCGAACGTCGGCGTCACGGCAATCCTGCCGCTGGACATCTTCGTCGATCGCGACTGATGCGGCGGGACCGGAGCCGCGCGGTGAATGATC
>CAYPZP010000116.1:0-10489 GCA_964415285.1 uncultured Halomonas sp. | reverse complement strand
CGCCGACTACGTCTGCGACGGGGAAATCGACTCCAGCGAAGCGTTCGATACGGCGCACTATTGTCTGAAGGACTCGCTGGCCTGCGCCATGCTGGCGCTGCGCTTCCCCGAGTGCGTGAAGTTGCTGGGACCGGTGGTTCCGGGCGCCGATCTGCCGGGCGGTGCGCGCGTGCCCGGCACGCCTTACGAACTCGATCCGGTTCAGGCTGCCTTCAACATCGGCGTGCTGGTCCGCTATCTGGACTTCAACGACACCTGGCTGGCGGCCGAGTGGGGCCATCCGTCGGACAACCTCGGAGCGATTCTCGCCGTAGCCGACTACATCGCGCGCAGCGACCTGGCCGAAGGATTGGTGCCGCCGAGCGTCGACGAAATTCTCGAGGCCATGATCAAGGCGCACGAGATCCAGGGCGTACTGGCGCTGAAGAACTCGTTCAATCGCGTCGGCCTGGACCACGTGCTGCTGGTCCGGGTGGCCTCGACTGCGGTCGTGACGCGGATGCTCGGGGGCTCCCGCGACGATGTCGTCAATGCGGTCAGCCAGGCCTGGATCGACGGCGGTGCGCTCAGGACCTATCGACACGCGCCCAACACCGGACCGCGCAAGAGCTGGGCGGCCGGCGACGCGTGCCGCCGCGCCGTTCAGCTGGCGTTGCTGACGCTCAAGGGAGAGATCGGTTACCCGTCGGCCCTGACTGCGCAGGGCTGGGGCTTCCAGGACGTGCTGTTCAAGGGCCGGGAACTGGTGCTCGAGCGTGAACTGGGGAGCTACGTGATGGAAAACGTGCTGTTCAAGATCTCCTTCCCGGCGGAGTTTCATGCGCAGACTGCGGTCGAGTGCGCGTTGAAGCTGCATCCCGAAGTCCGCGGCCGGATCGACGAGATCGGCAGGATCGAGATCGAGACGCAGGAAGCCGGCTGCCGGATCATCGACAAGACCGGGCCGCTGGACAATTATGCCGACCGCGATCACTGCATCCAGTATATGGTGGCGTTCCCGCTGATCTTCGGCGAACTGACGGCGGATTCGTACTCCGACCAGTCGGCGGCGGATCCGCGGATCGATGCGCTTCGCGAGAAGATGACGGTCGCCGAGAATCCGAGATTCACGGAAGAGTATTTTGACGCCGAAAAGCGCGCCATCGGCAATTCGCTCCAGGTTTTCTTCGCCGACGGCAGTTCGACCGGGAAGGTCAGCATCGATTTCCCGGTCGGCCATCGCCGCCGGCGCGAAGAGGGAATTCCGCTGCTCGAGGAAAAATTCGAGCGCGCCGTGCGCGGTGCATTCGGCGCGCGTCAGGCCGATGCGATCGTCGAGTCCATGAACGCGAAAGCCGAGCTGCGCGAAACCGGGGTGCACGATTTCTGTTCGCTGTGGGCGCTGTGAGGCCGGCGCAGGGGCCGCACGAGGGATCGGCTTGAATCAGTCCTCGTGGGCTACGGCCATGCGTCGGTCCACCAGTTCCAGGCCGTAACCGACCACGGGCAGGTTGCGATACAGCCCGGTCGCTGCGTCCCAGAAATCCTGGTGCAGGACCACGCGGCCCTGCTCGTCGAAACGGAGATGGGTCATGCCGATCGATTCGGATTCAATTGAACGACCCATCGAGCTGGCACTGAAGGTCATGGTCCAGCGCACGAACAGATCGGAGCCGTCTCGAACGACCGCGTCGATTCGCACGTCGCTCTGGTCGAGGTTGTGCCCGGTCTTGCCCATGTAGGCGACCAGCGCGTCGCGCGACTCGAAGGTGGCCAGCGTGTCGTTGAAATAGATGCGCTCGGCGTAGAGTTCCCGGATCCGGTCTTCGATCCGCTCGTGGGTGAGGTCGCCATAGACCGCCTCGAAGCGCGACAGGCCTTCGTCCATCGCCACCGGGCTGCCCTGGAATCGCTCCAGCGCGGACTGGTAGGCCCGCACGTAGGGCTTGGGGAACGCGGGACGCGACAGCAGCCAGGCGGCCAGCACGCCGGCCACGACAATCAGGATGATCAGGGTACGCAACATGTCGGCAGTGTCCGGGCTGACCGTCAAACTGTGGTGAACGCGATTCGGACGCGCTCACCGGGCGCGGACTGGATATTCACGATCGGTTCATCGCGCGCGGCAATGATACTGCGCCTGTTCTGTTTTCGTGCTGAGGAAAACGCCTTGCGAGTCTTGCGTCCGCTGATTGCCTGGATCGATTCAGGCCAGGAGATCCCGGGCAACGTGGTCGAGGCGCGTGGCCTCGACTGGATGCGGGTGGTGCCGTTCATCGCCCTTCATCTGGCTTGTCTGGGGGTTTTCTGGGTCGGCGTGTCGTGGGTGGCGGCAGCGGCCTTCCTGTTCAGCTACGGCCTGCGGATGTTCGCCATCACGGCGTTCTATCATCGTTATTTCGCGCACCGCGCATTCCGCGCCTCGCGTCCGGTGCAGTTCGTGTTCGCCGTCATCGGAGCGAGCGCGACGCAACGCGGACCGCTGTGGTGGGCCGCGCACCACCGCATCCACCACAAGCGCGCCGATCGCGACGGCGATCCCCATTCGCCCAACGACGGGCTGTTGTGGAGCCACATGGGCTGGTTCCTGGGGCGACGCCACTTTGCCACGGCGTGGGAGCAGATTCCCGATCTGGCGCGGTTCCCGGAACTGCGCTGGCTGGACCGGTTCGATGTCGTCATTCCCGTGCTCTACGCGGCGTCGTTCTTTGCGCTCGGGGCGGCATTGCAGCGCTGGGCGCCGGGGCTGGAAACATCGGGCGCCCAGATGCTGGTCTGGGGCTATTTCGTCTCGACCGTCGTGCTCATCCACGCCACGCTGACCATCAACTCGCTGGCGCACCGCTTCGGATCGCGGCGATTCGAAACGCGTGACCAGTCGCGCAACAATCCGTGGCTGGCGCTGCTCACGCTGGGTGAGGGGTGGCACAACAACCATCATGCCTATCCCGGTTCGGCGCGTCAGGGCTTCTACTGGTGGGAAATCGATATCAGCTACGCGCTGTTGAAGCTGTTGTCCGTGCTCGGCATCGTGCACGACCTGAAGCCGGTGCCGGACGGGCTGCTGGAGGCGCGCCGGGTGCGTCACTGATGCGCATCGCGGTGGTCGGCGGCGGCGTGGCCGGGCTGTATGCGGCCTGGCATCTGGCCGAGCGCCACGAGGTGGTGCTGCTGGAACGCGAGGGACGCATCGGCGGGCATGCCGACACCCACGAGATCGCGGTCGAGCCGGGCGCCGAGCCGCTGGCTGTCGATACCGGCTTCATCGTGTTCAATCCGCCGAACTATCCGTTGTTCAGCCGCTGGCTTGCCGAGCTCGGCGTCGAAAGCCGGGAAACCGAGATGAGCTTCGGCGTGAGCTGCGGCATCTCGGGCCTCGAGTACAACGCCACCGATCTGAATCGTCTGTTCTGTCAGCGCCGGAACCTGTTTCGTCCGGCCTTCCTCGGCATGGTGCGCGACATTCTCCGTTTCTACCGCCAGGCGCCGGCGTTGCTCGCGCGACTCGACGAGACCACGACGCTCGCGCAGTGGTTGGATGCATCGGGATTCGGCGAGGCCTTCGGGCGCGACCACTTGATCCCCATGGCCGCCGCGCTTTGGTCGTCCCCGGGGACTGGAATTCTCGAATTTCCAATGAAATACATGCTGGAGTTCATGCACAATCACAGCATGTTGCAGGCGTCGGGTCGACCCGTCTGGCGAACCGTCGAAGGCGGCTCACGGCGCTATGTCGAGGCCGCGCTGGCGCGTTTCGGCGGCCGGATCGAATTGCGATCCGCAGTGCGGCGCGTGCTGCGGGCGCCTGCCGGGGTTCGAATCGAGACCGATCGCGACACGCTGGAAGTCGATCAGGTCGTCATGGCGTGCCACGCTGACCAGGCGCTCGCGCTCCTGGAGCGGCCGACGCGCACCGAACGCGACGTGCTGGGTGCGTTCAGCTACCAGGACAACGACATGCTTCTGCATACCGACGCCGGGCGAATGCCGCGCGACCGTCGGGCCTGGGCCAGCTGGAACGTTCGCCGCGACGCGCCGGCCCCGGAGCGTGCCGGAATCTCCTACTGGATGAATCGGCTCCAGGGCCTGCCGGAATCGGTGCCGCTGATCGCGTCCCTGAATCAGGCCGATCTCGTCGATCCGGACCGGGTCCTGGTGCGGCGCGCGTATCGCCACCCGGTCTACACGACCGCATCCCGGGCAGCCCAGCAGCGGCTGGATTCGGTCAACGGCCGGGACCGGATCTGGTACTGCGGCGCTTGCTGGGGGTGGGGATTCCACGAGGATGCGGTGCATTCGGCGCGCCGCGTGGTCGACGGCGTGCACAGCGAGCCGGTGAGCGATGCCGCCTGATCGTCTCGCCGTCGGCACCGTCTGGCACCGTCGCAGCGGTCCGCGCAGCCATGCATTCGGCTACCGCATGGCCATGACGCTGCTCGATGCCGACGCGCTGGAGTCGTTGTTCGAGCGGGTCCGCAGCTGGTCCTACGGGCGCTTCAACCTGGTGAGTTTCCGTCGCCGCGACTACCTGGCGCCGCATTCTCTCGGCGTCGGCGATGCGGCTCGCGAACAGGTGTGCCGGTCGCTGGGCTTTCGCCCGGCCGGCCCGGTGCGCATGCTGACCCACCTGCGGCAATGGGGGGTGTGCTTCAATCCGGTGACGTTCTATTTCTGCGAATCGCGCGACGGAGCGCTGGATGCGATCGTGGCCGAAGTGCACAACACGCCGTGGGGCGAGCGGCATCCCTACGTTCTCGATGCGCGCCAGCAGTCGGGCCCCGACTTCCGCTTCGAGTTCGACAAACGCTTCCACGTCTCTCCCTTCCTGCCCATGCAGATGACCTATCGGTGGCGATTTCGCTATCGGCCGGACCAGGTCGACGTTCACATGCAGGTGATGTCCGGCACGACACAATCGATGGCGGTCGGAATGCGCCTGGCGCTGGAGCCGCTTTCGCCGCGCACAATGTCGCGGATGCCGTGGCGCTTCCCCTGGATGACCGCACGGGTGATCTTCGGCATCTATTGGCAGGCGCTCAGGCTCTGGCTCAAGCGTACGCCCTTCTACGCGCACCCGGGCACCGACCCCAGCGGTCTCGAATACCCGGAAAACAAGACCTCCAGGCCATGAACCACGAAAACGCCAGCACGATGCAAGACGCCGATTCCCGCTTGGGATGGCTGGATCGCCGCTGTCGCTCGGCGGTCCTGGCCCGGTTCGACGCACTCGAGGGCGGTTGCCTGCGGGTGCGCGATCCCGACGGAGAATGGGTCGTCGGCCAGCCCGGCGAACTGGATGCCGGGCTCGAGGTACACGGCGCGGGCTTCTGGCGCATGCTGGCGACCGGGGGCAGCGTGGGCGCCGGCGAGGCCTACGTCGCGGGGCTGTGGGACGCCGCCGACCTGGTCGGCGTGATTCGCCTGCTGGCGGCCAATCGACGCGCGATGGACCAGATGGAGCGCGGCAGCGCCAGGTTCTACGGCTGGGTGCTGCGGGCTGCGCACCGCCTGGCGCGCAACACGCCGGGCGGTTCGCGGCGCAACATCGCGGCGCACTACGACCTCGGCAACAACTTCTTCGAGGCCTGGCTCGATTCGCGCATGCAGTATTCATCTGCGTTGTTCACCGACTCCGCCCAGACGCTGGAGGCGGGCCAGGAAGCCAAGCTGGCGCGCATCGCCGATCGGCTGCAACTGGATCCGGACGACCACCTGCTCGAAATCGGATCGGGTTGGGGCGGTCTGGCAATCTACATGGCCGAGCGTATCGGGTGCCGCGTGACCACGACGACGATCTCCGAGCAGCAGTACCGGCACGCCTGCGACGCCGTGCGCCGGGCCGGGCTGGACGAGCGCGTCACCGTCCTCCAGCGTGACTATCGCGATCTGGACGGACGCTTCGACAAGGTGGTGTCGGTCGAGATGATCGAGGCCGTCGGTGCCGAATACCTGGACCGCTACCTCGCGACGGTCCGCGACCGCCTGAAGCCGGACGGGCTGGCGCTGATCCAGGCAATCACGATCGAGGATCATCGCTACGATTCGGCGCTCGGCAGCGTCGATTTCATCAAGCGCTACATCTTCCCCGGGAGTTTCATTCCCAGCGTCAGCGCGATTGCCGCCTCGATGGCGCGCAGCACCGACCTGGGATTGATCGAGCTGTTCGATTTCGGCGACAGCTACGCGCGCACGCTGCGCCTGTGGCGCGAGCGCTTCGAAGCCGCGTGGTCCGAGATTCGTGCCGGCGGCTTCGATGAATCCTTCCGGCGTCGCTGGCGTTTCTACCTGGCCTATTGCGAGGGCGGCTTCCTGGAGCGGGCTATCAGCGACGTACACCTGCTGCTGGCCGGGCCCGGGTTCCGCAAATGAAGCGACGCGATTTCTGGATCAACCAGGCGTTCTTCCAGGCCAGCTGGCCGGCCTGCGTGGTCGGCGCGGCCCATGGCCTGGTGTGGCCGGGATTCCTGGTCGTGGGCGCGTTTGCATTGTGGCAGCTGGCGCCGGCGCGAGCGCATCCCGGTGACGTTCGTGCGGTCGGCTTGCTACTCGCGCTGGGCCTGGTGGTCGATACCTTGTGGGTGCGCCTCGGGGTCGTCGACTATGCGCTGGCATGGCCGGCCGCCGGATTCGCTCCGGCGTGGCTGTTGTTGCTGTGGGTGGCCGTGGGTCTGAGCGTGAATCACTCGCTGGCATGGTTTCGGCACCGCTGGCTCGCATTCGTGCTGCTGGCGACGTTCGGTTCGCCGATGTCCTACACCGCGGCGGCCGCTTTCGGCGCAGTCACCTGGACGGCCCCGGCGTGGCTGGTGCTGCTGTGCGTGGGTCCGATCTGGGCGCTGCTGGTCGGCCTGGCGTTTCGCTGGATCGACCGCATGGCGGGCACGGCGCGGCCTGCGGCCCGAACGCTGGAGGCGGTCCGGGGATGAATCCGATCGCGTCGGCGGAGAAGGGCCTGGTGCCGGACCGGCTGATCCGGATCGCGATTCGACGCCTGCTTCGAAGGCGGCTGCAACACGAGGCGGCAGACGATCCGGAAACCCGTTCGCGTCGCTTCGCCGAGCAGATCGCTGCGCTTCGCCAGTCGCGAATTGCCATCGAGACCGACGCCGCCAACGAACAGCACTACGAAGTGCCGGCCGCCTTCTACCGGCTGGTGCTCGGGCGGCACCTGAAATATTCGTCGGCACTCTGGTCCAGCGGGATCGAGTTCCTCGACGACGCCGAGGCGGCGATGCTGGCGCTGACCTGCGAGCGAGCCCGGCTGGTCGACGGGCAACGCATTCTCGAACTGGGCTGCGGCTGGGGGTCGCTGACCCTGTGGATGGCCCGTCACTATCCGGCCTCGCGGATCACGGCGATCTCGAATTCGGCATCCCAGCGGGCGTGGATTCTCGCGCGGGCCGAGGAGCGCGGGCTGCACAACATCGAGGTGATGACCCGGGACGTCAACGACCTGGCGCTGGACGGCGGTTTCGATCGGGTCATATCGGTCGAGATGTTCGAGCACGTTCGCAATTACCGCGAACTGATGGGCCACATTTCGAGATGGCTGGCGCCGGACGGCTTGCTGTTCGTGCACATCTTCTGTCATCGTACGCTGATGTATCCGTTCGAAACCGAAGGCGCCGGCAACTGGATGGGGCGGCATTTCTTTACCGGCGGGTTGATGCCGGCGGCCGATACGCTGCTGTGGTTCCAGGATGACCTGATCATCGATCGCCGCTGGCTGGTCGACGGCCGTCATTACGCGCGCACTTCGAGAGCCTGGCTGGACAACCTCGATACCAATCGGGATGCGGTGAAAGAGGCGCTTGCGGGCCAGCCGACAGAACAGCTGCAGCGCTGGCGCATGTTCTTCATGGCCTGCGAGGAACTGTTCGCGTTCGCCGGCGGCTCGGAGTGGATGGTGGGCCATTACCGGTTCGCGCGTAGATCATGAAGGCGGTGAACCGGTTCCTGCGCGGCAGCATCAAGACCAAGCTGATCCGCGTGTTCGTGCTGCAGATCCTGGCGATCTCCGTCGCCACCGTGCTCGGAGTCTACGGCGCCGCGGTCGTCGTCGAGCAGGTCCTGGTTCGCGAGGCGCTCAACGGCGAGGCGGCGCATTTCTGGCAGCACTACGATGAGAACCCGGCGTTCCCGCTCCCCGACACCAACAACCTGACCGGCTACCTGACCGGGGCGGCGCGAGAATCGGGTCCGCCGGAATGGCTTCGCGGGCTGGAGCCCGGTTTCGCGCGGCATCGCGGTCCCAGCGGACGGAACCCGGTCGTGCACGTGACCGAGCACGACGGCAAGCGCCTGACCCTGGTCTTCGACGAGATGCAGGTCTCCAGCCTCGCTTTCTATTTCGGCATCGCGCCCTTGACCGCGGTGCTGCTGCTGATCTACGTGCTGACCTGGGTCGGCTACCTGCTGAGTCGGCGCGCGGTATCGACCGTGGTGCAGCTCGCAGACGCGGTGCGCAGCTTCGATTTTCAGGAAGGCAATTTCGACGCCTTCCGGCTCGATGAATTCGGCGAGACCTCGGATCCGGAGGTGCTGGCGCTGATGAACGCGCTCGAGCAATTCAGCAACCGGCTGCAGCGTTTCGTGACCCGCGAGCGGAACTTCACCCGAAATGCGTCGCACGAGCTGCGCACGCCGCTGGCCGTGCTCAAGGGCAACCTGGAGTTGCTGCAGAAGTTCCCCGATCTGCCCAAGCGCGACGAAGTCATCGCGCGCATGGCGCGCACCGTCGTCGATATGGAAGCGCTGGTGGAAACGCTGCTGATCCTGGCGCGCGAATCCGAATCCAAGCTGACCTGGTCGTCGGTGGTGCTCAACGACCTGGTCGCCGAACAGGTCGACCAGGTGCGTCGCGCCATGGGCAAGGCCGGTGTCCAGATCAACATGACCGCCGAGTGCGTGCTCGAAACCGAGGCGCCGGAGCGCGTTCTCGGCATGATCTTCCACAACCTGCTGCGCAACGCCGTGACGTTCACCGATTCAGGCGAGGTCAGCGTGCATATCGACGCGCATTCGGTCATCGTCCGGGACACCGGCTGCGGCATGAGCGAAGACGATCTCGGGCGCGTGTTCGAGCCGTTCTACCGCGCCCACGACCGGTCCAACGAAGGCTACGGGCTCGGGCTGGCCATTGTCAGCCGGCTCTGCCGTCGCTTCGGCTGGCCGCTGGAGGTCGACAGCGAATTGGGGGCCGGCACGGTTTTCCGGGTCAATTTCCCCAGATCGCACGGCGTGAAGTTCGCCCCGCGTCCCGACGCCGAATCGTCGAACTGATCGAAGCGCGGCGTTTCGACCCTCGGCATCGTTCGTTTCGGGCTTCCGGCACGGGGCATCGCAAGGCGGTGAGGCCGCCCGGCGCGCCGGGCTGAAGGGGCGCCCTTCGAACCCGGAGCCGGTTTCCTCGCCGAGCGCGACGGCCAGGGCCTGATCGCCGGGTCGAGCGGGAACTCCCCGTTGCGTCAGGCGTCGTCCGGATGCGCGAGCTTGAATCCCATCCCCTGAACGGTGTGCAGCAGCTTGTGCTCGAACGGACGATCGATGCCTTTCCTGAGGTTGTACATGTGGCTGCGCAAGGTGTCGGAATCGGGCAGCAGGTCGCCCCAAAGCTCGTTCTCGATCTGTTCCCGGCTGACCAGCCGTGGCGATTCCCGCATCAGGATGCGCAGAATCCGGATCGAGGTCGGCGACAGATTCAGTCGCTGACCGTCGCGCTCGACCCGCATGGTGCGGGGATCGAATACCAGATCGCCGACCCGGATGGCCCCGTCCGAAACCTCGCCCCGGGCGCGCCGGAGCAGGGCGTTGATGCGCGCGGCCAGTTCCTCCATTTCGAACGGCTTGACCATGTAATCGTCGGCACCGACGCCGAAGCCCTCGACCTTGTCGTCGAGCTGGCCCCGGGCGGTCAACATCAGGATGGGCGTGGAGTCGCCGCGATCGCGCAGCTTCTTGCACACCTTCATGCCGTCGACCTTGGGCATCATCAGGTCGAGGATGATGACGTCGTAGACGTTGTCCTCGAGCAGGTTGAGCGCGATCGATCCGTCCGCGGCGTAGTCCATCGCATAGCCGCAGCCCTCCAGGTACGCGCCGATGGTTGCGGCCAGGTCATCGTGATCCTCGACCAGCAGGATGGTCGCGTTCGGTGTTTCTTCGGACATTGTCGCCAACTCCTCGCATTCGGCATGATTCACATTTGTGAAGCAGTCTACGCCGGGGCCGTGATCACTGCATCAACGGCGCGATGCGGTCTGGCGGCGGATCAACTCTTGCGGTGGACGATGCGCTCGCCCAGCCAGCGGAGTCCGTCAGTTTCACCGGGCAGGGAATCCAGCGCGCGCCACGCCGTTGCGGCGAGGCGGTCGGCCTCGGCGCGCGCCGCCTCGATGCCGACCATGGCCGGCCAGGTCGCCTTGTCGCGCTCGGTATCGGATCCGGCCGGCTTGCCCATTACCTTGGTGCTGCCCTCGATATCCAGCAGGTCGTCGACGATCTGGAATGC
>CAYPZP010000115.1:9026-10517 GCA_964415285.1 uncultured Halomonas sp. | reverse complement strand
CCTTTTCGGCCGGCACCGGATCGTGCAGCAACCCCGGTCCCGGCAACAACAATTCGGTGGATTGGTCGGCCTCCTACGACGACAGCATGCAGGCGTTCGGCGTCTCGGTCGTCGGCTACTACATCGGCTTCAACGCAGCCACGGGCCGTAGCGGCCTGTATCGCGTCGATCTGAGCAGCGGCACCAACCCAGCCAATGCGGAAGAACTGGTGGAAGGTGCCGAGAACCTGCAGATTCTCTACGGCTTCAGCCGCGCGGCGCCGGCCGGCGACGGGCAAAGCGTCAACGACTGGCTGACCGCCGACCAGGTGCCGGCAGACGGCTGGGAACAGGTGATCGCGATCCGGATGGGCTTCCTGGTTCGCTCCTCGGAAGTCGCCGACAACGACCGGGTGGCTCAGGTCTTCGAGATCACCGGGACGGATCTGACCGCACCGGCCGACGGTCGACTCCGCGTGCCGTTTCTGAACACGGTCGCTTTGCGCAACCGCTTGCTGGTGCTATGAGGACGAGCGCATGAACCATCCGATTCTCCATCTGCCCGAACGACAGAACGGCGCGGCACTGTTCATCAGCCTGATGTTCCTGATCATCCTGACCTTGATCGGGCTCAGCGCGGCGAACGTCGGCATCCTGCAGGAGCGCATGGCCGGCAACGTGCGCGAAACCAACGTGGCGTTTCAGGAAGCCGAGGCCACGCTGCGCGAAATCGAACAACGCCTGGTCCAGATCAGCGAAGGCGCGTCCGGCGGCCTGCCAGCGAACATTCCGGTCTGGGCCGACGCCATCGACGACCTGGGCATTTCGCGCTTCGACTGCACGCTCAGCGGCATCGATCCCGACGACATCCCGTGGCAGACCGCACCGACCACCGGCAACCAGTACTACGTGGTCGAGCTCACCGACACCGTCAACATCGGCGGATTGATCTTCGGCTCGGCGTGCCGACCGATGAACGAAGCGGGACTCGGCGCCGGCTCGCGCTACTACATGGTCGTGACCCGCGCGGCGGGCCCCGCGGGCGTGGGCACCCGGATCGTTCAATCCATCTTCTATTACCCGGCTTGAACCGGACCCTGGCGTCCGGAGGAATCTCATGATGAACCTGAAGAAGATCACGCTGACTGCAGCCCTGGCCGGGTATCTCGGTCTGTGCGGACACTCGGCGCATGCGCTGGATCCAGCGCAGAACCCGCTGTTTCTGGGCACCGATGTCCCCGGAAATCTGGTGTTCGTGCCCTCGGTGGAATGGCCGACCATCGTCAGCGTCGCCAACCTTCGGCAGACCTACAGCCCGAACTTCGAGTTCACCGGCTATTTCGACCCCAACAAGTGTTACGAATACCGCTACAGCACCAACGAGCCGGATCGCCATTTCTATCCCGTCGAGATCGCTACCGGGCGGCAGTGCAACGGACACTGGAGCGGCAATTTCCTGAACTGGGCCGCGACCCAGACCATCGACCCGTTCCGCAAGGTTCTGACCGGCGG